>QVQE01000138.1 GCA_003584865.1 Methylococcales bacterium
CTAAGTGTTCAACTTGAGTCAAGGAATTCTTCTTTTTTCGCATGGATTCGCCTTTTAAGTTGATTCGGTGTGCATTGTGCATGAGTCTGTCTAAAATGGCATCAGCTAAAGTATTATCACCAATTGCTTCATACCATTGATCAGTCGGTAGTTGACTGATCATGATGGTTGCCGATTAGCCAGCAATTTACCTCACTATAAATACCGAAAATACCGAACGACGACTCCCCCTCTTCCACCTCCAGACAATACGGCCATGTTGGAAATATAAGGCAATTTATCGCTTGCATGATGAACTGGTGGCAGTAGAGTGATATGATTAGTGCGTCTGTGGGGGGTAAGTTATTACTGAGGGTGTTTGTGCAATCGAACGCTGCTGGGGAATTCTTGAGAATCATTGGAGTGCGACGCTATTAAATACACAGGAAGTCATCTTGGAATAGGCAAAAACTATGACTTGGAAAGGCAGGTGCTCGTTGTGAAACTGCTGGACTATTGGTTAAGACATATGATAGCAGCAAAACACTATCATCTGTCTCAAAATGCAAAAGAGAGTTTATTGAACCTTAATCAATTCTTTGCCATCTGTTGAAAAACGGCAAATACCCGCTGCAAAGTTACCACAGTCTTCAGACTGTTCTACTTTAGCACCGGTTGGACTAAGATGAACTTTCAATTCACAAAAAGCCGCTTGACCTGCGGCATGTTTTTTCAAAACTAATTCATTGGGAGAAACATGTTTTCTTAAGACTGACCAGATCAAAGGTGCTTTTGTGGGAGAGAATACGCTTACTTCATGTTATCCGGTATTATAATCTTTTGTGAAAAACCTTTTTCTTATTGCTTACGCTCCGTAAGCAATAATGCTTGTTACGTTTCCAACTGCTTTCGTTACGTTATCAATAGTGAACGTTACGTTTACAACTGCTTTCGTTACGTTATCAATAGTGAACGTTACGTTTACAACTGCTTTCGTTACGTTATCAATAGTGAACGTTACGTTTACAACTGCTTTCGTTACGTTATCAATAGTGAACGTTACGTTTACAACTGCTTTCGTTACGTTATCAATAGTGAACGTTACGTTTACAACTGCTTTCGTTACGTTATCAATAGTGGTCGTTACGTTTCCATCTGCTTACGTTACGTAAACAACAGTAATCGTTACGTTCCCTATTGGAGAAGCTACGTTTGCTTTGAAAGCAAAGCGTTTGTGGATAACCTGTCCTGATTTTATTTGAATTGAAGGACATCTTACGACCGTTACGTTTCCTATTGGAGACGCTACGTTTGCTTTGATAACAAAGGGTTGTGGATAAGCCTTTTGACGTTCATATCTGAGCCAAACCTGGGTTGACGTATCGTCTGAGATGACGCCTATAAATATAATTTAAATTTACCTACTTTTTATCAGAATATAAGCCTATAGTGACCCATAGAAAAGTAAATTAGGTGAGACCTCTATGGATAAATCAAAGATTAGTTTCGAATTGGCTAAGATAATATTATCAACCTAATCTTTGGCGCAGTGTTTAACTGGCGTCAATAATGCATGTATTTCATAAGGAGAATCTTATGAAAAAGTTAAAGGTTTTAACTTCCTTTACCAGGCTTCCAATTGTTGATAAAGCCTCGTTTTGTCGGAATGTCGTTGTTAAAATGACCAACAATATTCTGTTTGGCGCTCCCGATGTGTCTTTAGCAGAAGCTACAGCCGCCTTAGACGCTTTTGACGCGGCTATATTAGCGGCTAAAGACGGTGCGCATACGGCTATTTCAATCAGAAATGATTGTGAGAAAGTCGTTGATGCAAAATTCATTCTGCTTGCAAAATATGTCGATCGAATTGCCAATGGCGATGAAACGGCTATCCTGAGTAGTGGCTTTAATGAATCCCACCAACCCAGCACACCTACCAAAGAAGAACTGACCGTCAATGATGGTGATTTTTCGGGTAGTATCTTTACAAAGTCTCAGCTGATAACCCACAACGGTTCTTTTCGATGGGAGATTCGTTTGTTGGGAACAACCGTGTGGGTGGTCTATGTCAGCATTCAAAGCACTTTTGTCATAACGGGTTTAATTAGTGGGTCTACCTATGAAGTTAGAGTCGCTGCCGTTACAAAAGACGGTCAGCAACCCTTTAGTCAAATAGTAACAAAGTTAGTGGTGTAAACCGCTATTGATGGGTTTGTGCTGCTTCGATTGGGTATTTGGTCAAGCGGTATAGTAGTCGTTAGGGTTATCCATAAATTATGTGGATAACCCTTTTTTGTTTAAACTGGGATTATTTGAGGTGCTTGGGACGTTTTAGTAAATCAAGTAATAGGCAGGTGGGTGCGGTCATTGGACTATGCGAAGTAAGAGGGTTTGGGGAAAGCTAAGTTTTAGGATTTATTGCTGAGGGTAGGTTAAGATCTGAAAATATGAGGATTTCCTAGATTGATCGACTCAAATGTGCCATTGTGCTACATTACATAACTTAACATAGTGTCACATTTGTAACGGTTCTTTCTGATTTGCTGGTAGGGGGCGATTACTTAATGCCTCTATTAATTTTTGTAGTTCTTAATAAATTAACTCATAAGACTAGCTCTGATTGATTTTTATAATTCTATAAACATATTATATCCATGGAAGACTTTGCGGGTGCTTATTTAGCAAGAAAAAGTGATATAACTGCATTACCCAAAAATCAAAAGCATACGATTGCTATTTTTCATTTGGGTGGGATAGCGGTTGAGTGTCGCTTAAAATCTTTGTTGCTTGATTATCATAAAATTAACAATTTTTCAGAAAACAGCAACCGTCCTAAAGACTCACTGTATAACCAACCCGTTGTTAATCCAAGTCACGGGTTATTGACAGCTCTCAAACGTATGCCTGATTTTTATAAAAAAGCAAAATCAGACCATCAGTTATTAATACATCTGCAAGCCATCCTTTATCCGTTATGTTCAACTGAGGTTGATTACATTAGCTTGCGCTATATTCCACACACTACTCAATCACAAGAAGATTGGCAAAAAAGTTTTGATTATGTATGTGGTTGGCTAGAAAAAAATGGGAAAACAATCTAATGAAAGCCGCTATACAATTACGCAAAGCGTTAAATCAGAAATTTCCCAAACAATTTGAATTGGATATTGGTGAGGGCGGGTTTGTTTTATTAACCATTATATCCACACAATTTGAAGAAAAGACTCGAAAAGAACGTTTGGAACAAGTTGAATCCTTAATTACTGGTGTGGGTTTAACTCCCGGCATTATTGAGCTTTATTCTCCTGAAGAAGCTACCAACCAAGGAATTACAGTTCAAACAAAAAGCGATACCTTTCCTTTATCATGGCAAGATGCGGTGGCAATGTTATCTGCGGGTAAAACTTCATTTGCTAAAAAGCCTAAGCATCCTATTAAGCGCGTGGTGTTTTATTCTTATAAAGGCGGTGTTGGACGAACTACTGCTTTAATTCAAACCGCTTTTCAACTAGCAAGACAAGGCAAGCGCGTTGTTTTAGTGGATATGGATGTAGAAGCGCCAGGATTACAATCTTTATTACCACCAAGTGATAAACCAGTTGATGAGGGGTTGATTGATTATTTATGGGAGCGTCAAACCTGTTTTTTTGATGAGCAACATAAGCCGAAAATTGAATTAACAAATATTATTTATAGCGTTAAAGATAACCAATCACGTCGTGATTTATTTATAGTCCCCGCTGGCAAAATAGGGCAGCGTTATATTCAACGATTATCTATTTTGTCCACTACGCATTTATTTTCCGAAATAAACGATCCTTGGTATCAATTTGAAGAGGAACTTTGGAATCAATATCAACCTGATATTATGCTCATTGATGCACGAACAGGGCTTAATGAATGGGGTGGATTGTCTTTATTACAACTCGCTGAGGAAGCTTTTTTTGTTTTATATCCCAGTCAACAAAATGCAGAAGGCATCTGTTTTATTAGAGATTTATTAAAAAAACTAAGCGGTGTTCAAGCTAGATTGGTGCTATCGTCTATTCCAGAAGGGGCTATTGGGCGTTCTTTAGTAGAAAAAATTGAATCCAATTTAAATCTTGAGGTAATAAAATCAGAAGGAGAGGAAATAAAAGAAGATGTTATTAAAATTCCTTATCTTCCTGATATTGCAGCCAGTTATCAGTTTCCAGTTGAAAATGCTCTAATGTGGTACAGACCCTTGCTCAATGCTTTACTTGAAGTTAGTGGTATCGAAAAAACAAAAGAGGTGTTAGCAGAATCTGACCGCTTAGAACTTATTAAATCTTTAAATTTTCCAGAACGTGACGCTGCCAGTATTTTAGATACCGATTTTGACGCAATTTTTCAGAAAACAGCCGATTTTGATCGTTGTTTAGAAGATCAAGTGTGGGTAATTCGGGGAAGAAAAGGCACTGGAAAATCAACTTTATACACCTTATTTACTCAACACAGAGAAAATGCTGAAAAACGATCGCGTGGTCGCTTGGATAATGTAACGATTATGTCAGGGCATGGTGTTAGTAATGGTTTTAAACCTAATGCAGATGTTTTTTCGGATATTCAAAAGAAAATAACCGCCGATGGTACGGATTGGTTATCGTTATGGCGAGCTTATGCGGTTATTCGACTTTATCAATCTTATCCTGAGTTCAGCGATATTATTAAAAAAGCGAAATTAACGGGCTTACACTCTCGTTTACAATACAATTTTAATACGATTGAACATTCCGTATGGGAATCTAGGCATACTGCTAAATTATTAGAGTTTGTCACTGATACAAAACTCAACGGTTTGTGTCGAGATGCTATCACACACTTAAATAGCAACTTAAAAACGAGAAATCAAAAAATATGGCTACTTTATGATGATTTAGACCAAGATATTAAAGAAAATACCTCTTGGCAAAAAGAAGCACTCGGTGGTTTGATGCGTTTAATTTATGACACCAATAATAACAACTTATATCAAATCCGTTTTAAAGTTTTTTTGCGAGAAGATATTTGGAGTAATTTAGTTTTTACGAACAAAAGTCATTTTGGCGATGCTAGAACGTTACTTTTACAATGGGGAACTGAAGATTTTTTCCGATTAGCGTATCGTTTAGCGATTGGAGGGTCAGAGAAGTTCAGGAATCTTGCCAATCGCATGGCACCTTTAGAGGACACACCGTTAGATGAAAGCAGTGAAGAATCCTTGCGCCAACTCTTATCCCCTTTATGGGGCTTGCGTCGTCAAAAGATTCAAAATGCTTATGTTTCAACATGGGTTTATTCTCGCTTAACGGATTCAAGTGGAAATACTTATCCACGGTCATTAACCATTTTATTAAGTAGGGCTAAAGAAGTTGAGTTACAACAACCTCAAGGGAAATTAGCACCTAATGACCATTTACTACGTTGGAATTCACTTACCAAAGGTTTAGAAGCGGCTTCTGTAGAGCGTTGTGATGCTATTAAAAATGAATATCCCGAGTTATCTGAGTTTTTTAATAACATTGTTGAGTTAGGGTCTTTATTTAGTGATGAGCAGTTGAAAGCCTTTTGGCAAAAGTCGAGGGAATTGCAGCAGCAATTTAATACTTTTGATGCTTTTTTGAAATGCTTAAAAGATATTGGCGTGCTACAAGATAAAAAATATTCTCAAAAATACAATTATGCCATTGCTAATATTTACATAGATGGGTTTAACATCAGAACAATGGGGCAGAAGAAATAATAAATATTTGATAGCGTAATGTGCACTTTAATAAAACAAACCTATCAAAGATAGGAGGGGATTCAATATGACTACACTAATGCGCAGACATATAGCAAACACGATTTAGAAATATCACTTGCCAGATTATAGTTGGCTAACCTTTTTTATGTCATAAGCAATTCCTCCCAACCCAACCAGCAAATAAACCAAATTAAACCTAACACCAAAATAATGAGTTAATGCCTTGTCAGGCTAGGCGTTTGCATGTATTGCTGTGCTACTATAGAATTCTACCTTCAATTATTTTTAGTGGAGAGTTTGTTGAGTATTTTAACTATTCTCGAGTTTCCGGATGATCGACTGCGCAAGAAAGCTGCAGTGGTCAAGTCGGTCGATGATAAAATCAAAAAGTTAGCTGATGATATGCTGGAGACCATGTATCATTCGCAAGGGGTAGGTTTAGCTGCAACGCAGGTTGATGTGCACCTAAGAGTGATAGTTATGGATGTCAGTGAAGAGAAGAATGAGCCGTTGTTTTTAATTAACCCTGAAATTATTGAGAAAGATGGCGTTAAAGAAGCTGAAGAAGGCTGTCTTTCTGTGCCCGGCTTTTTTGAAAAGGTAACCCGTGCAGAACATGTTAAGGTAAGAGCGCTTAATAAAGCGGGACAGCCTTTTGAGTTTGAGGCCAGTGATTTATTGGCAACCTGCGTGCAGCATGAAATGGATCATTTAGATGGAAAGTTATTTGTTGATCATATTTCTTCTCTAAAGAGACAGCGCATCAAAAAGAAGCTAGAGAAAATTCATAAAATGGGTAAGAATTGATCATGAAGATACTATTTGCCGGAACACCGGACTTTTCAGTACCCAGTTTGCAAGCCTTATTGGACTCTAATCATACTGTGTGTGCTGTGTATACGCAGCCTGATCGCCCTGCGGGTAGAGGGCGGCGCGAACAGATTAGCCCTGTTAAAGAACTTGCTTTGAAGCATGGACTTCCAGTTATTCAGCCGTTGAGTTTAAAAAATGAGGAAGATTTACAGGTCTTAAAATCATTTAATGCCGACTTAATGGTGGTTGTGGCTTACGGCATGATTTTAACCGAAGCGGTTTTGGAATCGCCCAGACTCGGTTGTGTGAATGTGCATGCTTCGTTGTTACCCCGTTGGCGGGGAGCGGCACCTATTCAGCGTTCTTTAATGGCAGGCGATGAGGTGACGGGCGTGACGATTATGCGGATAGTGCGTAAACTGGATGCTGGCGATATGCTTCATAAGGAGGAGTATGTTATTCAGACTCAGGATACAGCCAGTGACTTACACGATAAACTAGCCGTATTGGGTGCGATTGGTTTGCTTAAAGTGCTTCCTGATCTGGAAAACGGAACGATTTTGGCAGAGCGCCAAGATGAAAGCCTAGTCACTTATGCTGAGAAGTTAACTAAAACCGAAGCTGTCATCGATTGGACTGAAGATGCGAAAACGTTGGCGCTTAGAGTCAGAGGCTTAAACGCTTGGCCAGTAGCCCAAACGGATTATCAAGGTAATGTATTACGGATTTGGCAGGCAGAAGCGATATTGACGGAAACAAGCTTAGAACCTGGAGTCGTTAGCCTTACCAACAAGAATATGGACGTCGCGACAGGAAACGGCTTTTTAAGACTGCATGAAGTGCAATTACCCGGCGGAAAACGGTTGTCTACTCAGGCATTTATTAATGCTCATGAGGTTAATGGGGTCAAATTAGGTTGAATAGTCAGTGAATACCAGGCAAGTCGCCGCACGGGTGTTAACACGTGTCTTGCAGGATGGGCAGTCTTTAACGGCGGCTTTGGATGCTGCGTTACCTTCAGTCGAGCTGGATAAAGATAGAGCATTTATTCAGGCTTTATGTTACGGCGTTTGTCGGTATTTTTATCGTCTGGATTTTATTTTAAGTGAGTTGTTAACGAAGCCTCTGAAGGACGTTGAAGTTAAATCATTGGCTTTAGTGGGTTTATATCAACTTAATTATATGCGGGTTAAGTCTTATGCGGCTGTTTCAGAGACGGTTTTGGCGACCCGGAAAAAGCCGTGGGCAAAGGCGCTTATCAATGCGTTGTTACGCAGTTATTTGCGGGATCAAGTCAGCCTGGAACAAAAAGCCGATGCGATGCAGTGGTCAGCCATCAGTCATCCTAAGTGGCTGGTTAAGCAGATTGAGTTAGATTGGCCAGAACAAGCGCAGACTGTTTTTGTTGAGAACAATCAACAACCGCCTATGTCGTTACGGGTTAATCTGTCACAAATCAGTCAAGCCGATTATCTACAGCAGTTAGCCGAGAAAGGTATAGAAGCGACAGCGGTTGATTTTTGTCCTTCTGCTATTATTCTTAAGCAGTCCGTTGGTGTTGATTTATTGCCGGGCTTTGCACAAGGGCTGGTCTCGGTTCAGGATGTGGCGGCTCAATTGGCTGCCGATTTGTTAAACGTGCAAGCAGGGCAACGTGTTTTGGATGTGTGTGCCGCGCCGGGTGGTAAAGCTGCGCATATTCTTGAATCTCAACCGCAGGTCAAGCACTTGGTGGCCGTAGATATCGAAGAATCCCGAATGCAGAGGGTGAGTGAGAATATTCAGCGCTTAAATCTTTCAGTGAGTCTGATAGTGGGTGATGCTGCAAATCCTGAGGCTTGGTGGGATGGAGAGGCTTTTGAACGTATCTTATTGGACGTGCCTTGTTCTGCATTGGGCGTGATTCGTCGGCATCCAGATATTAAGTTGTTGCGTAAGGCCGAAGATATCAGTGTGTTGCGTGATTTACAGCAACGTATATTGAAGGCTGTTTGGCCTTTGTTGGCTTCAGGCGGGGTGATGCTTTATGCAACCTGTTCTATCCTTAAGCAGGAAAATGAACAACAAATTGATGTGTTTTTAGAAGAACATCCTGATGCGGTTGAGCTACCCATTGATGCGACTTGGGGTTTTGCTGTGAGTCATGGCAGGCAGATTCTGCCGGGTGAAGCAGCAATGGATGGTTTTTATTATGCGCTTATTAAAAAGCAATAACGCTTTTTGTTGTTTGGTATGCGCGGTACTCTTCTTTTTGTGTTCAGCACCGAATACAAGCTATGGGGTAACGTTTTCTGCTGAGGTTAGTCACTTAGAAAGTGTTCGTCAAGGGGATAGTTATGTGCTGTCTGCTGGAATTATTTATCACCTGAGTGATAAGGCAAAGAGAGCGTTGCAAAATGGCGTCCCCTTATTCTGGAATTTACGCTTTAAAATACAGCAGTATCGGGATTTGTTTTGGAATATTACCTTACACGAAGACGTAATACGTTATCGCCTTCAGTATCATGCCCTATTAAATATGTATAGGGTTAGAAATGAGACAAATGGCGAGTTCACCAGTTTTTCAACATTGTCTGCCGCTCTGGAGTCAATGTCTACGGTGACTGATTTTCCAGAGCTAAAAACAGGAGATATTAATCCCCAAAAGCAATATATCTGTATTGTTAAGGTAGATTTTGATCGTGATGCTTTACCTTTGCCATTACGTCCAATAGCATACATTGATTCGCAATGGTATTTATCCAGTCACTGGACTTTATGGACTCTGAAAAAATAACGCCCCCGGTAAACTTCTATGTTTTAATCCTGTTTGGCTTGATTCTGCTGTCGTTGCAGTTGATGAGTTCGGCCATGCAGGAATCCTCGCAACTGAGTGCCATGTATTCGTGGTTGTTGTTGTTTAATGCGCTGGGTTCTGTGGTGTTGCTGGTTTTGGTAGGGGCAAACATATTTTCTTTGATTCAGCATACAAAAAGGCGTGAAGCGGGGTCGCGGTTAACCACTCGAATGGTGTCGCTGTTCGTGGTTTTGGCCTTAGCACCGGCAGTCATTGTGTTTTATTTTTCGATGCAGTTTTTGCACCAGGGGATTGATAGTTGGTTTAACGTAGAAATAGATCGGGCTTTAGAAGATGCCTTAGAGTTAAGCCAGGCTTCGCTGGATCAGCGCACCCGCTGGCATTTAAAGCAAACTCAGCAGTTAACCGGAAAGCTGGAAGAGTCTTCAGAAAGTATGATGCCGGCAGACATAGAGAATTTACGTGAGCTGTCGGGGGCTTCTGAAATGACACTCTTTTCTCATCAAGGGCGTATTATCGCCTCAAGTAGTATTAATCCGGGGGATATTTTACCGAGTTTACCGGATGAGCATATTTGGTTACAACTGCGCCAGAATGGAGAATATGTCGCTTTAACGCCGATTCATGAGGAAGAGTTGATGGTGCGTGTTATCGTAACCGTTAAGACGGCGGAGACAAAGTATTTACAGGCGTTATATCCTGTACCCGTCAGGATTGCGGATTTGGCTGATTCAGTAGAGTTTGCGTTTGTGCGATATCAGGAGATGAACTATTTAAGAAATTCATTGAAATTAAGTTTCTCATTGGCGCTATCGCTGGTGTTATTGATGAGTTTATTAGCCGCTATCTGGGTGGCCTTTATTAGTATCCGTAATATCACTGCGCCAGTTAAAGAATTGGTTAAAGGCACGAAAGCGGTTGCCTTAGGTTATTATGATCAGGATTTGCCGGTTCTTGCCCAGGATGATCTGGGTTTTTTGGTGGAGTCTTTTAACGATATGACGCACCGGATTGCACAAGCTCGCGATGAAACCCGGCAAGCGGGTGTTGAAGTAGAAAATCAGCGGGCTTACCTGGAAACCATTCTGGCAAATTTAACGGCGGGTGTGATCAGTTTTGATGCGTTATATAAAATCCGTACCGCTAATCAAGCGGCTTATCGTATCTTTCATGTGCATGTGAACCAGTTTATCGGGCGCACTTTATTAGAGCTGATACAGAGCTATGCTGAGCTTACAGAGCCATTGAAATCCATTCAGCGTCTTTTAGAGCAGGCTGATGATATTTGGCAGCAGCGGATTGCCTTTTTAGGACCCAATGGTCGTCAGGAGTTGCTTTGTCGGGGAACCCCATTATTCTCTCAGGAAGGTCTCAGAGTCGGTGCGGTTGTCGTTTTCGATGATGTGACTGATTTGATACAGGCACAAAAAAATGCGGCGTGGGGTGAGGTCGCCAGACGGTTGGCGCATGAAATCAAAAATCCTTTGACACCTATTCAGTTATCCGCTGAACGCTTACAACATAAGTTGGCTGATAAATTGGAGTTGGCTGATGCGGTTATTTTGCAAAAATCAACCCGTACGATTGTGCAACAGGTTGAGGCCATGAAAGAAATGGTTGACGACTTTTCCGAATACGCTAAGCCGTCAAAAAAACAGGCTGTGGTCATTGATTTAGCCTTATTAATTCAGGAAGTGTTAGCGCTTTATGCGTTAAAATCAGGGGTAAGATTTAATGTAGACTATGGCATTGGTGCGCAGTTAATTCATGGCGATCCCGTGAGTATCAGACAGGTGTTACATAATTTAATAAAAAATGCCTTAGAAGCAATAGGGAATAATGGGTTGATTGATATCAGTCTGCATAGAGTGCAAAAGAATAATACTGATTTTATCGAAATAGGCCTTTATGATGATGGTCCTGGAATTAAAGAGGATCAGATTGAGAGAATTTTTGAGCCTTATGTGACCACTAAAGTTAAGGGTACAGGCTTGGGATTGGCAATTGTGAAAAAAATAATTGAAGAACATGGTGGTGCAATTTGGATTGACACTGCTCGTAAGGTGGGTGCTGGGTTTATAATTCAGTTCCCTGCATGTAACGTTGAACAGTTGTAGAAAAATAATGAATGCAATTACACCTCGTATACTCGTTGTCGATGATGAACCGGATATCCGCCGATTAGTGTGTGAAATTTTAGAAGATGAAGGTTATCAGGTAGCTATGGCAGAAAATGCCAGCACAGCTCGACAGTTAAAGAAAACACAGCAGCCCGATTTGATTTTGCTGGATATCTGGATGCCTGACATGGATGGTATTACTCTTTTGAAAGAGTGGGTGGCTGAAGATTTATTGCTTTGTCCGGTAGTGATGATGTCGGGGCACGGTTCGGTTGAAGCGGCTGTAGAGGCTACCCGGTTAGGAGCCTACGATTTTCTTGAAAAGCCTTTGTCCTTGGCAAAGTTATTATTAATTGTTGAGAGAGCACTGGAAGCAGGTAGTCTTCTGGTTGAAAATGCCGGACTTAGAAAGCAGTTAGTGGTTGATTTGGAGCCGGTGGGTAAGAGTGCGGCGGTCGCTAGAGTTAAAGATCAGTTAAAGCGCTTGGGACAGCACGGTACCCGGGTTTTGTTTTATGGCGAAGCTGGGGTCGGTAAAGAGCTTTATGCGCGATATCTGCACAATAATAGTGCTTGCCGGAATGGCCCCTTTGTTGATGTGGCCGTTGGCAGTATATCGCCTGAAAATTCAGCCGTGGAGTTTTTTGGAAAAGAGACTCAAGGTAAGGTCTTTCCTGGTTTGTTAGAAAGAGCGAATAAAGGAACGCTGTTTTTAAGTGAAATAGGCGGAATGGATAGTGAGACTCAGCTAAGGTTACTGAGTGCCTTGGAATCTAGTTCTTTTTTGCGCGTAGGAGGGGGAGAGACAGTACGTGTCGATGTTAGAGTGACTGCCTCAACACGGATTGCGATGGAAGACGAAATTAAATCGGGTCGCTTTAGACAGGATTTATATTATTTACTGAATGAGGTTGCGCTTAACATCCCGCCACTGAGAGAGCATAGTGAGGATGTGCCGGGGCTGTTAGGATTTTATGTCGATTATTTTGTGAGTCAGGATAAATTAGCTTTTCGCAAGTTTTCTATGGCAGCGCAAAACTTTCTACGTAATTACAGTTGGCGTGGCAATGTCAGGGAGTTAAAGAATTTGGTACAGCGCCTCATGATTTTAGGCGTTGGAGAAGAGATAGAGTTAGACGAAGTGAAAGTGGCGCTAGGTTCAGTGGTCAGTGATGTGATGGCGCCTACATCAGTCCCTGAGTTTTTTAATTTACCTTTAAAAGATGCAAGGGATCATTTTGAGAAAGCCTATTTAGAGTATCATTTTGAGCGTACGGGGGGCAGTGTTGCAAAACTGTCTGCGGCTGTGGGTATGGAGAGAACGCATCTTTATCGTAAGTTACACTCCTTGAATATTAAGTTGTAAATTTAAATCGTTAATAATTTATATCTTGATTAAATACCAAACGTTACTGTAAACTTACGGGTTTGGTGGGTATACGAGTCAGTGCGTTAAGATAATGTGGTGATTTTATCTGGACGCGCTTTATACCTGAATTATAAATAAACATTGAAAAGTATGGCAATGTTTAGTAAAATTCTCGCTCTTTTATTGAGCCTTTTAGAGAAAGACTAAGTAACGATGAAAACATTTAGTGCAAAAGCAGCAGAAGTTAAGCGCGATTGGTATGTAGTTGATGCAGATGGGAAGACGCTGGGTCGCCTTGCTTCTGAGATTGCACTCCGTCTTCGCGGAAAACATAAACCAGAATATACACCGCATGTTGATACCGGTGACTACATTATTGTCGTGAACGCAGAAAAGATCGGCGTTACCGGAAATAAAGAAAAAAACAAGTTATATCAACATCACACCGGTTATATTGGCAACTTGAAAACAGTTAGTTTGGGTAAATTAAGAAAAACCTTTCCTGATCGTATTCTTAATACAGCCGTTAAAGGTATGTTACCAAACAATCCATTAGGTCGCGCAATGTTCAAGAAATTGAAAGTTTATGCAGGACCTGAACACGATCATCAGGCTCAACAGCCAAAAGTTTTAGAATTATAAGCGAGTAGACTATGGCAGCAGCTCAGTATTACGGAACCGGTCGTCGTAAAAGTGCAGTAGCACGTGTTTATGCAACTTCAGGTACTGGAAAAATTACGATTAATAAGAAAACGATCGAAGACTATTTTGGTCGTAAGACGGATCAGATGGTTTCTCGTCAACCGCTTGAGTGTGTTGATATGGTCACTAAGTTTGACATTAATGTTATTGTTAAAGGCGGTGGCCCATCGGGTCAGGCCGGTGCTATCCGTCACGGATTAACACGTGCATTGATGGCTTATGATGAGGAGTTACGTCCAGCATTGAGAAAAGCAGGTTTTGTCACCCGTGATTCGCGTATTGTTGAGCGTAAAAAGATTGGCTTACATAAAGCTAGAAAGCGTCCTCAATACTCAAAACGTTAAATGTTGCAATTTTTCATGGCAGGTATTTAATTTACCTATTATGATCTTAAAGGGTCTCATTCGAAAGAATGCGGCCCTTTTTTATTTAGTAGCATTTGGAAATGATTTTTTTTATGATCAATGCTAGAATTCAAACATTAACGATTAAATAGATTGATACCATGTTGACGGATGCTTCAAATACGCCCTTTGCTTTAGAATTTAAGAGTGCCTCATTTTCTGTTCCCGTATTAGTGCTTACTACTGATGATATGGACGTTATTGAGCAGAAGCTTCAGGAAAAAGTTAGGAAGGCGCCTGAATTTTTTAAGCATTCACCTTTGATTTTAGATTTGCAGGAAGCAAATAATCAAGGCTGTTTAATTGATTTGTTCGAGCTTGTCGGAATTATTCGTAAGGTGGGTCTGTTTCCTATCGGCATTCGAGGTGGAAATGCACAGCAGAATAAACAGGCATTGGAACTACAGCTTCCTACTCACTCTATATCAAGTCGAGATGCACCACCTTTAGATGAAAAAAAACAGGATACTGCAAGTCAAGAGCCAGAAGTTAATACGCATGCAAGTTCAAATATTGCGGTAGCAGCAACCACATTAATTACATACCCTATTCGCTCAGGCCAACGAATTTATGCTAAAGGTGATCTCGTTGTTTTAACTCAGGTTAGCGCGGGTGCGGAGATTATAGCTGAAGGAAATATTCATGTTTATAATAGCCTAAGAGGTCGAGCATTAGCTGGTGTTCAGGGGGATGTTGAAGCACGCATTTTTTGTTTTGATCTTCAGGCAGAGCTGATTTCTATTGCAGGCAATTATAAAATTAGTGAAGATTTAGGAGACTCTGTTAAAGGTAAGGCTGTTCAAATTTATTTGCAAGACCAAGCATTAATTATCAAAGATATAGAGTTACACCATTAACGTAGAGGAAAATTTTGTGGCAAGAATCATAGTCGTAACATCTGGTAAGGGCGGTGTTGGTAAAACAACCACTAGTGCTGCAATTGCCATGGGGCTTGCAAAAAGGGGTCATAAAACAGCGGTTATCGATTTTGATGTGGGTCTTCGTAATTTGGATTTAATTATGGGCTGTGAGCGTCGGGTCGTTTATGATTTTGTTAACGTTATTAATGAAGAGGCGACTCTCAATCAAGCATTAATTCGTGATAAAAACTGTAATTTACTTTATATTTTGCCGGCTTCGCAAACACGTGATAAAGACGCCCTAAGCCAAGAAGGGGTTGGCCGTGTGCTTGATGAGTTGAAAAAAGATTTTAAGTATATTGTTTGTGATTCGCCTGCTGGTATTGAAAAAGGGGCTCATTTAGCGATGTATTTTGCTGATGATGCTTTTGTTGTTACGAATCCGGAAGTCTCTTCTGTACGGGATTCAGATCGTATGTTAGGTCTCTTGGCAAGTAAATCGCGTAGGGCAGAGCAGAATGAAGAGCCTATTAATGAGTTCTTGCTATTAACCCGCTATTCTCCAGATAGGGTTAAATTGGGGGAAATGCTGAGTGTTGATGATGTACAGGATATTTTATCTTTGCATTTGTTGGGCGTTATTCCGGAGTCAAAGTCTGTATTAAATGCTTCAAATTCAGGTACGCCTGTTATTCTCGATGAGAAGAGTGATGCGGGTCAGGCTTATGCAGATATTGTTGCACGTTATTTAGGTGAAGATAGGCCTCATCGATTTATTGAGGATAAAAAAGGGTTTTTTAGGAAGCTTTTCGGAGGTTAGTCATGAGTTTATTGGATTATTTTAGAATATCTAAAGTAGGTACGGCGTCCGTTGCAAAAGAAAGGCTACAAATATTGGTCGCTCATGAAAGATCCTCAAAGAATCAGCCGTCTTATCTTCCGCAATTGCAAAAAGAATTGCTGGCTGTTATACAGAAGTATGTGAATGTCGGTCAGGATGCTATTTCTGTTAGTTTTGAGCAGGATGATGATCAGGAGACGCTGGAGCTTAATATTGTGCTTCCTGATCACAAATAAAAAATACTTAATTTCATATCGCTACTTACCGGTGGAACTAGTAAAGATTGGCTTTTCATAATAAAATTTGAATTGTAATATTTATAAATCCCCATCTTTAACTTGGGCGATATTTTTCAAATGATCTTTATACTGGTGACTTAAAATGCTTAACACAATCGGTGAAGCTGCTGGGAGCGTCTGGCAATATCTGGATAAAAACGGATCTGCCAGTGTGACTAAAATTACAAATGAAACTGGACTTAATAAAAGTGATGTTCAGAGGGGAATTGGTTGGCTTCTTAAAGAAGATAAGCTTTTGATTGAAGTGGTTGGGCGAACAGAAACAATTTCTTTAAAATAGATGTGTAAGACGAAAGGAAACTCCTTTCGTCTTTTTTAAGATGAAACGCATACCTATGTGAGTCTCTGCATAGGAGCCGTACAAGTCTCCTCAATTGGAGGAGTTATCGCCCTTGTTTCAGCAATACGTTGGAGTGTCTTGTCGTGTAATTGGCATCAACCATTACACAAAGCCAAATTTCCTCTTCCTGGAAAGGCAAGAGATCGTATTATTCGCGAACCTCTGTTTTTAATAACTGCCCCTGCTTAAGTGGGTAAGCCATGAGAATTGCTGTGCCTAAAGTGGGACAGTTTAACGTCATAACAGGGCTTTTAAAGAATAATCCGAAAGTGACTTGGGTGGTATAGCGGCTCTCAAGGCATTTAAAACCGCAAAGACATCGATAATTTCTTGCGTAATCGCACCAGCCACTGGAGTCAAGTAACCTAAACCGGCAAATGCCATACCCACCACGCTTAAAATCATACCGCCTACCGCGCTTTGCAATGCGATCTTCCGCATCCTTTCGCCAATATGAAACAACTCATCTACTTTTAACAATGAGCTATCCATGATGACGGCATCTGCTGCTTCTCCTGTAATATCGCTGTTTTGTCCAAAAGCAATGCCAATCGTCGCAGCCGTTAAAGACGGTGCGTCGTTAATGCCATCACCCAGAAATATAGTTTTTGCTGTCAGAGTTTCATTACGGACAATTTCCAGTTTTTGTTCAGGGCGTTGGCTATAAAATACATGCTTAATGCCGACTTGCTCAGCCAAATAGCGAACTTCCGATTCTCTGTCGCCCGATACCAGCATCACTTTGTCAAACAGATGTTTGGGTCGTAAGTGATGGATAAACGATGAGCTATCGGTACGTACTTCATCCCTAAACTGAAGCGTGGCGGCGTATTCGTCATTTATCAGCACAATACATTCTAGTCCATCTGTAACAGGAGGCAAAAGATCGATTTTATGGCTCTGCTGATCAATAAATTTTTTGCGGCTGGTAATCTCTACTTGTTTACCGGCGACATCACCTTTAAGTCCCTGGCCCGGCAGCTCAGTAATATTTTTCACCGTTAACAAGGTGATGTCCGATTGTTCTGCGGCTTTAACGATGGCATTGGACAATGGATGTTTCGAGTAGCGTTCTAAACTGGCGATTAACGCTAACACCTCTTGCTCTGTATAGTTATTATCAGGAATTAACGCAGTTAACATGGGTCGCCCGTAAGTTAAGGTACCGGTTTTATCAAAAATGGCGGTGCGGCAAGTTCCTATGGTTTCAAGAATAGCTGGATTTTTGATGATAATTTCTCGTCGAGCTGCCAGCGAAATTGAACTGATAATGGTGACGGGGATACCTATAAGCAAAGGGCAGGGAGTCGCAATTACCAAAACCGCCAGAAACCTGATCACATCACCACTTATCAACCAGGCAGCGATTGCAATCACCACGGCTAAGGGTGTGTATAGTGCGCCGAGTTGATCACCCATCCGTCTAATGTTAGGCCGATACTGTTCGGAAGAGCGCATCACTTCCATAATTTTAGCGTACCTCGAATCAATAGATAACTTGTCTGCGCGAATCGTTAACGCTGAATCGCCATTTATCGCGCCTGACATCACTTGCGAACCGGTGGTTTTCGACATCCTATAAGGCTCTCCGGTCAAATAAGATTCGTCCATTGTCCCTGCACCTTCAAGCACTGTCCCGTCAACGGGGCAAAGTTCATGCGGCAATATCAGTAAGGTATCACCGATATTAACCTGTTCAGTGGTAATGTCATGTATCGTGTCCGCAGATTTTCGGTGTGCAATTGACGGCATACGATTGGCTAAAGCTTCTAAGACTGAAGAGGCTTTGCGTATAGCATAATGTTCTAATGCAGCGCCCCCAGAGAGCATTAATATCACTAAGCAGCCAGCCAGATTTTCATTGAGCAACACCGCTGTGACTATGGACATGCCTGCCAGTAAATCGGCACCAAAATCGCCATGAAATAATTTAACACAGAGCTGATAGACCAACGGAATGCCGCCCAAGATCAAAACGGCATACAATGGCAATTCCAGCGGTTGAATATTTAACTCAAATTGCCCTTGATATAGTGCGGTAAAAGCTGAGCTTAAAGCAGCGCTAATGTTTAGCCTATAGGCTTCATGTCTCAAATGCAGCGCATGATGGAGCGCCAGAAAAATGGTAATGCCGAGCAGACTGAGTATGGCGATAATATTGTGAGATTTTGAACCCGAAGTCGATGTTTGCTGTGTTTTATTCATAAGTTTTGAGATAAGAGTTATGTTTAGTATTGCAGCAACAAAAAAATATGCTCTTTAATTTGAAGGGTTATATCATTGAAAGCGCTTTTTGGCTACACTTACTGGATGCAAATGTATCCTGATTGGCATTAGCCGTTTACTGTTCTTGTCGTCATAAAATCATGTTCGTTACTCATTATGGAGTCCTTCCAACCATGCCCAATCGTCAAATCTTTTCTTTGATATTGCTTGATGTTATTATGGGATTGGGTACAAAATTATGGGCGTTGGAACCCCTGTTTTGTTGGGAGCATTAACGGCCTAACTTCTTTGATCCCTCTCATTGGTACAGGCTTTGAGTTGTTAGCTTGGGGAGCTTTTATAGTTCATCCGGCTGATAATGTATTGCACCCCTTATTGATCAGCAATGTCAGGGACATTCCTCTACTGATTGTTCTCTTCGGAGTGTTAGGCGGTTTGCTCGCATTTGGAATGATCGGATTGTTTCTAGGCCCCCTGATTTTGGCTGTTTTTCTCGCCATCTTCTGGCGAGAATGGTTGGGTGACGATCAGGTAAAAAATCTTTAAACGATGTATTTGCCAAGAAATAAAATATACAGGTTATAATAAGCCTTACATAATAGTATTAAATGGGGATATTTATGATAAGTGTATTGTTTGAAGGAGCTTCGGGGGTTGGAAAAAGCCATTTATTAGCCTTGGTTGGTAGACATTTGAGGGAGCAAGGACTAGATGTCGTGATTCAATCTGAATTAACACACAATTCAGATGTTATAAACAACCATGCCACTGAAGAACTCGTGCAAGAATTAGCTAATGTAAAAATCGTATTAAAAGAGCTAAGAACAGCTAAAAGCTCGTCTTAATAATACGTATTGAAATCATCATAAAATAGTCGGTCATGTTGCAAAACTTACCCCGTTTGTGTAACGCCCTTTTAGTTATTGTTCTTACAATGTTGCAATTTATTGCTCCGTTGATGCGTGGGTATGCTAGTGAGCCTGTCTTAAATCAGGGTTTACATGTTCCTGGTCTTGAGTTTTACAGCAATGAACATAGTAGCCTTAATACTCAAATTAAGGGGTTGACTAGTCATATCGATTTAGAAGGAATGGTTGTCGCTGTTGACTTGGGTTTTAATCGAAATTTCATCTCTGTATTGGACAATCCAGATAACAATTATTATCTACACCAACAAGGTATTACATTTCATTGTTGTATTTTTAGGTATGATGTTAATTTTTCTCCGCAACCACGGAGGGTTAACAATGTAGTATTAATTTCACCCCATTCCCCGCGTGCACCTCCTATTTCTTAGGTTCTTTTGTTTTCAAAACATTCCTGATTCATGAGAATCAATAATTGATACCGCGATTAAACTCGCATTGAGCTTATTTTATGTTTTTCTTGAGCGTCATCAGAAAACGTCTAGCCTATCCTGTTTTTAAGGGCATTATTTTTTTACTGACTATTGTGCAGTTAATATCCCAAGTCGCTTACTGTGATGATAAGGCCTTACTGGAAGATCATTCGAAACCTGTGGTTTATCATGTCGATTCTGTTGTTATCGATAAAGCATTGACTTTGCCAAAACTAATTGATTTAACAATGGAAAAATATCCAGATGCTTCTTGGCTTAGTGCTTTAGAGGAAGAAGCAAATGCCCTTGCTGTGCGTAGTGATAGTTGGACTGCGGGTGCCTCACAGGCTATCTTTGGGTATCAGACTATTTCTACCTTTAGACTCAATTATGGTACAGCTAATATACAAGTTCCCTTATGGAATTTAGGGCAACGTGATGCTCAACATGAGCTTGCTAATCATGCTGAAACGAGTGCTGAATTACAAGCGGTTAATGTCAAATTACGTGTTGCTGGTTTAGTTAGAGGTGCTTTGTGGGGTATGTCTCTGGCAAAGATTCGCTATGAGCAGACCCAAATAGAGCTGGATGTGTATGGGAAATTATTAGCGAATATCAAACGTCGGGTCGAGTCTGGCGATTTACCGCGGACTGATGAGTTGTTAGCGCAGACTGAGCTTTTGCAAAAACGTTCTGCGTTTACGCTGGCTGAAGCTGAATTAATGCATGCTCGTAAGCGTTATAGTTCGATCACTCAAACGACAAAAATGCCCAGTAGCTTTGAAGAAAAGCTAGTGCCGTTAAAAGAGGTTGGACAAAACCACCCAACGTTGATTGCCATTAATAGTCAGATTGATCGTAAACAAGCCGAGATTAAGGCTGTTCAAGCGATTGGCTCAGGTCAAACCAATGTTATTGCCGGCATATTGAGTGATGAGGGTACCGATTATCGCAGTAATAAAGCGGAGTTTTTTAATGTTGGAGTCAGCATTCCGTTTGGTGGGAGTGCGCATACGCAACCGCATATTGCAGCCATTAATGTTGAGTTAAACAAATTAATTTCCGAGCGGGAACAATTGCATCGTGATTTAGAACAAGCCCATCATGAAGCGGAGCATAATTTGGAAGTCAATAGAGTTGAACTGGATAATGCCAATGAACAGAAAAAGGTTTCTGAAGAGTTACTAAAAATGACTCAGTTAGCTTTTTCGGTGGGTGAAATTGGCTTGATGGAGTTGTTAAGAATTCAATCCAGAACACAGCAAGCCATTCTCAATGCGAAAGAGCGTGCAGTGATGCTACAAAGAGATGAAGCCCTTTATAATCAAGCAGTAGGAGTTATGCCATGAAGTCTTATAAAATTTTACTGTTATTGATGGTTATTGGGCTTCCTTTTTTCTTGGGTTCAAGCAGTGCTAATACCGAAAATAGCATTCAGCTCTCAGAGGAGCATTTAAATAGTTTGGGGATAATGCTGGGTAAGTTTGAAGTGGCTAAACAGCTTCCTGTGTTAAATGCGCCTGCCAAGGTCGTAATTCCTACGGCTTACGAATATCTTGTTAGCGCCTCTCAAGCCGGTCTAATAATAAAGCTGAATGCGGCGGTGGGTGATCATGTTAAAAAAGGGCAAGTCTTAGCACGGCTCAATAGCCCCAGTTTATTGTCAATGCAACGCCTTTATCTCAAGGCTTTAAACGATTTGCAATTAAATTCGTTTGCTTATCAGCGGGATAAGAAACTATGGGATGAGGGTGTGATTGCAGAGCGGCGTTGGCAAGAAACGAGTAGCCAATATAATGCCTTTGTTTATGAAACGAATGAGTTAAAACAACTGCTTGAAATTTCTGGGATGACCGCCAGTGAAATTGCCAATTTGAGTAAAACGCGTCAGTTAACCAGTCAATTAAGTTTACATGCCCCGATCTCGGGCGTTGTTATAGAGCGCTTAGGTGTCGTGGGTTCGCGTGTTGATATCTTGGCACCCCTCTACAGAGTGGCTAATCTGGATGAGCTTTGGTTGGAAATCGATGTGCCTCACGAACGCTTGGGTAGAATTACCGTGGGTGATCAAGTCTTGATTGATAATACTCCGATTAGTGCAGAAATAAAGCTAGTAGGGCAAAGTGTTAATCCAGAGAATCAAACCATACAGGTTCGGGCAAAGATAATCGGTAAGCAATCGACCGTTAGAACCGGTCAAACCATTAATACTCAAATTATTGAACGCATTGAAAC
>QVQE01000049.1 GCA_003584865.1 Methylococcales bacterium
CTGAGCAGTTTGTTAATAATGTATTGATTAACAAATTAAATGTTAAACATTTGGTGGTGGGTGATGATTTCCATTTTGGAAAAGCCAGGAGAGGCAATTTTGCTATGCTCAAGGAAATGGGTAAGGTTTATGGCTTTAGTGTTGAAGATACAGGGTCACACAAAGCCGCAGGATTACGTGTGAGTAGTACGCTGATTAGGGATGCTTTGAATGCGGGTGACTTAAGGCAAGCTCAAAAACTATTGGGTCGTTGTTATTCAATTTGTGGTCGGGTAGCGCATGGAGATAAGCGGGGTAGGACAATTGGTTACCCAACGGCCAATATACAGATGTTTAGAAAAAATACACCCATTAATGGTGTATTTGCCGTAACAATGACAGGAGTTGATGGAATCGAGTTTCAAGGCGTTGCCAATGTGGGGACAAGACCTACGGTTGACGGTAGTTCCAAGGTGATTCTTGAAACCCATTTATTCGATTTTAATAAGGAAATTTATGGGCGTTATGTGGAAGTACATTTCTATCAAAAAATCAGAGATGAAATTCGTTTTCAATCTCTGGAAGAACTAAAAGCCCAGATCGTAAAAGATGTGGCCAAGACTAAAAAGATTTTTGCTGAGATTAAAAGATTATGACGATGGATTATAAAAAAACACTTAACTTACCTAATACCGAGTTTCCTATGAAAGGAAATTTAGCGCAACGTGAGCCGGAACGCTTAAAGAAATGGAATGAGGCAAATCTGTATCAAAAGATCAGGGAAACCTTTGCGGGGCGTCCTCAATTTATTTTGCACGATGGTCCTCCGTATGCCAATGGTGAGATTCATATCGGTCACGCGGTAAATAAAGTTTTAAAAGACTTTATTGTTAAATCAAAAACCTTGAGTGGTTTCGATGCGCCTTATGTGCCTGGTTGGGATTGTCATGGGTTGCCCATTGAGTTAATGGTAGAAAAGAAAATCGGTAAGGCGGGTGTTAAAGTATCACCGGCTGTTTTTAGAAAAGCCTGTCGCGAGTATGCCGGTAAACAAGTTGATATCCAAAAAGAAGCCTTTATCCGCTTAGGCATTTTAGGTGATTGGCATAACCCCTATTTAACGATGGATTTTGCTTTTGAAGCGAATATTGTTCGTTCTTTAGGAAAAATCAATCAAAAAGGACATATTACCGCAGGGGCTAAACCTGTGCATTGGTGTACAGATTGCGGTTCTGCCTTGGCTGAAGCAGAAGTTGAGTACGAAGATAAGCACTCGCCTGCCATCGATGTGCGTTTTCAAGTCGTTGATGAAGCCGCCTTTATGGCATTGTGTCATCATGCCCCTGATTATGAAGGTCGTGGGCCTTTATCCGTAGTGATTTGGACAACTACACCCTGGACGTTACCTGCCAATCAAGGGGTTGCATTAAACCCTGAGTTGGAATATGTGGTTGTTCAATGTGAATCAGAGCGTTTGGTTGTTGCTGAGGCATTACTAAAAGATGCTATGTTACGGTATGACATTGAGCATTATCATGTGATTGGCTATTGTAAAGGTGATGCATGGGAGCATCAGTTATTACAACATCCGTTTTATGATCGCCAAGTGCCCATTATTTTAGGAGACCATGTTACTACGGATGCAGGAACGGGTGCTGTGCATACGGCACCCGGTCATGGTCAAGACGATTACGTGGTGGGTCAAAAATACGGCTTACCGGTTGATAATCCAGTGGGTGCTGATGGGGTGTTTTTAGCCAATACGGAACTCTTTGCGGGAGAGCATGTGTTTACCGCTAATGCACATGTTTTAGCTGTTCTAGAGTCTAAGAAAAAACTCGTTCACCACGAAGCCATTTTGCATAGCTATCCGCATTGCTGGCGTCATAAAACCCCGATTATTTTTAGAGCGACCGCGCAGTGGTTTATCTCTATGAATAAAAACAAACTGCGGGAACAGGCTCTGGACGCGGTTAAGCAGGTCGAGTGGATTCCTGATTGGGGACAAGCACGTATAGAAAGCATGTTGGAAGGACGTCCTGATTGGTGTATTTCACGTCAACGTACGTGGGGGGTGCCTATTACCTTCTTTATCCATAAAGAAACCCGTGAGTTGCATCCACGCACGCCTGAATTGATTGAAGAAGTGGCTAAGCGCATCGAAGAAAAAGGCATAGAGGCGTGGTTTGAGCTAGAAAAAGAAGAGCTCTTAGGAGCTGAAGCCGCTGATTATGAAAAAATGACTGATACGCTGGATGTGTGGTTTGACTCCGGTGTAACTCATGCCTGTGTATTGGAACAGCGCGAGCAACTAAGGTCTCCTGCTGATTTATATTTAGAAGGATCTGATCAGCACAGAGGTTGGTTTCAATCATCATTGCTAGCGTCTACCGCCATGAATGATGTTGCACCTTATAAGGCGGTGCTAACCCATGGTTTTACTGTGGATAAAAATGGCGAAAAGATGTCCAAGTCTAAGGGTAACGTAATTCCGCCTCAATCAGTTATGAAAAACCTGGGCGCTGATGTTTTACGATTATGGATTGCTTCAACGGATTATCGGAGTGAAATGCGCGTCTCGGATGAGATTTTAGAGCGAACTTCCGATGGCTACAGACGTTTAAGAAATACGGCGCGTTTCTTATTATCCAGCATTAATGATTTTAACCCTGCGGTAGATTTAGTTGAAACTCAGGATTTATTGGCGTTAGATCGCTGGATTCTTGATAGGGCTTATGCGCTACAGGAAGAAGTAAAAACAGCTTATGAAACGTATCAGTTTCAGCACATCTACCAAAAAGTGCATCACTTTTGTGTGATTGATCTCGGTGGTTTTTATCTGGATATTATCAAGGATCGACAATATACCGCAAAAGCAGATGGCTTGGCACGACGATCTGCACAAACGGCAATGTATCATGTTGTTGAAGCGTTAACCCGATGGTTGGCGCCTATTATTAGTTATACCGCAGATGAGATTTGGCAATATATTCCAGGTGAGCGTAGTGAATCTGTTTTCTTGGAAACGTGGTATGAAGGCTTAGTTAAATTTGATGAAGATGCCGTTATGAATCGCGAGTTCTGGCAAAAAATAATGTCAGTAAGAACCGCGATCAGTAAAGAACTAGAAAAAAGTCGCAGTAAAGGCGATATTGGCTCTTCACTCAATGCGGAGCTTGAGCTTTATTGTAATGTCGAGTTTTTTGACGTCTTAAATCAATTGTCTGATGAGCTACGTTTTATTTTTATTACTTCTCAGGCTGCCGTATTTGCAGAACAACTGGCGCCGGTTGAGGCTATTCAAACTGAAGTGGAGGGCCTTAAATTGGTCGTTACCATTTCTGAGCATAAAAAGTGTGTGCGTTGCTGGCATCAACGTGCTGACGTAGGCCAACACGAAGATCACGAAGAGCTTTGTGCACGTTGTGTAGAAAACGTTTCAGGTAGTGGTGAGCAGAGACATTATGCGTAATCTTAGTATGTTGAAATGGCTGGGTTTGTCATTGTTGGCAGTGATCCTGGATCAGGTCAGTAAGTTAGCGGTAGATGGTACGATGCAGCTTTATGAGTCTATTCAGATTATGCCTTTCTTTAGATTAACTTATGTCCGTAATACGGGTGCAGCGTTTAGTTTTTTAAGTGATGCAGGTGGATGGCAGCGTTGGTTCTTTGCGGGGCTGGCTATTGTCATTAGCCTGGTGATAGCTGTTTGGTTAACACGCTTGAAACAGCATGAGACTTTGTTGGCCGTTGCTTTATCTTTAGTCTTGGGCGGTGCGGTAGGTAATTTAATTGATCGCTTATCCTATGGTTATGTGATCGATTTTCTTGATGTTTATTACAATACGTGGCATTGGCCAGCCTTTAATATCGCAGACTCTGCGATTACTTTAGGGGTTATTTTAATGCTTCTGGAGTCTTTTGGTTTGGTTGGCAAGCCCAGTCAACCGGAGTAAAACAGCTTTAGCTGTTTTTACAGGCAATAGCTGAAGCGATTGCACTCCAGTTTATCGCTAACCGCTTCTGAGAAAATTGACCTTGGTTAGCGTTATTTGATTCTATGCCAGTCAAATGATGAGCCAGGGTCTGTTTTTCTATCGGGTGCAATGTCACTGTGTCCAGTGATGTGCTGTTTTGATAGCTTGGGGTAGTGTGTCAGTAAGCTATCAATTACTTTTTTAAGTTGATCGTATTGTGCGTCTGTATAAGCGATTGTCTCTGTTCCTTCCAGTTCTATCCCAACAGAAAAATCATTGCAGCGCTCTCTGCCTTGGTAAGTTGATTTGCCTGCGTGCCAGGCACGTTTATCAAATGGAACATATTGTATGCAGTTACCGTCCCTTTTAATGAGCAGATGGGCGGATACGGTGAGTTGATAGATCTTTTTAAAATAAGGGTCGTCATCAGGATTAAGTGTATTGCAAAATAACTGATCGATGTAAGGTGTGCCAAACTGGCTTTGAGGTAGGCTAATGCAGTGAATCACAATTAATGAAATATCTAAAGGGTCGGGTCGCTCATCATAATTAGGGGATATAACTCGGGTTGCGTGAGTTAGCCAATGTTGGTTTATAGTCATAAAATTAAAAAGTTTTGAGTTTGTCGGGGTAAAATTATACTTAAGTTTACTCTTACCCTATCTGACTCGCCTACCCAGGTTTGTTGTAATTGCTTTTCCAGATAATCCAGCTCTCTATAGTGGTCTGGATTTTTACTAAAGCTGAATCTATATGAACCTAGCGTTTAAGAAAACACTAGATTCATATAGATTTTAAGTGTTTTAGGGGTTAGCGACTTTAATTAGCCACCCCGTTTTGTCACTACAGCCTGATACCGCCTTAGCGCTCACATCAATTCTAGCAAAATTGCCATTTAAGGATGCCGGTAATTTGGCTGTTATTTTATGAAAGGTGCTCGTGCTTTGTACTGTAAACTCCAAGGGCTGCTTTTTTACAGTTAGTTTGATTGTGGATGGATCAGCCCAATCAGAAACTTTTATAATAAATTCAGATTCAGGAGGTGTTTCAATATTGCTCGGGGCAATATATTCGCTTAAGTTGAAGTCGGTGAAGCGGGGTTTTTTACAAAGTTTTTCTTGCTCTTCTGGGCTGTAAGCGGTTGCTGTTCCTTGGTAAAAAATAAGGGTTAGCAACAGTGCAGGCTTGAACATTTTTATTATTTTCATATTAATTCCTCTGTTAATAAGTGGTTTAATCTCTCTGGATTAATCAACCGGTATACTCGGTCACTTTAGTTTTTTTTGTAATAAAATTCAACTATTTTGATTGTAAGTACCAATGTAAAGTCACTTCAGCTTAGGTTTCATCCCGTTAATTACTGTGAAAATTTGTCAATTTGCACTCATTACATGTTTTTGTGATATATGAAAAACTTTAATTAACCGGGGTGATACAGTGCCCTCATGAGCGTTACATTGATGAAGCCATTTTTACTAATCTTGAAGCATTCTTATTTTTTCAGTGCTTTTGCAAAGGCATTAGCCATTGAGTTTTGAGTGGGTTCCGGTTGTTTAGGCTTAGGCGCGGGTTTTTGACTGACACGTTCAGGTCGAGCTTCAATAATTTCACCATCGGTTGATGATTTCATCGATAACGAAATACGTTTACGATCTACATCGACTTCCAGTACTTTGACTTTAACCATATCACCCGTTTTTACTGCATCTCTGGGATCTTTGATGAAGGTATCAGACAAATGTGAGATATGAATCAAGCCATCCTGATGTACGCCAATATCCACAAAAGCGCCAAAGTTGGCCACATTGGTGACGACGCCATCAAGTCGCATCCCCGGTTTAAGGTCTGATATTTTCTCAATACCGGCTTTAAACTCGACGCTTTTAAACTCCGGCCTAGGGTCACGACCTGGTTTTTCCAATTCTTGTAAAATGTCGGTGACAGTCGGTAAGCCAAAGTGTTCATTGGTAAAGTTGGCTGGGTTAAGTGTGCGTATAAAACCACTTTGACCGATGAGGTCTCGAATAGATTTACCAGTATTACTGATGATGGCTTCCACCACCGGATAGGCCTCAGGATGAACAGCAGACGCATCCAGAGGATTATCCCCATTCATAACCCGAAGAAAGCCAGCCGCCTGTTCATAAGCCTTGTCACCGAGTCGGGGCACTTTTTTAAGTTGTTTGCGATTGGCAAAGGGACCGTTTTGGTCTCTAAACTGAACGATGTTTTCACTGACACTGGCAGAAAGCCCAGATACTTGTTTTAACAAGGACGCAGAGGCGGTATTAACATCGACACCGACCGCGTTAACGCAATCTTCAACAACAATGTCCAGGCTTTTTGCTAACTGAAATTGATTTACATCATGTTGATACTGACCTACACCAATAGATTTAGGATCAATCTTAACCAACTCAGCTAAAGGGTCTTGTAAACGACGGGCGATAGAAACCGCGCCACGCAAGGAGACATCCAACTCAGGAAACTCTTTAGCAGCCAATTCAGAAGCCGAATAGACCGAAGCACCGGCTTCAGATACGGTTATTTTCGTAAATTTAAGGTCTTTATGTTGCTTGATGACATCGGCAACCAGTTGATCAGTTTCTCGTGAGGCCGTGCCATTACCAATACTGACCAGAGAAACCTGGTGTTTTTCGATTAACTTAGCCAAGGTCGCAATAGATTCATCCCATTGTTTACGGGGTGGATGTGGATAAATCGTATCGGTAGCCAATAACTTTCCGGTAGGATCAATGATGGCTACTTTAACACCGGTACGTATACCGGGGTCGAGTCCCATGGTGGTTTTTGAACCGGCTGGCGCTGCGAGCAATAGATCTTTTAAGTTGTTGGCAAAGACTTTGATCGCTTCGGCTTCGGCGGCTTCACGGAGTCTTAATTTTAGGTCTAACTCAATGCGTGTAAACAGTTTTATTTTCCAGGCAAAACGCGCGGTCTCGGCTAACCAGGCATCAGCAGGTCGAGTGGTATCAGTGACATTAAGATGTTTAGCGACAAATTGAGCACAGAGTAGATGTTCTTCTTTGTCTTCTACCGCAGGCTTGAGGGTGATGGATAATAAATCTTCATTACGTCCTCTAAGAAGCGCTAAGGCACGGTGTGAAGGAATTTTATTAATGGCTTCCTGATAATCAAAGTAATCTTTAAACTTCTCAGCGGTTTGTTCTTTATCAGGCGCTACGGTGGCATTTATCACGCCTTTTTGCCAAACTCGTTCACGCAGTTCAGCCAGTAATTCGGCATTCTCAGAAATACGCTCCATGATGATTTGACGGGCGCCCTCTAATGCAGTCACTGTATCAGGTACACCTTTTTTTGTATCAATATAAGTAGTCGCTATTTGGTCTGGAATAAGAGAACGGTCGTCTAATAAGGCATCCGCCAGTGGTTCAAGTCCGGCTTCACGCGCTATTTGAGCTTTAGTACGCCGTTTAGGTTTGTAAGGTAAGTACAAATCTTCAAGTAAGGTTTTGGTATCGGCATCATTGATGGCTTTTTCTAATTCAGGAGTGAGCTTCCCTTGTGAATTGATGCTCTCCAGTATCGTAGAGCGGCGGTCATTCAGTTCACGTAAATAACTTAAACGTTCTTCTAATTGCCTCAGTTGGGTATCGTCTAAACCACCGGTGACTTCTTTACGATAGCGGGCGATAAAAGGGACGGTTGAGCCTTCATCAAGCAAGGCGACTGCGGCTTTAACCTGTTTGCTATTAACAGATAATTCTTCGGCAATACGTTGGATTACGTCCATAGTGTGTATAAATATAAAAGTATTTGGAATAGAGTGTAAAGTGTTAGCTTTTTAAAAAGTTGAAAGTTTGGAGATAATGAATTGGTGGTATGCATGTAGGCAAGCACGAAGTCTAAACAATTAAAGAGTTTCTTATCTGATCAATGGTATGGAGACAGTCAAGAATAATTTGCTTTTGCCCAAAACCGATGCTATTTATTTCATGGAGTTGATCAATATTGGTGATAGAAAAAAGAGTGTGTTTTCGTAACGTTGACTGAGTCGCTCACCTTCTATGCTCCATTCCGTTGTAACTGTGTATTATATCACGAGTTATTTCATGGATAATGCCGTCTATTGATTCGACAAAGATAAATCATCGCCCTAATTATCCTGACTTCAATATTTCTCGATACCATGCCATTACATCGAGTCTACTGGCTGTCTGGTATTTTACTCCTTGGAAAACAGGGGTATTTTGAACTCAGACTAAAGCTAGGCTATCAAGTTATAATAGTATTATCAAACAGCTTAGAACACTCTATGCTATCAGTAGAAATTTGTAATACCATTCTCTTAACAAGGTAATAAATGAAAGATAACCACGTCATTGACTACATACAACTGGGTATTGAAAAAGGACTTATTAAAATCTTTGATGACGACAAACGCATCGAATACGTTGAGCAAAATAAAAGCCGTTCATACACTAATCCAGAAGAACAAGTACAAGCCGAAGTGTATTGTCGTTTAATTCTTGAATACGGTTATCCTAAACACCGTGTCCAAAACTTTGTTACGGTAACAATGGGAGCGGGCAAAAAAGAAGCTGATATTGTTATCTATAATGACGATGACTGCTTAGAACCGCATATATTAGTTGAATGTAAAAAACAGGAAGTTTCTGAAGCCGAGTTTAGCCAAGCGGTTAATCAAGCTTACTCTTATGCCTATGCCTTACCCAATAATGTCAAATGGGTGTGGGTGACATCAAAAATTAAAAACGAATATTTTCAGGTTGATAAGTCAAAAAATATCCGTAAGTCTGAGTCAGATATTCCCCCTTATGGTGTGGATAAATTAGCCCCGTATAAGTTTGTTAAAGGTGCCGATAAACTTAAATATAAGGCAGGTGAACAAAAGTTCTTCGAGTTACAGATTGTAACTGAAGAAGAACTCACTCGACGCTTTAAGCAAGCTCATAATGCGTTATGGGCGGGTGGTCAGTTAAACCCTTCCGAAGCTTTTGATGAACTAGACAAGTTGATATTTTGTAAGATTTGGGATGAACGCAAAACCCGTAAGCAGGGCGAAGCGTATGATTTTCAGGTGATTCAAGAAGATGGCAAAGGTTCTAATGAAGATGAAAAACAGCGTGATGCACTAAGAAATACTAACGCCGCCTTATTTTCACGTATTAACGCGCTCTACGAGGAGGGTCGTAAAAAAGACCCCGAAGTTTTCCGAGATAATATTCGCCTTACCCAAGAAAGAGTCCACACCATTGTAGGGTACCTACAAGACATTAATCTGAACAAAACGGATTTAGATAGCAAAGGTCGTGCATTTGAAACGTTTATGGATTCATTCTTTCGCGGCAGCTTTGGACAGTATTTCACTCCGCGTGCGATTGTAAAATTCATAGTCGATGTATTGCCCATTACTCATGAATCATTGGTGTTAGACACGTCCTGCGGTAGTGGAGGCTTCTTATTACATGCACTTGAAAAAGTGCGAAGAGAAGCCGATGAGTTTTACGAACCCGACAGCAAAGATCACTGGCAACATTGGCATGACTTTGCCGAAAAGCGTTTGTATGGCATAGAGATCAACGAGCAAATCAGTCGCGCCGCCAAAATGAACATGATCATCCATGATGATGGACATACCAATGTGATTAGTGCTGATGGTTTACTTAAAGACACAAAATTACAAGAACTAACAACGAATAAGGGCTTTAAATACGGGCGATTTGATTTTATTCTTACAAACCCGCCTTTTGGTAGCGCTGTAAAACTTACAGAAAAAGCCTATTTGGACACCTATACCTTTGGACAAAGAGATACTTCGTGGCTAGACCTTAAGAACAGCGGTGTTAAAAACCGTGACACCCAAAGTACTGAAGTCTTATTTATAGAGCAATGTCACCATTTTTTAACCGCTGGTGGTTATTTGGCAATTGTTTTACCTGATGGCGTACTAACTAATAGTAGCCTGCAATATGTGCGTGATCAGATAGAAGACTGGTATCGCATTGTTGCCGTAGTCAGTTTACCGCAAACCGCTTTTACCGCTACTGGTGCTGGTGTAAAAAGCAGTGTATTGTTTTTGCGTAAGTACAGCGAGACTAAATCTCAAGCCTTAAAACTTCAGAAACTGAGTTTACAAAGTGCTTTATTGGCCGAAAACAACTATCAAAACGAAGTTTCTCTCATCGAAAAGGCAAAGAAGAAAGTTCTTGATCAGGCAACCGGTGCTATTTATGAAGGTGAGCTAAGCGACTTTAAAAAAACAGAAGCCTACAAAATTTGGAGAACCGAGAAGAGCGTCGAGTTTACTGAACAGATCAATGAACTCAAAGAAAGCTTGGAGGCAGCTTATTTGCTTAAAAAACAAAGTGAACTAGCGGACTATCCCATTTTTATGGCGATTGCTGAAGATATTGGTTATGACGCTACGGGGAAGCAAACAGATAATAATGAATTAGATATTATCAGTCAAGAGTTGGCGCGATTTATTGAGGAAGAGGTGAACAGTGAGTCAGTTTAAGCTCAGCTCACAAGTCGATATAAACAAAGTATTTTTGATAAATCAACATAGTTTGGATGCAAGATTAGACGTTGAATTTTATCAACCTAAGCATTTTAAGCTATTAACCAGATTATCGTCATCCCGCTATCCACTTAAGACCTTAAAAGATATTAGCAAAAAAATTGTAGATGGTCCTTTTGGAAGCTCAGTTAAAACAGATGATTATGTGGAAAATGGAATTCCTTTTTTAAGAGTAGCTGATATCACTCATGGTGATGGAACTATTGAGTTAGAGGGGTTGATTTTCATTTCTCCCAAGAAACATCAAGAGATTAGTCGTTCAACCGTGTTTCCAAATGATGTCATTATTGCTAAAACAGGTGCCACAATGGGTGCAGCCAGCATAGTGCCTGAAACAATTAAGGAAGCAAATATTCGTGGTGATTTGGCTGCCGTAACTGTAAATGATTCAGTTATTGCAAACTACATTGCTAATTTTATAAATACCCAAATCGGCCAAGATTTATTTTGGCGCTTAAATTCTGGAGCAACAAGAGGTCGTGTAGTTATTTCAAACTTAAGGAAATATCCTATAGTTATACCTGACACCAATAGAATGGTAGAGATAAATCAATTTATTGATGCAGCCAAGAAAAGAAAAAATCAAAAAGAAGAGCAAGCTAAAGCACTATTAGCTGGAATTGATGATTATTTATTGGCGGAGTTGGGTATCACTTTACCTATGACAAGCACACCGAAAAAGTTCTTTTATACTCTCTCAACAAAAGTAATCGGTGAACGGATTGACCCGTTTTATCATCAAATTGAATTTAAAGAATTAGAGCAACTGATGATAGAAGGAAAATATGAAATACGTAGCTTTTCAAATTTTATAACCTATATTTCAAGTGGTGCAACGCCACTAAAATCGGATAGTGGGAAATATTATACTGAAGATATTAAAAGTGGAGTTCCTTTATTAAGAGTACAAAATATTACAGAGGAAGGTTTAAAGCTAGATGATGTTATTTTTATAAATCGTGAAACTCATGAAAAAAGCTTAAAAAGAAGCCAAGTATTTTCAGGAGATTTATTAATTACTATTACTGGGAGAATAGCAAGTTCCGCTGTTGCGCCTAAATGCTTTGAAGGCAATATAAATCAACACTCTGTCGTTGTAAGAACACACCAGAATCATGTTTTAAATGAATATCTATCAATATACTTTAATTCCTATTTAGGGCAAAAATTCGCATTCAGAAAGACAACAGGAGGGACAAGACCAGCATTAGATTATTACGCATTGAAGTCTATAAAAATTCCAATTCCTCCTCTAGAAAAGCAAGCTGAAATTGCTGCACACGTTGGTATGTTGCGCAACCATGCCGAACAATTGCAACAACAAGCACAAGCCGAATTAGAGAAGGCAAAAGCCGAAGTTGAACGTATGATTTTAGGTGAGTAAGGAAACAACAAATGCCAACGTGCTGGATAATCGCAGGACCCAACGGCGCAGGCAAAACTACCTTTGCATTGGAATACTTACCGACGGTAGCCGGTTGTTGGCGCTTTATTAATGCGGACTTGATTGCTGCTGGACTGTCGCCGCTAGCACCGGAACAACACTTACTGGCCGCCAGTCGCTTATTTCTACGTGAACTCGAAGACTGTATTGCTGCGCGACAAGATTTTGCTTTTGAAACCACGCTCTCGGGACGAAGTTACCTTAAACTGCTAGAGCGTTTGCAAGCAACAGGCTGGCAAGTGGAGTTGATCTATCTGGCGTTGCCCAGTGCCGATATGTCGCGCTTGCGGGTGGCGGAGCGTGTTAGCCACGGTGGACATCATATTGCAGAAGCTGATTTAATTCGGCGTTTCCCACGGAGCTTGCATAACTTATTAAACGTGTTTGCGCCTAAGGTTAATCAAGTGCGCTGCTTTATGAATAACGATGAAAAGCCCGAATTGATATTTCAACAGACGGGCATTATCCGTACCATTGTACACACTGACTTTTTTACCCTATTGCAAAAGGAAGCTCAACTATGAGTGAACAAATAACCCCACCTTTAAGCTCAGACACTCAAGCAATGCTGGATTGCTTACGTCAAGCCGTTAGTAAAACATTAGAAAGTAAACGTAGACTCGGACATTATTCAGTGCAGTGGGATGGTAAAACTCTATTTGCCATAGGTGATGATGCTCCAGAGAATTTAAAGCATCCTCAACAATCGGATCGTTCAACTGCTTAATTTACTCGGTGAGGGTTATATTCTCTTATATGCTAATTTCAAGTAACCAGAGGGCGGAATGTGGCTGGCATTTTAATGGTCTTTTTATGGCCTAAAATGTCGTAAGAAAGGGTAAGAATGGAGTAAACAAGGATTTTTTTAAAGCAAACAAGACCTAGTTTGCAATAAACAAGGTCTTGTTTAAGACAGAAAGGGTTCTTTTTGTCGTAAACATGATTACTTTTAGAGTAAACACGACCTTAAATGCCCTTAGGAGAGGTTGTTTTAGGGGTATCAACTCTATGGAAGGTCATCAGCAGGTAAGAAAATGAGCATTCTAGGTCTTGTTTGTAGCAAAAGGAACCTTGTTTAGAGCAAACAAGACCTTGTTTGTTGCAAACTGATACTTGTTTACTCTAAACATGGATTAGTTTACTCTGAAAGTCTTTCACATTAGAGCATACCCATTAGGGTTTAGAGCAGAGTAGTTTTCGTTAACTGTGGTCGTGTATTAGTCTGCTATAGACTGGGGCTTGTTTGCTCCATCCGTAATCATAAATATTCCATGACTGCTTAATAAGGAGTCATCAGGAGTTTTAGTGTCACCTTACACACTCTAAGTAGGTCAAAATTTGTGAATAGGGTGCGTATTCCTGTAAAAAAAGCCACTGATTATTATGGTGAAGGAGCCACACATTACTCTTTCAAAACGGCGATTGGCTATTGTTTCATCCACCTTTTGTCGTATAATTGAATCAATGCACTTTGGGTAAACAAAAGTGAAAGCCTGCTTTTGGAAGTTTCAAGTTGTCGCTACCGACCCAAAGCAGCCTGATTAAATGGAGTTTTGATTGGCAGCTATGCTTTGTATTGCAGACCTATACAAAATAGCCTGAAAGGGCCCAAATTAAATTCCTGACCTTATTGCCTAAACTCTGGTTATCATGGAAAATATAGTTGTTTTTTGATTGTCGGCGGAATGTCGTACTTATCAACACCACATGAGGTGTTGAAATCATGGACAGATTTTAAATCAATTACTTAAAATTAAAAACTGGAGTTATACGACAGAGGGGCTGGATTATAAGACAAAAGATGTCGTATATATTACGTTAGGCAACTTCTAAAGGATGCTCCCTTTAGATTTAAATTTTTGGAGATCTCATGACAGTTTATCGCGGAACTATTAATTATGATTTTACTAACAGTAATGGAAACGAATCAAATAGACTAGGACTGGCACTGATTGCAGCTGGATGGCTTCGTGTAGAAACCACCGCATTTATCAAGGAGTCAAATAGTATTAATGATATTTGGAGAGGTATATCTATTGTTGCTAAACAGGCTGCAAACGTTGGTCTTTTATCCGCTCTTACATATCATATACAATCAAGTAATGATTTTACTTCTAGCGTTCCATATGCCTCTACTGTCACATACAATCCTACTAATACGCTTAATAGTATTGAATCACTTGACTTCCCCTGTTAATACTAACCCGTCCTATGGGATAATTATTAAATGCCTAACTCAACGTTCCAGCGGAGCTTCGCTATCGCTACGCCCGCTGAACTTTGCGTTAGGCTTCACTTCTGACGATGAATAAGCGTTAACGAGGCAAGAGAATGACGACCGAACTGATTCGTCTCATACATCAAGATGCCAAGGAGTGGTGCGACTTAGACGAAGAAACCAGGCACAACAGGTTTGTGCATTGGTACTCACATCGATCCAATGCCTTAGCCGCCGCGTTCGCATCTGCCCCCGGACACAAGCTGGTAGTCACCGTTCCAAAAATGCTTCAGCTTGACTCGGTAGCTTCCAGATTACATGTTTTTGCTGATATCGTTGCCGTTAGAGATGAGAGGGGTTTTATTAAAGGGGAGCCACCACATGTGGCTGTCCCCCTTGACCAGTCCGAATCAGAGCGATGCAGGCACATTGAGCTTGAGCGTTTATTCCGTCACATAAATCCCGGTCCTTTACCGTTAGTTGGAATGGAAATTCCTTGGGTTATGTCGTCATCTCTAGCTACTCTAAATGACGGGCGAGTTGCTAATCTGAATTTGGCCTTTAGTGACATGTGTAACTGGAGTAAGGATGTCTATGAATGGTGGTCGGAAAGCCCGCTAATAAGAAATGGAGAAGTTGTTTTTGCTCCATTTTTGCCAACTTTGGAAATGGAGGCTGTTGCAATAGATAGGGAATTTTCAATCTACGCAAGCTACGATGCCTTCCCTGTAGCTGTGGGTCGTGATCCGCGTATTGAATATAAAAACCTGCGTACTCTAATAAGTCTTGAAATTCCTCATCTGCTTGGGGTCGATCCGCAAACTTTATCTAAAATTAGAAAGGACTATTCCGATGAGTTTACGAGATTCCGTGATACTGTTCTTGAGGCTGTATCAAAAGTTAGAGAGATTGCTGGCGATGAGGGCTACGAGCGCAAAGTGAGGCAGATACAACGAGAAGTAATTGATGATCCATTGAATGCGCTTAGGTCAGAAATGAACTCTGTAGTTAAACTTAAATCAATGCGCCAAGCTGGAGCAGTTGTGGGTACAGGTATTACTGCACTGCTTGCTTGCATAGGGGCACCTGACTCCGTTGTTATTGGAACCGCAGGAGCTACACTAATTCAACTCATAGAATCGATAAAAACTCAGATCGTGCAAAAACCGGAAATTGACAAGAAGCGCACAAACCCAATGTTCTTCCTGTGGCAGGTAGAAAAGCAGATTCAGAAATAACTGGGGTCGAAATAACGAAATAACTGGGGTCACGAAATAACTGGGGTCAAAATAACTGGGGTCAGAGTAAACTTAAATGCCTAACTCAACGTTCCAGCGGAGCTTCGCTACGCTGAACCTTGCGTTAAACGACAGCTTTCTGTTTTACAGCCGTCATACGCAGAAATACTTGAACGTCGCAAAGTGGCACTTTGCTGGCGGTCAGTTCCAACTAAAAATCAACACATTCCCGGAGGGGCTTGCATTAAGCCGGTCATTTTTGGATTAGGCTGCTTGTCTGACAAGTGGTCTGATATTCGGGCGTGGTTGTTGCTCGGCTTGCCATAGCTCCCATTGCGTTTGCATACCTAGCCAAACATCAGGGGACGTGCCAAGCCATACAGAAAGGCGCAAAGCCATTCCTGCCGTTACTCCTGCCTTACCGTTCAGAACTTTAGAAAGTGTGACGCGAGAAACCTGCAATTCTTCAGCTGCCTTTGTTACTGTCATACCTTCCGGTAGCCATTCCCGTAATACTTCGCCGGGATGTGCGGGGTTGTGCATTCTGCTCATATCAATTACTCCTAGTGGTAGTCCAAATAATCAACCGGTTCGGCATTTTCGCCATCAAAGGTAAAGGTTAATCGCCAGTTTCCGTTTACAGTCACGGAATAATGCCCATCAAGGTTGCCCGTCAATCGGTACAACTTCCAGCTAGGGGCGTTCATATCCTCTGTATGTTTTGCGCTGTCCAATGTGGTCAGCAATATGCGCAATTTTCCAGCATGGTGCGGCTGTATACCTGCCTTGCTTCCTGTCTCAAAAAAGACCTGTAAGCCCTTATGTCGAAAAGTTTTTATCATTATTAAATTGTATACTGTTAAGTATCACTTATCAACACAAGTAAATATACTGAATACTATTTTACTGATCGATTTTGGGGTTCTACGCAGACATTGGTGTTGAGTCTTAAGCTATTTTTCGCCAGAAAATATTACAACTCATAGGATCAGAACAAAGTTATATTGAACGTTGATCAAGTTGCTAGCCAACTTCATGATAGCCTTATTTCAGCCATGATCGATTTCTAAACACCATTCATCTTATCATCACGTATAATCTCTAAAACCCAATAAGGATAAAAATGCCAAAGCCGGACGATACAGAGATTCTGATTGATGAATTTTCCAATGATGATTACGATAGTCCCTGGAAAGACGCGGTTGAGCATTACTTTCCGGAGTTAATGGCTTTTTACTTTCCAATGGCTTATGCCGAAATTGATTGGTCAAAAATATTCCAAGAAATTGAATCAATAGAAAGGAGAGAAGACATGCGTTATATTAACAGCGTTCAAAGAATGTATATGGAAAAGTTCAGAGCCGAAGGGGTACTAACAGGTGAGGTTAAAGTATTAAAAAGGCAACTCGAAAAACGTTTCGGCAGTTTACCAACTTGGGCAATCGATAAGTTAGAGAACGCAGCAGAGCAAGAATTAGATATTTGGAGTGAATCTATTTTAACCGCTGAAACATTGAACGCTGTATTTGACACTGATACCACTCATTAATAGTCATTCAGAATTCATTGAGAATAGACGGAAGTTCATCAGTCAAAACCGATGGTCTTAGCAACAGTTACCCTTAATACAATAAGTAGTCTAAACGCTCTTGTTCCCAAGCGCGTTCATCAGGACAGGTGATCGCATCAAGATCAGAGGGAGTGGCTTCTGCATCATCAACCCATTCACGTAACAAGGGTGAGCCATTGATAACATCAATCGCTAAGCGATCCAGTTCATATTCATAAGGAAAATCCCGCCATAGAGGATAGTCTGGCTGTAATTGACGTAATACTTTAAAGGCTAATGCCTGTAAGCGCCAAGGCTGAAAGGTCTCATGATGATAAGAAGGGTCTTCCACATGAATTTGTACACCCGCACAGAGCGTGTGTGCATGTTTATGAAAAGTAGGTTCAAACCAGCATTCACGTAAACGACAACCGGTTAACCACTGAGGCGCTAACGCATGCATGGTTTTAATTAACGCACGCGCATCAAGGTCGGGCGCACCAAACAGTTCCAGAGGCCGCGTCGTGCCCCGCCCTTCAGATAATGTGGTCCCTTCTAACATCACGGTGCCAGCATAACAGCGGGTCATCCAAAGATTAGGGGCATTGGGACTGGGATTAATCCAGGTTCGTTCATATAATGGCCAACCGTATCCGGGGGCTGCTTCAGGTTGCCAGTCTTTCAGGGTAATGACCTGGCAATCGACGTTTAACGATAAGGTTTTAATAAACCAACCGGCCAGTTCGCCCATCGTTAAGCCATGACGCATAGGTAACGGACCTGCACCTACAAAGCTTTCCCAACCCGGTTGGAGCCTTAAGCCTTCTACCGGACGACCAGCAGGATTAGGACGATCAAGTATCCAGACGATTTTTTGGTGAGTGGCAGCGGCTTCCAAGAGATAGCGCAAGGTGGTGATAAAGGTATAGATACGGCAACCGAGATCTTGTAAATCAATGAGTAACACATCGAAAGTATCCATCATGGCTGCCGTGGGACGTCGAACGTCGCCATACAGACTAAAGACCGGAATACCTAATAGCGGGTCGATAAAATCAGGCGATTCCATCATATTATCCTGTTTGTCACCACGTAATCCATGTTGGGGGCCAAAGGCAGCACTGAGAGTGATGTCGGGTAACGTGGCTAAGGCATCTAATGAATGCGTTAAGTCTTGAGTAACTGAAGCCGGATGTGCTAATAAGGCAATGCGTTTGCCAGTAAGTGGTTTGCGTAAGGAGGCTTCTTCTAGTAAACGGTCAATACCAAATTTCATGTGTGTAATGTTAATTCAGGTTGGATAAAGTGATAAAGCCCGCGCGGTGGTGAAAGTTGGGTTGATCTTCAGGATGCTTTAAAGCCCAGTAAGCGTGCTGCCCTGTATTCATTTCAATGACCGCCGTTAAACCTAATTGGATGGATGAATTGGATGTAAGCAACTTGGACTTAAGCACAGGCAAATCGGCTGCAGCAATACGAACGTTTAAGTGTAAATGGGTGGGTGTTTGGGTTACATCAATAATGGGCGCGTGAGTCAAATGCCAATCAGTGTTACGTACCCGGTAGTCGCTAAAAGCGTAGGCAGCCCATTGCGTTGAAGGTGAAAAGTTGAATTCATAGTAACCCTCTTCATCATTTACTGCGATAAATAGTTCAAAGCAGGTGTGTGCCCACAAGCCGTCTACGAATTGTGAGGGTTGCAAAGCCGGGATTTTAATTTGTTCAATGATGCCGGTCAGTTCATAGTGAATAAGTAAGTCACCTTGAGGCTCATGGTGTAGTGTGACTTGTATGCCATTGACGGGTATTTTCTGATTAGAGGGATGGCAAATAAGTGCTTGAGTGATCATTTGATCATTTTCCTAAAACCCGCTTGATGAGTCAATATGAGTATTACCGTTAAAGGTTAAAAACGGGAGTGCAATAGCTTCAGCTATTGCCTGTGAAAACAGCTAAAGCTGTTTTACTCCAATAGTATAGTCAACTTAATGGCATTGGATAACATCCCGATAAAGGATGTTATCCGTGTTTGCTTAAGGGTCAGAGGCTTAAAGTTCTAGCGCGTTATGATGGATTTAGGCGTTTCAGTACCATCACTGTCGGCTGCGTTTTTAATGAAAATCTGCTTTAACCGATTAAAGGCTGACCATAACGTGGTATCCATAATGGTTTCATTACCAATAGAAACAATAATCCGGGTGAGTTGGGGCATTTTATCTTTGGCTGAGGCGATATAAATAGGCTGAACATAAAGCACTGTGTGTCCCATGGGTAAAATAATCATACGACCCATCTCAACAACGGAACCGTATTGCCCCCATAAGGTAAATTGGGCAGAGATTTCTGGGTCTTGTTGAGTGAGCGCTTCAATTTGAGCGGGGCCATTGACCTGAATATCTTTACCAAATTTATAGATGGTGATACCCGGCTTATAGCTGGTGTCGCCGCAAGTTTTTTTATCCATGGTACCTGCGACACCAATCATACTCAGATTAGACCGGTTTACAGGTGTCATGGGTTCAATCAAGACAAATTCTTCGGAATCATTACAATTGCCAAAGTCCATGGTTTGATAATAAGGCTGTACCGGTTCGCCACGAACCTTGGCTTGTGCCCAGGTTTCTGCCTGTTCATAGAACAATTCAGGGCTTTGCTGGTGATATTTGGCATACATTTTCATTTGTAGATAATAAAGATCACGGGGGTAACGTAAGTGTTTCTTTAAATCCACAGGCATTTCGTCCAGGTTTTTAAATAATCCCGGGTAGGCATTATCATAAGCTTTGATGATGGCATCAGAAGGATCTGAAATATAAAAATCTACATCACCATCATAAGCATCAACCACTATTTTGACGGAGTTACGAATGTAGTTGAAGTTCTGTTTGCCATCTAAGAAATCATGGCCTGACGGTTTTGAATCTGGATATTTATTAGAGATCGTATAGGCATCCTGTATCCAGTAAAAACGATCACTATTGATCACTAGATAAGGATCTTTATCCAGATGTAAAAAAGGCGCCAAGGTGTGAATACGTTCAGTGATATTCCGACGTATTTTGATCTTGCTTTGTGTAGAGATATTGGTAGATAGAAATATCTTTTCATCTTTAAAATAAAAAGACAATAAGCCTTTTCTAAAGAGAGAAGAGATAGGAATACCGCCTTCACCATGATATTCCAGCGTTACACTGGGGTCACTGCCAGCAATGGCTTCGATGTTTAGTTTATTTGGCACGATGGCGTAGTCATAATGCTCTAAGCCATAGTAAATATCAGGATGTTCAACTTTAAAGCCAACCTCAGAGTTCATATTTAAATCACGTAAATACCAAACTAAAGGTTTATTGGCATCTTGTGCAGCGGGTGTCACGGCGGCACCGTAGCCATGGGTATATCGCAGGTGTATGTTTTCCCAGTTTTGTGCTTCAGGGGGTAATTTAGAGGTGTTGACCTCTCTGGCCGCTAAATTGACTTGGCGGGTATGATCAAGCACAAAATAACGATCTTCATCGACCGATAAAATTTTGTAATAGGGTCTAATCTCTTGCAGTTGCTTATAACTGTCAATAATAAACTCACGGTCCCAGACAGGAATATTTTCAAAGCGTTTTTGGGTACCCCAAGTGTCAATATCTTCAGTTGCGTTGAGTTTAATCGACTGTTCTACGACATTAATGTTTTTTAAGTCATAAGCACTCAGTGTGGCATCAATATTTTGTTGCATGAACGGTTTGTTAGTCTTTACTGGATTAGGGTTAACAATGTATTTATGCACTAAATTAGGGATTAACTCAATTCTGGGCAAGACAATCGCAACAATAAAGACGCTTAATGAGATTAAAAAAGGGGCTTTAACACGATGCTGTTCTGAAAAAATAAAAAGACCCGCAGAGAGTGCAGTCGCTATGAACGTTATAATTTCTAACCATATAAGCGGTAATTGATAGCGTATTTCTACAAAGCCAGGGCCATAAAAGATCGGTTCATGGGTGTTGGTATACAGTAGGTTGAAACGGTCTAGCATGAAGCCCCAGACCACAAAAGCAGCTACAAATCCCATTAAAATGCTGAGATGGACTTTCACACCTAATGGGTATTCTTTGCTTTGGTTCGGTATAAAAACATGTTCAAGCCAATATAAAAGACCAATCGAAAAGAACAATAGAATTGCTGTGATTAATAGCTCTTTCTGAATAAGTATGAAGGTTGGATAAGACAGCATGTAAAAACTGACATCATTGCCATAAACTGTTTCACTAATACCGGAGTCGCGCCCAAAAAAGAATAAGAGAGCATCCTCCCATTGGTTATAAAAAGGAATAGCGATAAAGATAGCAAGGGCTAATGAAATGGGCGTATAAACTTTTGCTGAACCATTCATAAAGATATCAGCAAAACGTTGAAAACTGCGACGACTTTCCAGATTATTGAAGGTTTCATTAGTCGCGTTGATGCCTAGATACCGTGAGGCAATCCAGAAATGGAAAAAGAAAATGGAGAAGAACAGTAGGGTTACGCCACCGGAAAGAAAAAACTTGTAGAGTAGTCTTAGCCAGAAGTAAGTTTCAAGTTTTAATGATTCGTACCACCACAGATCAACAAACAGGTCAATAAATACGAAATGGAAAGCGACAAACAAAATGATAGCGACGATAAGTGTCGCTCCAATGATCGCGGGTAAAAACTTCA
>QVQE01000086.1 GCA_003584865.1 Methylococcales bacterium
TTAGCCTTGAGGGTCAAGGCAGTACCTTCTGGTTTACGGTCTGTTTGAAACGTTGCAGCGAACTTGAACACGAGGACGATCTCATGAAACCTGAAGCACAAATTCGTATGGGTGCATGTATTTTACTGGTTGAAGATAATGAAATTAACCAGGAAATTGCATGCATGTTGCTGGAAAGTAAAGGTTTATCGGTGGATATAGCCAATCACGGTGGCGAAGCGCTTTCGATGGTTAAAACCAAAATCTACGATCTGATTCTGATGGATATACAGATGCCCGTGATGGACGGTTTGGAGGCGACCCTCTGTATCAGGCAACTTGACGGTGGTCAGTCCATACCCATTCTTGCGATGACTGCCAATGCCTTCGAAGAGGATCAGAGGAACTGCATAGAAGCCGGTATGAATGGCTTTTTAGCCAAGCCAATCGAGCCTGCTATTTTATATGCTGAGCTGGCACGCTGGCTTCCTCAGGAAACAGAGCCGAAAAGCTCACAGACTTAACTTTTCCAATAATGCATGAATAAACTCAATCTTTTGTTCAGTATTTTCAAATGGCTTAGTAAATTTTAACTTATCTACACCATCCAGCTTATAACATTGAGCCTGTGTTTGTATCAGTCTGATTAACTGCTCTGTATTAATATGAGGCTCTTTGGTAAAGATAATACGCCCGCCCCCCACATTCGCTTCTATTTTTTTAATACCCAGCTTTTCTGCCGACTGCTTTAACTCAGTCACACTAAATAAAGTTTTAACAGGCTCTGGGAGCAAACCAAAACGATCAATCATTTCTATTTGTAACTCACGTAAATCGGCTTGATTATGCGCACTTGAGATACGCTTATACAACACTAGACGCTCATGAATATCCGGAAGATAATCTTCAGGAATTAAGGCCGCCGCCTGAAGCTCTACTTCAGCACCTTTATTCATCGGTGTATCCAGTTCAGGCTGTTTACCTGACTTTAAGGCAGCCACTGCACGCTCCAATAATTCGGTATACAAGGTAAAGCCAATTTCCTGAATCTGACCACTTTGGTCATCACCCAGTAACTCACCCGCCCCCCGAATCTCTAAATCATTTGAGGACAGCATAAAACCAGCCCCCAAGTCACCAGATGCTTCCACCGCTTCTAAACGCTTCATGGCATCCTTGGTCATGGCCGATTTAGACGGCACCATAAAATAAGCATAGGCTCTATGATGAGAACGCCCTACCCGACCGCGTAATTGATGCAACTGAGCTAAACCCAGTTTATCCGCCCGATCAATAATAATCGTGTTAGCACTGGGGATATCGATGCCACTTTCAATAATCGTAGAGCACAATAACACATTAAAACGCTGATGATAAAAGTCCAGCATGATGCGCTCTAATTCGCGCTCCGGTAATTGACCATGGGCAATTTCAATACGGGCTTCAGGAATCAGCTCAGCTAATTGCTTCGCCATTTTATCCATGGTTTTAACTTCATTATGCAGAAAAAACACCTGACCACCGCGTTTAATCTCACGCAAACAGGCTTCTTTAACCTGTGCGTCCACCCATTCGGTAATAAAGGTTTTAATCGCATGGCGATTAGGGGGTGGACTAGCAATGATAGAAATATCCCTTAACCCTGACATTGCCATATTTAAGGTTCTTGGGATGGGGGTTGCGGTCATGGTCAGAAAATCTAGTTCACTGCGCAGCTTTTTAAAGTGTTCTTTTTGGCGCACACCAAAGCGATGTTCTTCATCAATCACCACTAGGCCTAATTCCTTAAACTTAAGCTCTTTAGATAATAAGGTATGCGTACCTATTACGATATCCACTTTACCTTCGGCCAATTCATCAGTAATCCGCTTTTTCTGTCCGGGTGTCACAAATCGGGACAGCACTTCAACGCGCACTGGCCAATCGGCAAAACGATCTCTAAAGTTTTGATAATGCTGCTGGGCTAATAAGGTGGTCGGTACTAATACCGCTACTTGCTTACCGCCTTGTACCGCAATAAAAGCGGCACGCATGGAGACTTCTGTTTTACCAAACCCGACATCCCCACAGATAACTCTATCCATGGGTTGAGGACTCGCCATGTCTTCTAAAATAGCATCAATCGCTGATTGTTGATCCGGGGTTTCTTCAAACGGAAACGCATCGGCAAAGGCTTGATAATCGGCATGATCAATCACAAAAGTATGGCCTTGTTTAACCGCTCTTTTGGCATGAATCTCTAATAATTCAGCGGCCACATCATGAATACGGGCGATGGCTTTTTGCTTAAGCTTAGTCCACTGATCGCCGCCTAACTTATGCAGGGGCGCATTTTCAGGACTCATGCCCGTATAACGACCAATCACATGCAGAGTAGAAACAGGCACGTAAAGCTTATCGTGATTAGCGTATTCCAGCGTCAAAAACTCTGAGCTAATACCCCCAATCTGTAACGTTTGCAGCCCTAAGTAACGTCCAACGCCGTGATCTTGATGTACTACGGGCGAGCCAATCGTTAACTCGTTAAGGTTATTAATAATGTTTTCAAGTTCACGCGTCGCAGACTGTCTTCGTCTACGACGTTGTAATACTTTCTCACCCGATAACTGGCTTTCTGTGATAATGGCAATAGCCGGATTATCCAGGCAAACACCGCTTTCCATCGGTGCAACGAGCATGCACGGCGACACTTCGGACTTTAAAAAAGCTTGCCAACTGTCGATTACTTTAACGGCTATTTTATACGTTCTCAGCTTATCAATCAGCCCTTCCCTCCGCCCGGCAGACTCTGCAACAAACAGCACTTTTCCGGCAAAGGTATCCATAAACTGAAGGAGAGCATCTGCCGGTTTAGCTAACTTGGCATCCAGCATGACATTGGGCATTGGCCGGCAAGTAAACTCACTGCTCTCAATATCAGCTTGATCATCCAAGGTGATGCGGGCAAAACTGGCTACTTTTTGAGCTAATGCCTCAGCCGATAGGAATAATTGCTCCGGTTTAAGCAGGGGCCTTTCAATATCATATTTTCGTTGTTCAAAGCGTTCTTCTGCTTCAGCATAAAAAGCCTGTGCCGTGGCATTAAAATTATCTGAGACCACTAATGCCGCCGTCGCAGGCAAATAATCAAATAAAGTCGCTGTTGTCTCTACAAACAGGGGTAAGTAATATTCAATCCCATTGGGGGTAATGCTTTTGCTAATATCGACATACAAAGGGCATTTAGGCGAGGTATCAGGAAAATAGGTTCTAAAGTTCTGCCGAAAAAGCTTGATGGACTCATCGGTAAAGGGAAACTCTCTGGCGGGGAATAATTGAATTTGATTGATTTTTTCTAAGGATCGCTGGGTTTCAGGATCAAAGGTACGAATCGACTCAACCTCTTCATCAAATAACTCAATGCGAAACGGAACTTTGCTGCCCATTGGAAATAAATCAACAATAGCCCCCCTCACTGCAAACTCGGCATGTTGATAAACTTGTAATACACACTGATAACCGACACTTTCTAACTTGAGTCTATTAAGCTCTAAATTAAAATGATCCCCGACTTTAATGGCAAAACTATTGGCTAAAACATGTTCTCTAGGTGCTAAGCGATGCATTAAAGTAGTCACTGACACCACTAAAGCGCCCCGCTTAATTTCGGGCAATAAAGCCAAAGTTTTTAAGCGCCCAGAGATAATTTCAGAAAGTGGTGAAAACACATCATAAGGCAAGGTTTCCCAATCGGGAAAATGCAGGATAGGCAAAGCGTCCAGCAAGAAGAAAGCTAATTCATGCTCAAGGCGTAAAGCCGTTTGGTTATCAGGGGTAATAATAACAAACAGGCGTTTTTCATTATTAATAGCCGAAGCCAATGCCAGGGCATCCGCGCAGCCGGTTAAACCCGTCCAAACAACTGCTTGATCTTTAGCTTTTGGGACATTAGGTGAAAAAATAGAGGTATTGGCCATGAAGAAGTACAGGTGTAATTAGCTCAAAAACATTGCATCGCCATAACTAAAGAATCGATACGATTGCTCAATAGCATGACGATAAGCAGCCATAATAGGTTGATAACCCGCAAAAGCAGACACTAACATTAATAGCGTAGATTCAGGAAGATGAAAATTCGTCAATAGGGCATCCACTGATTTAAAGGTATAGCCGGGGGTAATAAATAAGTTTGTATCGCCAAAACCAGCCACTAACTGACCTGTTTTAGATGCCGACTCCAACGCCCTAACCGCAGTTGTACCAATAGCAATAACGCGCCCGCCTCTAGCTTTTGCAGCATTAACCGCGTCAACCGTTGCCTGCGTCACGGCATAATATTCCTTGTGCATTACATGTTCAGCCAGATTTTCAACCCGCACGGGTTGAAAAGTGCCACTACCCACATGCAAAGTGACAAAAGCAGTGGACACCTTCAGTGCTTTTATCTTATCCATGAGTGCTAAATCAAAATGCAAGCCTGCCGTAGGTGCGGCAACGGCACCCAATTGTTTAGCAAATACGGTCTGATAACGGGTTAAATCAGACTCATCATCGGCACGGGTAATATAAGGCGGTAAAGGAATATGACCGATCTTGTCTAATAAGTCCAATATCTTGATATCAATAAAGACTAACCGAAATAAATCATCTTCTCTGCCCAGTACCTCACATTGATAGCCCTCATCCAACTCAATAATCGTCCCAGGCTTAGGCGCTTTACTGGCTTTAATATGGGCAGTCGCGTGTTGATCATCTAATATCCGTTCGATTAGAATCTCGATTCTCCCACCGCTCTGCTTCTTACCGTATAAACGCGCAGGAATCACTTTAGTATCGTTAAATACCAATAAATCCCGCTCATTGAGCAAACTGATAAAGTCGGTAAAGCATCGATCTGTGATAACACCGGTGTCTCGATCCATGCACAACAATCGGCTCGAATCGCGCTCGGCTAAGGGTTTTTGCGCAATTAAGGCGTCAGGTAATAAATAATTAAAGTCACTTTTTTTCATAGCGGGCGATATTATCAGATTACAGCCATTAATACACTTTAAAAAAATAAACTGGCTTTTTTTAAAAAGACTGAATATAATACACGTTCTTTGCCGGGGTGGCGGAACTGGTAGACGCGCCGGATTCAAAATCCGGTGGGGGTGACTCCGTGCCGGTTCGATTCCGGCCCTCGGTACCAAAGAATACAAGGACTTAGGTTTATACCTAAGTCCTTTTTTATGCCTGAAAGAAAATCAAATCAACGCCTGTCAAATACGACACTTATCCAACAATAACAGCCTCGTTAACACTTTCTTAACACCACAGGTCGAGCATAGTAATTAAGTATCAACAGGCTTTGTGCTTTATTAATTAACCACAAAGAAAGCAAAAAACTCAATAAAGCACTGCTGGCAATCCATAAATCCAGGTTGGGCGTTTCAGCAGGTAATAGTCCATTAGCTATTCCTGCCCCCAAAAAAAGGAAAGCCAAGGGCAAAAGATATAAAAGCAGCGAAGCACGCAGCAATAAACCCTCGTCAATGGCTACGACAACCTCATCACCCACTTTCAATTGCATATCACAATCGACCGGGACTTGCTTTTTACTGATGACACTAGCAAGCGCGTTAGTCGTGCAGGAGGCTTTTTGTTGGCATCCCCCACACGCACTATTTTGACCACTGGTAACCCAGACTTGCTGATGTTCTATTTTTACCACGACAGCGGCTTCTTCAATCATGACAAACTCATTAAGCGTTAAGTGTTAGATGCTTCTCGGCAAAATAGAATACGCTATCAATTTCTTGCAAACGTAGCGCCTGTAAACGTTGACCTAAACACACTGGACTTTGACATTCACCCGTTTTGGGATCAAAGACAAAGCCGTGCATAGAGCAACGCAAATACTGTCCGGTTTCATCAAAAATTGCATGCTGCTCGCAATTTAACGGTCTCTGCATGTGCATACAAATATTCACATACGCATAGCCATTATTTTCGAAGAGAAAGATAATGGCTGATACCGACTGCTTTTTATAGTGAATAGCGCGTGTCAAAAAACTGACATTCTCAAGCTCTTCACGGGTACACGCTTTTTTTAGTTTTTCATTAACCATGACCATTACTCAGACTCGCTTTATCCGACTGCTTGTTAAATAAGCAGCATTTATCCCCGAGAGCCATTATGAACGCTAAGAAAATGATTGTCTAGATTTTCACCTGACTGAGAAAACAATCCAATTTAACCCATCCTATTGCGTTGGCGGTGCGGGTGGTGTGCCTGCGGGTGGCGGTGGTATAGCAGTTGTAGGGGCTGTAGTGGCTCCTGAAGGTGGTGGTGGTGGAATGGTTGATGGATGCACCACAACTGGGGAACTCGTTGCACCGGAGAATTGCCCTGCCACAGGCACCTGATGCCCTTTAGCGTACATACATTGAATATAAGCAGAATCATAACGCTGCTGATCAGCATACATAGTGTTATTGGAAACACCGGTGCCCACTAAACTTCCACCTACCAAACCGGCACCGGCACCTATTGCAGCGCCAGTCCCGCCGCCCATTGCCGCGCCTGCTGCTGCCCCAATCGCTGTACCGACTGCTGCACTGGCAATCCCACTATTCACACCTGCCTGGCTCGGTGTTATGCCGCCTACTTGCAAAAAAGCATATTGCTGACAAACCGCATCATCATTACGAAACCGCTCAAAAGTCAGCCCTGTTCCTGGCAACACCATAACACTGGGGCCAGTGGGTAAACTTGCGCAACCTGTTACAGCTAACAGTGCAATAACTAAAACCATCATAAATAAACGTGACATAAGAAACTCCTTAACGCGGTGCAGGGGGGGTAGGCTCAACCTGTTGCCAACCATTGGGGCAGGCTTTGATATAGGGATAATAACCTTCAGGATTACTGCAATGATACCAATAACCCGCTGGATATTGTTCAGCGACTGGAGCTGGGGCTGATTGTTGAATATAAACAGGTGGTGCAACGGGAACCGTAACGACAGGTGGGTAATTATAGTTATAATACGGATATCCTCCGTAGTAACCTAAGCCATAGCCTAAACCCATACCTCCATAATAGATTCCACGCCCATAACCCCATCCGCCACCGCCGTAATGACCGCCACCAAAATGCCCACCACCGCCAAAGTGGCCTCCACCACCAAAGCCACCGTGTCCTCCACCACCATGAGCCCAAGTATCATTATTAGCCATTAATCCAATAAGAACGATAGCAACCCTCATCAATATAATCTTTTTCATAGCGCTCTCCATACCGCGCCAGCGGTATTTATAATAATTGACTTTAACAATATAAAGCAATTTATAGACCACAACCATCCGACTACTTTAAATTCAGTAGGTCTGATAATATTGACTTTAAAATAGTTCCCTCAGAAAAGAAGAAATCAACCGATTAATTGTTAATCTTAGGTTCAAAACAACCGGCTTCGTAGCTGTAACTAAATCGTAAAACCATCTAACTCAACGTAAGCTTAGATAGATGGTTTGAAGTTGGAATAAAAAGCAGGATAACTACTAATATAAATCCTATAAATCCAAAGGATTAAACTTTTGGTAAGTACTTAGAGATATTTGCACTTCCTGTGCCGGTCACAGTCCAAGCGGTTCCGGTATCTGGACTACAAGTGGCTGTGTACACAATAGCGTCACCCGCAGTCACACCGGAGCCAATGGCTTTCAACACAATGGTTACCGTGCCAGATAACACTGACGGCGTTCCTGCCGCTGCACCTGTAGCAGTCACTGATGTAGTGTACTTTCCAGTAATGTCGGTGGCAAGACCTAAATTTAACGTCGCGTTATTATTGGCAGCGGCGCTACCTAAAGTTCCCTCACTACACGCCAAACTAATCGCAGTCATTGCGGGCGTTGCTAAGCTAACGGCTTCCGTTACCTTGGCCTTAATCGTGTAATCCTGATAAACAGGTACTGCGACCGCTGCTAAGATACCAACAATCGCGACCACGATCATTAATTCAATTAACGTAAAACCTGGCATTAATTTTTTTGTAACTGATAAATTGTTCATGAGTAAATTCTCTTGGGGTAAAAAATCAAATCACAATAAATGGGGATACCGGCTTATGTATACGGATAAATTATGATGCTGTTTTAGCTGAACATTGGAAACCCAAGTTATAACAAAATGACAATATAATATTATTGAACAAACTTGGAGGGGTATTTATACCATACTATCAAATGCTAACGTGAAGCAAATATCGCTTGGAGGGCATGATTAATGAGAACAGGCTGAAAATTATCATCCTAGGTTTACACTCCACGTCAAGAGCAACCAGAACTGCCCGTCATGGATGACAATTCGGTTGCCGTTTTTTATGATGGGTGGAGATGCAATTATCTTAATTTACACCGACTTTTGACCCAAATGTAATTGCAGCGCATTCATCAAATCAGTCAATGCTGTGATAAGCGCTTCTGTCAACCCCTTATAATCAGCTGACTGCCCTACTCTTGCTGTATGCTCTAATTCGCGAGCACATTCAGTTGCTGATGTTGCAAAAAAGTTTCCAACAGCACCTTTAATTGCGTGTGCAGTGTTGCCCAGCGCAAGCAAGTTACCCGTAGAAGAATACTCGGATAATTCTCTCAGTTGAGTTGGGAGATCACTTAAAAACAGGATTATCATATCGTCCAGCAATTCACTGTCCTCTTCCAGGTATTTAAGGGCTGATGTCTCATCCCAAATAGTCTGATTAACTGAAGTAATTGAAGTATGGAGTTGATGTTCATGTGTCATTGTTGCCTCTATTTTTATTTCTGAAATTGGAATTGTTACTTGGACTTGGGTTTGAATCAGCTCTGTCTTTAGCGTTGGCACACCTAATTGTTCAATAAGTAATTGCGTTAACTGCTCAGTTGAAATGGGCTTAGAGACATACTCATCCATCCCTGCTGCCAGACATTTTTCACGTTCACCTTTAAGGGCATTAGCGGTCAGTGCAACCACGGTTTGATGAGGTATACCCTCACGCGCTTCCCGCAAGCGTAGTTCTTGTGTCGCGGCATATCCATCCAGAATTGGCATGTGGCAATCCATAAAGATCAAATCGTAAGTTGTTCGTGCCAGTTTTTCGAGAGCCAGTTGACCATTTTCTGCAACCTCTGGAATGATATTGAATCTAGCCAGTTTGGACACGATAACTTTTTGATTAATCTTATTATCTTCTACCACAAGCACCTTTTTACCCTCAAACTTCGGAAATTGGCTATTCGTCTGCGTTTGGGTGTGGATTTCTGTTTGGGTTAAGGATGAACTCAAATCCCCCTTTAAGGCGTTTAGTACCCCATTATACAACTGAAGTTGTCGAAGAGGCTTCATCAAACATTGAACAATACGGGTCTCCTGATAATCACTCAATCCAAGCGGATTATCCGAACATAATAAAATAATCGGTATGGATGAGATAGCCGGTATCTGAGTAAGACACTTTGCCAAAGTTAAGCCATCCATGATCGGCATCTGCCTATCCAACAAGATTAAATCGTAGCTTGTGCCCTGCATCGAGCTGGTCTGTAAGGCCATAAGCGCCTCACTAGCATCCTTCACTTCGCTAACAACTAATCCCCAACTGCTTAGATAATGATTCAAAATAGTTCGGTTAGTTGCATTATCATCCACTATCAGAACACGATTACCCGAAAGATCACCAGACAAAAATGATAACTTATCACTTTCGCTTCCATTGACGGTTTGAACCACCGGTAAGGTAAACCAAAAACAGGAACCGCTATCAGGTGTGCTATTAACACCTAGCGTGCCCCCCATTAAATCGACTAATTTTTTACTAATGGACAAACCAAGCCCCGACCCTCCAAACCGCCGAGATGTCGCACTGTCGGCCTGAACAAAGGGTTTAAACAAGCGTGCTAAATCATCTTCCGAAATACCAATACCCGTATCGGTCACTTCAAAGCGTAACTGAGTGTGTTCAGAATCAACAAAAACAGGTAACACAGTGACAGAAACCTCTCCTTGTTCAGTAAATTTAATAGCATTACCCAGCAGATTGGTTAAAACCTGCCGAATCCGTATTGGATCACCCAGCCACGTCGCTGAAAGCGTCATCGGCAAGAAACAGTTTAGTTCCAGCTCTTTAGAATGAGTGCGTGTCGATAATAAAGTACATACCTCTTCAACTAAATCAATCACATTAAATTCAATATGCTCTATGTCAACTTTATCTGCCTCCAGTTTCGTTAAATCCAAAATAGCATTTATAATATCTAACAGCGCTTCCCCGGAACTATAAGCTGTTTTAACCCAATCTAACTGGTTAGATGACAGAGACGAGTCACTCAATAACTCTAACATACCCAACACACCGTTCATTGGCGTGCGGATTTCATGACTCATATTCGCTAAAAAGTCCGACTTTAACTTGGTTGCTTCTTCAGCAATATCCTTGGCTTTAATTAACTGAGCCGTCGCATCGTGCTCTCCTGTAATATCATCAATGATGATTACAAAACCTTTATTGCTATCGTTTTTATCGAGCGCTTTTCCGGAGAGACGCGCCCAGAAAAGGCTACCGTTCTTCCTGAATAGCTGTTGCTCAATACGATCAGTGTTGCCCTCAAAAAAAGCATCATACATGGGCAGTGCATTGTTTAGGTAAATCGTATCATCTAAATACCAACGCTTTGTGGGCTGCCCACTCAGTTCGCCAGCGGAATAGCCAAAAATCGTTTCCAATTTGCGATTACAGCGCTGAATAATACCGTCTTTAACAAGCACAATACCCGAGGTAGCTGAATCAAATATAGCACGCTCTTCGGCATGCGCTATTCGTAAAGTTTCTTCTGCTTCACAACGTAAAGTAGCATCGATATGCGTACCACTCATAATCAGAGGTTTACCGTCTGTAGTACGGTGAGTGACTTTGCCCCGGGCGGCAACCCATATCCAGCGACCGTCCTTGTGACGCATCCGAATATCACATTCATAATAATCGAGTTCACCCTCTAAGTGCTTCTGGATCAGAGTCTTAGCTCGCTTCAAATCATCTGGATGTACAAATTGCTCCCAACTTTTCTGGGTAAAGGGCACAATTTCACTTAAGTGGTAACCAACAATTTCAGCCCAACGTTCATTGTAAACTGCCTCACCCGTATCAAGATTCCATTCCCAAGTACCGGCATGTGTTCCTTCAATAATATTTTGCAGATACCGACGCTCTTCATTCCGTTGTTCCTGAACTTTAAGCCGTTCAGTAATGTCCTGGAACACCACAACAGCTCCCTGGATAATTCCTTCTTGATAAATTGGGTGACTCGTGTATCCGACTGGAAAACAGCTATTATCCCTACGCCAAAATACTTCATTATCAAAACTTCTTACTTTGCCATCCTTCAGGGTAACGTGCGTTGGACAAGCTTCCCTCAGATAAATACGTCCATCGGCATGACTATGATGGATCGTTTCATGCATCTGGATACCGGTCAATTCTTCTGGCGAATACCCCAGCATTTTTGCTGCAGTTGGATTCACGAAGGTTGTCACCCCATCGACATCTATTCCCATAATACCACTTGGCGATGATTCTAAAAGTAAGCGGTTGCGTGTCTCGCTTCTAATCAACTCCTGAGTTGCATCCAAAGCATCTAGCGCATAGGACACGTCATTGGTCAATGTGTTGATTAAAGCGGCAACCTCATCATCAAAAAAATTAAGCTCAGTATTGTAAACCGTAAAAACAGCATAAATCTCACCATGCCGGGAAATTGGGAAACTGGCAACAGAATTCCAGCCATACTGTTTGATTTGCTTATGCCAAGGTGCCATGGCAGGGCTATTTAAAATGTCATTAGCTATATAGGCTTTCTTTTTACGGAAAGCCGAACCAGCCACACCCTGAGATTCGACTTTACCGACATGAGTTGAAACAGTAATATTATCCAGATAATCCAAACCATAACCGTACTTAACAAGTGGAATTAGTACTTCGCGAGTAGTAACCTCAATGCCAATCCAGGCCATACTCATCAAACCGCTTTCAATAGGTATCCTGCAAAGAACATCCAATAGCTCGTGCTTATTTTTCGCATGAATGATGAGTTCATTAATAGTCGCCAGATCCCTGTATAAATTTTTAAGTCGAGCCGAACGAACTTCAGTCACTTTTCGTTCTGTAATATCTTCAATCATGCACAAATAACGGCTTCGATTGTCGGCATTTTCATTCAGCGGTGCAATGGTCATATTAATCCAGACAAATGAATTATCCGGCCTAACGTAGCGCTTGCTCATGTTATATTCTGATATTTTATCGGCATTAAGTAGTTTCATCTGTTGAGTATTTTTTTTAATATCATCAGGATGGGTAATCCTCATCCAGTCACTATTAAGCAACTCTTCTCTTGTTCTACCCGTTATATCTGCAAATCGTTGGTTAACCTCGTAAATTTGACCGGTAAACGCATCGACCAAAGAAATACCTAAGGGCGCCTGCTCAAACATAGTATTAATACGTTCTTCACTTTGACGTAAATTAGTTTCGACAGTTGTTCGATGTTGGATTTCAGTCATTAGTTCCTGAGTCTTACGTTCAACTTCTTGATTAATATAGCGTCGTTCGCCACTGATGATAAGTGCGATTGCACCCAAAACACTGCACATCAACAAGGCGATGATAAAAATGATTATAGCTGGCGTCATTCGAGAGAAGTGGTTAACAAGTTCCTGTTCTTCACTTATTTTCACCGAATGCTGAAGAAACCCACAAAATATAACGCCAATGAACAATGTCACGCCAATTTGAGAACGGCGTCCATTCCAAACGTCTCTACGATCAAAGATCACCATGACTAAAGGCGTAAAAATCAGTATACCCAAAGCATCTCCGAGCCACCCATTGATCATAGTAAAAAAGAACTGATCAGCGCCAAAAAAACCTGTAAGCCATAAAGCAGTGGAGCTATTTATAGCCGCAATTAAACAGCTTCCAAAAGCAACCATCCAAAGCCTGAACACACTCATCGGACGTGAAAACTCAAGCTCTGGCTCGTAATATCGAAGTAACTTTTCACCTACCAGGGCTTGTGCAACCGAACCAAAAGAGATGAGCCAAGGTAGCCAGTCTGTTTCGAACTGTCCTTCAGCGGACATACTGTTACTCAGGACAGAGCCAATAACCAGCCCAGGCCAAATTCTTTTCCCCCGCCAAATAAGACAGGCGGCGAGCGCCAGTCCGGCGGGTGGCCAAATAAGCGCCTCTGCACCTGGTGTTAATGCTAACATCAAAGCGATCCGGCTTAGCAGGAAATAAGTCAGTCCAATACCAAGATTAATAATAATTGAGGTCATTGCCATCTTATGATGATACTTTGAGATTAAAAATTAAGTTAACTATGCATACCCATCATTTTAAACTTTATATTAAACTACGTTACGGGTATTTAATCCTAAGCCAATCATTTATTGCAAAACACTTCTTGACTTATGTCGATAACTCCCTATCCGGTGTAAAATAGTGTTCATTTCAACCGCACATTAAGCCAACTATTTACACTAATGACAAATCACTACCCTCCAGGCCCTGTCATGCTGGACGTTGAAGGTCTAAACCTTGCGTCCCATGAACATGAGAAAATAAACCACCCCAATACTGGAGCAGTGATACTTTTTTCTCGAAATTATGAAGCGCCCGAACAGGTTACTGAACTCATTAAGCAAATACGCGCGGCTCGTAACGGCCCTATTTTAATTGCTGTTGATCAGGAAGGTGGCAGAGTTCAACGCTTTCGTGAGGGTTTTACTCGCTTGCCTCCTGCCGCTGCTTATGAAAAAACACCCGAACTGGCTGAATCAGCGGGTTGGTTAATGGCCACTGAATTATTGGCAGTCGGCGTTGACTTTAGTTTTGCACCGGTTTTAGATGTTGATTGTGGTGTGAGCCAAATTATTGGCGACCGATCATTTTCCAGAGATCCTGAGTTAACTTCAACACTAGGGAGTCTATTTAGAAAGGGTATGCAGGCTGCGGGTATGGCGGCAACAGGCAAACACTTTCCGGGGCATGGCGCCGTTGCCCTGGATTCACATTTGACGTTACCGGTAGACAATCGAGATCTGGATACCTTACGCGCTAAAGATTTTCTACCCTTTAAGCGCTTAATAGCCGAAGGCTTGGAAGGCATTATGCCCGCCCACGTTTTATACCCCGCGATTGATGCAAACCCGGCTGGCTTTTCTTCTTTCTGGATACAACAGGTTTTACGTCAGGAATTAAAGTTTGATGGCACTGTCTTTAGTGATGACTTAAGTATGGAAGGTGCTGCGTTTGCGGGTGGTTATACTGAACGTGCCCGCTTAGCGCAACAAGCCGGTTGTGATATGTTGTTAGTCTGTAACAATCCAGTTGCCGCCGAGCAAGTACTTGAATCATTACCTATTAGCCAAGACCCTATCAGAGAAAAGCGACTAATGCGTATGCCGGGTAATGTCCAGTTATCATTAAATTATAAAGCGCTGGAAAAATGGCAACAAACATCTACGCTGCTCAAGCAGTTGACCCAGCCATGATAGAATAATTATAAAACAATGATAGAGCACATTAAAACAATCCAAAAAACGGCTGACCTACTTTACAGCGCACAAGAAGTAGATGCGGCTATCGATAAAATGGCAGGACAAATCAATAGCTTATTGACTGACAGCAATCCACTCGTGCTTTGTGTTATGAATGGCGGTATCATTATCGCTGGCCAGTTAATCACTCGTCTGACCATGCCCTTAACTATTGACGCGATTAATGCCAGTCGTTATCACAACAAGACCTTAGGCGGCACGATAAAATGGCTACTAAAGCCGAGCACCGCCATTAAAGACAGAACCGTACTGGTCATTGATGATATTTTAGATGAGGGCATCACCTTGGCAGCTATTAAAGAATACTGCATAGACCAAGGTGCAAGCGTTGTTTATAGTGCGGTTTTACTCAATAAGAACCTGGGACATACCAAGCCTGTTATCGCCGATGTTATCGGCCTGGAAGTAGAAAATCGTTATGTATTTGGTTATGGTATGGATTACAAAGGTTATTTACGCAATGCCAATGGCATTTATGCATGCAACGAAAAGGAAATAGTTCAATGACTCAATTAGCAATTATTGGCGGTACCGGCTTAACTCAAATCAGCGAGTTAACAGTTATAAGACAGCACACTATAGATACACCTTACGGCTCACCTTCAGCGGATTTTATTGTCGGCGAACTCAATCAGAAAGAAGTTATATTTCTTGCGCGACACGGTAATCCACATAAATTGCCACCCCATAAAATAAATTATCGCGCTAATCTCTGGGGACTTAAACAGTTGGGCGTTGAACAGATTATTGCAGTGGCGGCAGTGGGAGGCATCTCGCAAACAATGATACCCTCACACATTGCGATTCCCGATCAAATTATTGATTATACTTCTGGTCGTCTACATACCTTTTTTGAAGATAATGATTACCCGGTAACACATATAGACTTTACTTACCCTTACAACCCGGCACTGCGTGCCCGATTAATGATGGCTGCAGCGAAAGCAAACCTATCAATTACCCCCTTTGGCACTTATGGCTGTACTCAAGGTCCCCGTTTGGAAACTGTCGCAGAAATTAAACGCATGGAAAATGACGGCTGTCATCTAGTTGGTATGACCGGTATGCCGGAAGCGGCACTGGCTAAAGAGCTAAAAATGGATTATGCTGCTATCTCTGTGGTTGCTAATTGGGCGGCAGGCAAAACAGCAGGTGAAATCACCATGACAGACATTGAACATAACCTACAGGCGGGCATGGCAAATATTACGCATTTACTTAAAACGTTTATCTCACTCGAGTAAAACACATGGCACATCATGGATAATTATTCAGACCCTCTCGCTTTGCTCGCCCTCTTTTTCAAAGGGGGAGACTGAATGGTTACCCTCATGGGTGTGTCAGCAACGTGTAACAAGTTTCCCTTATAATCACACCAGAAAGTTTTCATAAAGATCAGACGAAGGACGTAAAATGACCGCATTTATTCAAGATCTCGTAGAAAAAAACCATTATCAGCCCACGCATTTATTGCATATTCTTAGAGCTGTACAAGCTCATTATCATTACATTCCCAAAGATGCCATAGAACAAATAGCCCGTTTATTAGCTATTTCTCGCACACAGATTATGGGTGTCATTGAGTTCTATAGCTTTTTTCATCTGTCGCCACGCGGACACTATGAGATTTTAATCAGTGATTCCATTACTGATCATTTGCTAGGGAAGCATGAACTCGCCGCTTATCTGGAAGAGAAATTAAACGTAAAGCTCGGTGAAGTGCGTGCAGATGGCCTAGTGAGTTTAGATAATACCTCTTGTACAGGACTATGTGACCAAGGCCCCGCTGGCTTAGTGAATGGCTATGCCCTATCCCGTTTAGACAAAGCCAAAGTTGATCAAATAACTGATTTAATAAATCAACAAACGCCCCTAGAAGGCTGGCCTCAAGCACTATTTCAGGTTGATGATAATTTAATCAGGTCAGACTTATTATTAAGCGCCCCTATTCCCGCCGGTGCTGCCCTACAATCTGCTTTTAACAGAGGTTTAAAAGAAACCTTAAATGAGCTTGATATCTCTGGTTTACGTGGCCGTGGTGGCGCAGGCTTTAAAACAGCGACCAAATGGAAATTCTGCTCTGAAGAACTCAATGATGAACACATTGTGGTTTGTAATGCCGACGAAGGAGAACCGGGGACTTTTAAAGACCGGGTATTACTAAATAGTTACGCTCATCAAGTGTTTGAAGGGATGACCTTATGCGCTGCCATCATTGGTGCTCAAAAAGGTTTCTTATATCTACGTGGTGAATACTTATACCTTCATGAAAAGTTAGAAGCTATTCTCGCTGAACGCCGTCAAGCCGGTCTATTAGGACAGAACATCGTTAATGCTGACTTTAATTTTGATATTGAAATCTGTCTGGGTGCAGGCGCTTATATCTGTGGCGAGGAGTCGGCTTTAATTGAATCATTGGAAGGTAAAATGGGCATTCCGCGTAACCGCCCCCCTTACCCCGTGACTCATGGATACTTGGGTAAACCCACAGTTGTTAATAACGTTGAAACCTTTTTGGCTGCCGCTAGTATTGCTGTGAATGGCGGTAACTGGTTTGCTAACATTGGCACCGACAAATCGAAAGGCACTAAAATCTTAAGTATCTGCGGTGACTGTGCCCAACCCGGTATTTATGAGTATCCTTTTGGTACTGATATTCAGACGATTTTAGATGATTGTGGTGCCAGTGATGTGTTAGGTGTTCAAATAGGTGGCCCTTCAGGCACCTTTATTTCAAACAAAGAATTTTCAAGACTATTAGCCTTTGAAGATTTAGCGACTGGCGGTTCGTTTATTGTCTTTAATCAGCAACGCAATATTTTAGATGTTGTTAATAACTTTACGCACTTCTTTGCCCATGAAAGCTGTGGCTTTTGTACGCCTTGCCGCGTAGGTACGTCCTTATTAAAGAATCAACTCGATAAAATCGTTGACGGTCATGGTTCTGCGGGTGATGTTGTGGCTTTGGAAGAACTCTGTCAAATCGTCAAAAAACAAAGTCATTGTGGCTTGGGACAAACCGCTGCTAATCCTATATTAACCACCCTGGAACGTTACCCAGAGCTTTATCAGGCCCAGTTAAAGAAGATCAGTTATGAACCAGGCTTTGATTTAGATGGTGCGCTAGAAACAGCCAGACGCTTAGCAAAGCGTGACGATGCCGGTGCGCACTTAGCGCAAGTTGAGGAATAATTATGAGTAAAACAATCACGATTGATGGCCAAGTCATTCCTTTTGAAGAAGGACAAACCATCATGGAAGCCGCAACCGAAGCGGGTGTTTATATCCCGCATTTATGTCACCATCCAGAATATACACCGCACGGCAGTTGTAAACTCTGTAACGTTAATGTCAATGGGCGGACCTGTTCTGCATGTACTTTTCCAGCGATGGAAGGTCAGCAGATCCTTAATGACGCTAAAGACATTAATGAGGAGCGTAAAAAAATAACCCAAATGTTATTCGTTGAAGGCAATCACTTCTGCCCTTCCTGTGAAAAAACAGGTAACTGCCAGTTACAAGCCGTGGCCTATCATTTGAATATGCTGGATGATCATTTCCCACTGTTTTACCCACACCGTGAACTGGATGCCTCTCATGCAGAGGTGCTAATTGATCATAACCGCTGTATCTTTTGCACCTTATGCGTAAGGGCCAGTCAACAAAAAGACGGTAAAGATGTCTTTGCTATCAGTGGACGCGGCATTAACAAGCATTTAATTATTAATGCTGAAAGTGGCTTATTAAAAGACTCGGAACTGGAAGCGACTGATCAGGCCGCACACGTTTGTCCGACCGGCGCTATTCTTATCAAACGGACAGGCTATCAAGTACCGATTGGAGAGCGTATCTACGATCATACCCAAATCGATCAAGTCTCACTCAACTCGGAGAATATTCAGCATGACAACTAAAATTAGAGTCGCTACCACATCGCTTGCTGGCTGCTTCGGCTGCCACATGTCATTTCTTGATATTGATGAACGTATGTTGCAATTAGCTGAAGTAGTTGAATTTGATCGTTCACCGATTACTGATATTGAGCATTGCACAAACTGTGATATTGGCTTAATCGAAGGGGGCGTTTGTAATTCCGAAAACGTGCATGTGTTACGGGAGTTTAGAAAGAACTGCAAAATTCTGGTTGCTGTCGGTGCCTGTGCTATTAATGGTGGCTTACCGGCCATGCGAAACTTTATTCCACTGGAAGAATGCCTCAACGAAGCTTATATCAACGGCATCGGCGTGGAGAATGCCCAAATCCCAAGCGATCCTGAACTGCCTTTACTGTTGGATAAAGTACGCCCGATTCATGAAGTCGTAAAAATCGACTATTTCTTACCCGGTTGTCCGCCTTCGGCAGACGTGTTCTGGAAGTTCCTAACTGATTTGATTGAGGGGCGTGAACCTTCTTTGTCCTATGAATTAGTTCATTATGACTAAATCATAATAATGATGAATAAAGAACTACGATACAAGCTGGACATGCCTGTTGTGCAAACTAACTTTAGAGAAATATCATGTACGAACATTTAGAAACAGCCAAAAACCAAACTAATTTAAAACGCATCGTTGTTGATCCTGTCTCCCGCGTGGAAGGACACGGTAAAGTCACTTTATTATTGGATGCAGAAAACAAAGTCCAACAGGCACGCTTGCATATTGTGGAGTTTCGTGGCTTTGAGCGTTTTATTCAAGGCCGTCCTTATTGGGAACTTCCGGTATTGGTGCAACGTCTGTGCGGCATTTGCCCTGTCAGTCATCATCTAGCCGCTGCCAAAGCCATTGATCAATTAGTCGGTGTTGACCCCGTAAACTTACCGGTTGCCGCAGAGAAGCTAAGACGATTGCTACATTTTGGACAAGTCTTTCAATCTCATGCCTTACATTTCTTTCATTTATCCAGCCCTGATTTATTATTTGGCTTTGAAAGTGACATCAGTAAACGCTCAGTCATTGCCGTCTTGGGTGCTTATCCCGACCTTGGAGTTCAGGGCGTTATGATGCGTAAATACGGTCAAGAAGTGATTCGTATGGTTTCAGGCAAACGTATTCACGGCACCGGTGCAATTGCTGGGGGTATGAATAAATCATTGACTAAAGCCGAGCGTGATTATTTATTGGAAGGCATTGATCAAATGGTTGAATGGTCGGTGGCCTCAGTTGAACTCATCAAGAAAGTGCATTGCTCTAACCTGCCCTATTACGATGACTTTGGCACCATACGCTCCAACTATTTAGGCTTAACCAAACCGAATGGCGCTCTGGAACTTTATCACGGTGGCTTACGTGCTAAAAACGATAAGGGTGAAACCATTATCGATCATGTCGATTATTGTCATTACAACGATTATATCCATGAAGAAGTCCGCTCCTGGACGTATATGAAGTTCCCCTATCTCTTATCTTTAGGTAAAGAGAATGGCTGGTATCGTGTCGGCCCTTTGGCTAGAGTGAATAACTGTGACTTCATTGACACACCGTTAGCTGAAGCCGCGCGTGTTGAATTTAAAGCTCATAGTGGTGAGGCGATGGTGCATAGCACCTTAGCATTCCACTGGGCACGTTTAATTGAAACATTACATTGCGCAGAAAGCATTAAATCGCTATTAAACGATCCTGATATTTTAAGTCATGATTTAGTCGCACAGGGTGAAAAGCGTTATGAAGGGGTGGGTGTTGTTGAAGCGCCTAGAGGCACTCTGTTTCACCATTATCAAGTTGATGAAAACGACATTGTTACCAAGGCTAATTTAATCGTTTCAACCACCAGTAACAATATGGCGATGAATGAATCTGTTCGTCAAGTAGCCGCTGAATATTTATCGGGGCAAGAACTGACAGAACCTTTGCTAAACAATCTGGAAGTGGCTATTCGCGCTTATGATCCCTGTTTATCCTGTGCCACTCATGCCATGGGAAAAATGCCTTTGCAACTTGAATTGATTAATGCCGAAGGTCAATTAATCGATAAACTGGTTAAGCACAGTAACGGTGACATAGAACGCAATAGCCATGCTTAAACCGGTTCTTGTATTCGGCTATGGTAACTTAAGCCGAGGTGATGATGCGCTGGGGCCGTTATTATTAGAACACATCGAAAGCCATTGCAACCTGGACGCCATTGAAATTCTGAGTGACTTTCAATTGCAGGTTGAACATGCGTTGGATCTTAAAAACAGAGCCTTGGTTTTATTTGTCGATGCCTCTGTTGCCTGTGAGGATGCTTATGACTTTTATCGGCTTAAACCGGTCAGAGACAAGAGTTACACCACTCATGCCATGAGTCCGGCGGCGGTCTTGGCTGTTTATCAAGCCATTAATAAACAGACACCACCGCCGTGCTTTTTACTCAGCATTCGGGCTGAACAAATGGAATTAGGCGAAGGTCTTAGTGAGCAGGCTAAAGCGCATTTGCATCAAGCCTGCTTATTTTCGGAGCAATTACTTAAATTACCTAAGCTTGAGAGTTGGCTATCGCTGACTAAGACATCCTCTCCCACCTAAAGGAAAAGAGGACAAACGAGAAAGCATTAACCCACCTTACTCATATCCGGTGAGGCCTGACAGTAAACATTTCGTCGCCCCCCATTAAGGGTCGACGTTATGATTAATTGAATAGGAAACTTGGCATTATTAGATAATTCAAAATGAAGTATCTATCCTAATTGGCGCTGCACAAATTGACTTGAATCGAATATATCAACATACTATTGAATATCTTCAATACTTCGGACAGTTTTGATTTGATTAAAAAATAGTCTGGAAGCCTCCAGCGTGGGAAGATGTAGTCAACGACGA
>QVQE01000194.1 GCA_003584865.1 Methylococcales bacterium
CACCTTGACGTTCAAGGTGCAAGGAAAATTTATAACTTTTAGATAGAACTCCTTACACCTTGTGATCATTTTTATCTATGGTTAGATGTTTTTTCTTTATGCTTAATGATTTGACGATCTAATTTATCAACTAACGCATCAATAGCAGCATACATATCTTCTTGATGATCTTCAGCGAATAATTTTGCGCCACTTAATTGCAGTGTTGCCTCTGCTTTTTGAACTAATTTTTCTACGCTTAAAATAACATGTACATCGGTAACATTGTCGAAATGACGGGCTAATTTTTCAAATTTTGAATCGACATGTGCTTTTAAAGCTTCAGTGACTTCAAGGTGGTGGCCTGTTACTATTACTTGCATGGAATTAACTCCTTTTTTTATTATAAATTATGGTTGGTTGGTACTATCTTAGTGCTACAAAATGCGTTTACGTTGGCTTGATGATGAAATAAGCATTGCTTCACGATATTTGGCAATGGTTCTTCTGGCAACGTTAATACCTTTTGCTTGTAAAAAATCGGCAATTTTACTATCACTTAAGGGTCTTCCTTGATTTTCATTGTCGATTAACTCTTTTATAAAAGACCTTATCGCGGTTGATGAACATTCACCGCCGTCTTTTGTTGAAACATGGCTAGAAAAGAAATATTTAAACTCAATAATACCATTCGGAGTATGCATGAATTTATGTGTTGTCACTCTGGAAATAGTTGATTCATGTAATTTTAGCTCCTCAGCAATATCCCGTAATACCATGGGTTTCATCGCAATGGAACCGTGATCAAGAAAGGCGGTTTGTTTTTCAACAATGCTTCGGGCAACACGCAATAACGTATCGTTACGGTTATGAAGATTTTTAATAAACCATTTAGCTTCCTGCAAATGATCTTTCATACAGACATTATCTTTACTGTTATCAGCCCGTTTTATCAATGTTGAATAAAATGGATTGATGCGTAATTTAGGAGCAATATCAGGATTTAAATCCACCAGCCAACGCGCGTTATGTTTAGTAACATACACATCAGGAATAACATACTCAGAATCCGATTCTTGTATCTGAGCGCCGGGTTTAGGATCTAACGTCCTAATTAAACTAACTATTTCATTGAGTTCCCTTTCACTCACATCAAGCTTTTTAAGTAATTTTGCCTGCTCATGAGTCGCTAATAGTTTTAAATAGCGAGTGACAACCAGTAACGCTTCTTTTCGATATGGCGTAACCTCAGGTAATTGCAACAACTGCAAACGTAAGCAATCACTTAAATCAATTGCTGCAACACCGGCAGGATCAAATTGTTGCACCCTATGCAGCACGGCAATGACTTCATCAAAATCAAGATCATCAAATTGATTTTGCAAGCCTTCATAAATATCGGCTGGCGAGCTGCTTAAATAACCATCTTCATTAACTGAATCAATAACAGCCATTGCAATCGCATGGTCACGCTCTGAAAAAGGTGTTAATTCGAGTTGCCATAACAAATGATCCAGTAATGTTGAGCTATTACTGCGCTGGCTTTCAAACTCGATGGTCTCGTTATTTCCAGAGCTGGGTGCCGCCGAACTCTCATAAATATCATCCCATGAGGAATCAACCGGCAATTCGTCAGGAATATTAGTTTGTGAACCCTCGCTGGTAAATGAGTCTGTATTTTCAAGCTTTTTTTCAGATGTCGAAACGCCTTCCCGTGAGCCGCCTTCGTCATCCGTTATTTCCAGCATGATATTGGATTCAAGCGCTTGCTGAATTTCTTGTTGTAGCTCAAGCGTTGACATTTGCAACAGCTTAATGGCATGTTGCAATTGTGGTGTCATGGTTAAGTGTTGGCCTAGCCTAAGATTTAAGGTCTGTTTCATATGCTCAATGTTATGTATGAGTAATACTTTAAGGTTACCCTGTTTCTGGTGGTTAGGCAGCCGTCATAAGGTTACAAAGCATTAAAGACTGAAGTTTTTACCTAAATAAACTTCACGTACTTCTTTATTCGCAACAATATCTTCGGCAGTACCTTCGGAAATTACTTTGCCAGCGTTAACGATATAAGCACGATCACAAATTCCCAGAGTTTCTCTAACATTATGTTCTGTAATCAAAATACCAATGCCACGCTGTTTTAAATGTTCGATAATTCTCTTGATATCTTCTACTGATATAGGATCAACACCGGCAAAGGGTTCATCTAATAATATAAATTGAGGATGAGTTGCCAATGCTCTGGCAATCTCAACTCGACGCCGCTCTCCGCCCGATAGCCCCAAGGCTAGTTGATGGCGCAAATGTTCGATGTGAAATTCTTGTAATAACTCCTCAATGGTTAATTCTATTTGTCCTTCTGATAAATCAGAACGGATTTCCATAACGGCACGCAAGTTATCAGCAACACTTAACTTTCTAAAAACTGAAGGTTCCTGAGGTAAGTAGCCAATACCCTTTAGTGCTCGAATATGCATAGGGTCAAGCGTTATATCTTTTGAATCGAGTGTTATTTTACCTGCATCCGCTTTAACTAAGCCAACTATCATGTAAAAACTTGTTGTTTTACCCGCGCCATTAGGCCCTAACAACCCCACTATTTCATTAGTATTTACCGATAATGACACGCCATTAACTACATTTCGTTTGTTATAGGTTTTAATTAACTGATGAGCTGCTAGAGTCGCCATTATTTACGTGTAAAGGATAAAATGTAAAAGTAGACCAGATTTAATGTCATGATCTTACGCGGATATTTGTTATATTGCACTTTAAAGTCTTTATCATCTTTTCTTGGCAGAAGCCTGATCAGCCTCTTTAGGTTCAATAACAACATGAACACGCTTGCTATCGGAGGCCTGTTCACCGGCTTTAACCAATGAGGTTTTAATATTATATTCAATGAATTCACTGGAATAGACACCATTATCTTTTAAAACTACGGCATCCTTAAGCAGAACTAACAAATCCTTTTTGGGATAAAACTCACCGATGACCGCTTCCCCAGTGATATCTTTTTCTCCTACGCTGGGGGTTTGTTTAAACTTTGCTTTCTTGCCGGTAAAAACCAGTTTCTCAGCATCACCATTGACAAAATAAACCACTAGCTTATCTGAATGAACAACGATACTGCCCTGAACGGAAACGACATTACCCACGTAAGTGCTTGTCGCGGCGGCGTCATCGTAAGTCGCGGTATTTGAGTCGATCACTATCGGTTGCTTCGAATCGCTCTCCAACGACCAACCATTAGGGCTGTTAAAAGCCAACAATAGTAGTACACCGCCAAGGAAAAAAGTTTTTTTATTTTTTTTTGGATTCATAATTCCCCTTTACATTAGCAAGTAACTGCAAATGGACTGGCTCTATATAGGTCATTTTCATGCCCTTCCCTGTTGTTTTATTGGGCGGACTAATGAGTTCGGCCCATTGAGTTGTTTCTGCATAACTAATATCAGGTTTTACTTTTAATAAACGGGTATTAATCGTTAAAGGCACAGAGCCTTTCGCTTTTTCCCGGCTAATAGTCACCTTTCCGTCCAACAGTAAATCCTTACCATCGGTCGAAAGAATACCGCTTTCTGATTGGATAACCCAAGGGGGTGTGTTTTTATTATAAAAAGACATCACCGGCTTTATTGTGTGCGTTTTACCATCATCACTGTAATGCATGATTTTATCAGCGAATAATTTATTCTTTAAGTCCCCTTGTTCATTCATCTCCCACTTAGTATAACCTGTGCTAAAGTAATCCTGGCTATGAGGCAGGGCATCCGGATAAGAGGGCATAACCAATTCAATAAAGTTAACCAGCCAGCTGCTTAATAAAGCGATCGCTCCAAGATACAGATAGAGCTTGCTGTCTCTTACTGTCTCTTTAAACGTGGTCATTTCAAATAGGTCTGTAAAACGCTGTCAAAAGTACCCTGTGCCTGCATAATAAGATCACAGACCTCACGCACGGCACCTTGTCCACCCGGTAACACAGTACACCAATGGGCTCTTTGCATAACTGCAAAGTTGGCATCAGCCACGGCAACTGCCAAACCGACTCTACTCATGAGCGGTAAATCAAGCAGATCATCTCCTACATGAGCGGCTTCATCCGCTGTAACGCCAACTTTTTCAAGTAACTCGTTAAAGGCAGCTAATTTATTCTCATGGCCTTGATAAACATGTTCAATACCAAGATTCTGCATACGCAAAGCTACCGATGGCGAATTTCGGCCTGAAATGACTGCTACTTCAACACCGGTTTGACGCAACAACTTAATGCCATGACCATCTCGGGCATGAAAAGACTTGTACTCATTACCTTGATAATCAAAAAACAGTTTACCATCCGTTAAGACGCCATCAACATCAAGAATCAACAGTTTTAACCGTTTAGCTTTTTCAGTAATCTCCAGCATAGACTTTAGTAAAGACTGTGTCATCAGACTATACCTGCGCGAATCAAGTCATGCATATTTAAAGCGCCAATAGCCTGATTTTGTTCAGACACAACAATGAGTGCATTAATCTTCTTTTTTTCCATAATTTGCATGGCTTCCGCCGCAAGAATATCAGCAGAAATAACCGCACAACGCGCTGTCATTACTTCACTAATGGCAGTCTGATGAAGATCACTGTTTTTTGCCAGGGTACGTCTTAAATCACCATCAGTAAAAATACCAATCACTTGATGAGCGGCATTAACAATCGCCGTCATACCGAGTTTTTTCTCTGTCATTTCCAATAACGCCTCGCTGATAAAGGCAGTCTCAGAAACCGAGGGAATATTAGAACCGGTATGCATGATATCATTGACTCTTAATAATAAGCGTCTACCCAAACTTCCACCGGGGTGAGATAAGGCGAAATCATCACGGGTAAAACCTTTAGCTTCAAGTAAGGAAATGGCTAAAGCATCACCCATGACTAAAGCAGCGGTTGTACTAGACGTAGGTGCAAGCCCTAAAGGGCAGGCTTCTTGCTGAACAGCGACATTAATATGGACTGTGGCATTAATAGCTAGCGTAGACAATGGATTACCCGTCATCGCGATTAAGGGAATCCCTAAGCGCTTCATAACCGGTAATATTTTTAGAATTTCTTCGGTTTCACCGGAGTTGGATAAAACAAGAATGACATCCTGTTTGGTAATCATGCCCAGATCACCGTGACTGGCTTCTCCCGGATGCACAAAAAAAGCCGGTGTGCCTGTACTCGCCAAGGTGGCTGCAATTTTACCGGCAATATGTCCCGATTTACCCATGCCGATAACAATAACACGACCTACACAGTAAAATAATAACTTACAGGCACTGACAAAATCATCATTAATCTGCTTGCCCAAGGCATTGATGGCCTCAGCCTCAACTTGAATAACTGCCAAGCCAAGTTCACGCAGTTTTTGGTCATTTAATTTCATGGTTTGTCAGAACTACAATCGTATATATAAGGTTAAAGAACGTGACAAAAGCATGATGTACTTGGATGATCGATAAAATAGTAAGTATTAAAGCTGCGCATTATGCCATGTTTATGGTAATTATGCCGTAATAGATGCTTTATCCAAGTATAAATCTATTCACCATTTAATGTTGACTTAAGATTCGGTAAGTTAAACTAAGCACACGTTAAAACAATTAACGTTAGTCGTACTGAGGTAAAACAATTGCTTAAGTGCGTAGAGACTAAGAACCCAGAACGTCTGGACATAAGCCAGGTCGTTAGGTTCTATTAAGTGGCTACCAACGAAATAAGTCACAGATTTTAATTTGAAAAGGTTTTTATTTATGAACAAGCTAATACTAGCAGTTTCTTATCTTGTTATATGCAGTTATTTTTCTAACCCCATCGCCTCAGCAGAAGCAGCAAAAAAAACGCATCACTCAAGACATCATGCAGGCAATCATCAAAGAGCCTCTTGGTATGGTGCTGAGTTTCATGGCAAAAGAACGGCAAACGGTGAACGGTTTAATATGTATGCAATGACCGCAGCACATAAAACACTGCCGCTTTCATCTTATGCTGAAGTCACTAACCTAAAAAACCATCGCACGGTTATTGTCCGTATTAACGACAGAGGCCCTTTTCACGGTAGAAGATCGATGGATTTATCTTACGCAGCAGCAAAAGAATTGGGCATTAAAGGCGTAGGTTCGATACAAATCAACCCGTTATCCCGTAATCAAACATTGGCCTTATTAAGCCAATAGCAGCTAGACCCCATGGAAAGTTACAGAAACCCGGCAATAACAGGCATCCCAAGTGGCGTTGTTGCCGATGTGTGACTGATTAAAAAAGCCAGGAACCTGTTATTGGCCGACACTGCGGAACAGGTAAAATCTACATCGCTTGCGCACTCGACCATCAAGCCTGCCTGAAAGGCTACGGTAGCACATATTAAGACACTGGCCTGAAATCACTTGCAGAAAAATAGGCAAAGCAGCCACGTCCAGCATATTTAGCTTGGTAAAGTGCAATATCAGTATGATCAATCAGAATTTCAGGGGTATTACCATGCTGAGGGTAAATACTAATGCCAATGCTAGCACCAATTTGTACACTGACATTTCCGTATAATTGAAAAGGAACGGTTAAAGTGGATATCACTTTTAAGGCTATTGTTTCAGCATCTTTTGTGGTTCTCAGGTCTTCTAATACCACTACAAACTCATCGCCACCTAAACGAGCCACTATATCACTATCACGCAAACACCGGGTAATTCTGGCTGCAACCTGTTTTAGTAATTCATCACCCGCCGAGTGTCCTGAACTATCGTTCACCGATTTAAATTTATCTAAGTCAATCATAAATACCACAAATTGGGTATTTGCCCGCTGATTAAATACAATGCTATCGCTTAACCTATCGAACAATTTCCGCCTATTGGGCAACCCTGTTAGCACGTCGTAAAATGAGTGCGTTGAAATAGATCCTGACTGTCTCTGGCAATACGCCCACTCACTGACACTAAACGTTTTTCACCAGTATCACCGCGTATCAACTCAAACACGGGGCTGGTCAAATGCCCTTCTTTTTTAAACTGACTAAAAATTTGAGCCACTAAGGTTTTTGATGATTCAGCCATAAGGTCACCAAAAAACTGACCAATGACTTGATTAAGCTGATAACCCGTTAATTCAAGCCATGCTTGATTGACATGTAAGATATTACCTTCTCTATCCAGTGATTGATAAGGCAGCGGGGCATTCTCAAATAAATCTCTAAAACGCCTTTCACTCTCACACAGTTGATAGGCTATCTGTTTACTCTCAGTGACATCTCGAAAACTCCACACCCTTCCAACAGGTTTGTCGTTCAGAAAGTGTGGTTTTGAATAACACTCGATCAGCAATAGGTTATCGGCACAATGTCCAAACTTACAGCACCCCCTTACGCAATGCTTCCAGCCACTTGCGTTCTGCCTCTTTGACTGGCATTTCGATCACCCGCTCCGGGATTTCCCATATCACCTGTTTAGGCGGCGTTACCCGAAAAGTGTTGCCCGAAAAATAAGCTATCGCTGCACCTGCAAAATCACCGCCGTCTTTGGCTAGATTGGCTACTGGTTCACCCAGTCTGTGCGAAAGAAACGCTACAAAGTTGCTGTTGCGTGAAAAGGAGGTACCAATCAGCGCTACACTGGGTGTGCCTGCATCGCCGAACAAATCATCACTGACCATCGCTACCGGAGCCACGTCAGTGACTTGTGCCTGTTCGAGCGCAGGTCGCAGACACACAGGCAGACCGTCCAGACCCGCCAAATGTACCAGATCACCGGAACGTGCGACACGAGCCGGACTCAAAGTAACTTCCCCTGCCGACGAAACAGACACCCAGCCCAGTTCCTCTAATTGGGCACTTACCGCCTTCGCGGCTGAATATGAGCCCGTTTCATTCCAATGAGTATCGGTGCGATAGTAACGCTCACCCGGCGTATTTTCCAGCGTCTGCGTTAAATCAAGCGTAGCAATCCCATGACTCTTGAGCGCCTCTTGCCAATTAACTACACGAGATTCAAACGCAGCCGGACGACGCAAGCCGCACAGATGACGGCTTTCGATACGGGTTTTATCCGGCACCACCACTATCAACAAGTTAATCCCACGCACCTGCAATTTAGTATTAAGACGGGTAGCCAGTTCTGCCCTGAACTGCGCGGATTTTTCTCGGTCGGCATGTATTTCCAGCTCATCGGCAAGGAACAACCACTCAGCACAACCGGCACGCACAGATGGTCCATAATCGCCAGTCAGATTCCATTGCAAACCGCGCTCGATCTGATTAAACAGCGTACCTAACACAAAGTGAGCATTAAGCAATTGTGTAAAACGCTGGGTGGATTCACCACTCAGAAGCTTCTGCGGGTCTTTAAGTTCGCGCCACTCCTCAGTACTAACCGCTTGCAACGAAATAACAGACAGCACCAATCCCCCAAATAGCAGCAAGACAAAAGCGATAACCGGTACGAGTATGCGTTTTTCAGGTTTTATAGACATAGTTGGACTCGCATCAAAACTGAAAATATAAGAACGGTGGTGACTGCTGCCCCGTCAGTACAATCAATGCATAGGCAAACGCCAGCACCGGCCAGATTGCGCACCCGATACGACTGCCGAAGAGTCCCCATCCGTTAGCAGCATAGCGCGTCGCCGGATAAACGATGCAGATTATCCCGATGACAAACGAGACATAAAGAGTCGGCCTCATAGCCAGCGCCACCGCATCGCCCATCGCCACCCCGTTAAGCCCAAATTGTCCGCCCCACAGGGTAAGTGCGGCATGAAAATCCGAGGCACGAAATACCGTCCAGGCCAGCATCACCACCACCAGCGTCAACATGCGAGAAGCAAGAACTGGAATGCGGTAACCTGCGTGCTGATAGGCACGCACCACACACAGTGCCGCACCGTGAATACTGCCCCAAATCAGATAATTCCAGCTCTCCCCGCCATGCCACAAACCACCGATGGCCATAGTCAACAGCAGATTAATATAGGTGCGCGTTTGCCCCTTTCGGTTACCGCCCAACAGGGAAATATACAGATAATCGCGCAGCCAGGCTGACAGGGTCAAATGCCAGCGCCGCCAAAAGTCCTGAATAGACAACGCCAGGTAAGGATTGTTAAAGTTAGGTTCAAACTTAAAACCCAACATCAAACCCAGACCGATGGCCATTAAACTATAACCTGCGAAATCGAAATACAGTTGGATAGTGTAGGCACCGCAACCCGTCCACGCATCAATCAGGGATGGTCTGGATTGCTTGAACACCAGCGCAACCAGCGGTGATAAAGGGTCAGCAATGAGTACCTTCATAGAAAAACCGACCATGAAACGCCGCACGCCAGTGGCAAACTCCTGCACCGAAAAAAAGCGCTCCTTAAGTTCTTGTTCAATCACTCGGTAACGAACGATAGGGCCTGCAATCAAATGCGGAAACATCGCGATATACGCGCTGAAGAAGGTAAAACGGTACTGTGCCTTTACCACACCGCGCCGCACATCGACAAGATATGATGTCGCATGTAGCACGGTAAAAGACAAGGCAATTGGCAAAACCACAGTATCCCAGACGATCAGCGGATGCTCTGCGCTGCCGAATAAGTCGTTTAGCGATCTGACCACCACATTGGCATATTTGTACCAGGCCAGACTCGCCAGATTAACGATAATCGCCGCTACCAAGATGCGCGTTTTGTGTTTTTCAGCAGCAGACTGGTCTATCAGTATCCCGGCCAGCCAGGTCACGATAGTCAGAAAGATAATTAACACCAAGAACCTGGGTGTCCACCAAGCATAAAACAGCCAGCTTCCGAACAACAGAGTGTGATTACGAAAACGTGGCGGAGTCAGAAAATAGCACGCAAAAAAAACCGGCAAGAACAGCGTCAGAAACTCCAGGGACGCAAAAACCATAATAACCTCTAAAAAATGCCGACATCGGTGTCACGAAGACTACGACTACTCGAATGGCGTTATATCAACCGTATTTCCATCAGGTGCTAATTGACTTCGCGAGAGAAAAATACCTGGTGAACATTTTTAAGGTTGATCAAAAAGATACTGTATCGCTCGCCGGCCTGCAATTGCGACAAATCAAGGTTACTACTCGTCGCGCCACAGGTAACTGTCGCAGCCAACTTAACCGGATTCACCAGACGTCTTGCCACGCTAAACGATTGCACCTTATCCAGTATGGTTTCTGCCTTAGCACCACCCTGCACAGAGGCTTCCTGGCATTTGGCATCCAGATTGAACAGTGCGATAGACGATTTCATCGCGTTAAAATCCGTCGGTGTTTCTCGAACAATTTTCGTTTCCAGTTGAGCGCCACTACTCGGCAACACCACAATGGTGATGTATTCCCACGGTTCTCCGGTCACTTCAACGGGATCTTTTTTATCGCCACGCAGCAAGGTGGCAGACAGTTTTGTTCCGGCTTTAACCGGATAGAAACGCGACGCACGCCCGTCGTTCTCTGCCTTAAGAGCAATCTTTGCCGAACCTGTCGAGGACAGCACGCTAATGTCGTTATCGGTCGCATTGACAAAGCGGACATAAGACGACTCTTCCGCCGGCCCTGTTTCATAAAGTTGCGGCTCAGAAAAAGCCCAATCTGGCAAGCCAATCAGCAAACAACTTAATGCCATTGCATATATAGGTTTCATCATCTATCTCAATGTTTAATTTTTTGTAGAATTTCAGATGACACTATTTCCTTGGCAATCGCACGACCCCAGGATTGATAACCCGCACGGGTAAAGTGCTGCCCATCACCCGATTGAGTCGGCCATTCACCAGGCTTGGACATCTTAAGAGAATTAATATAGATGCAAGGTGCGACATTTTCTGCAAGAAAATCAGACATTACTTTCACACGCGGGAAATTCTTACCATTCTTGCCACCTTCATTGCCCCACGCAGGCCCCACCCAGACGCAACTCGCGCCGTTGGCTCTAATACCATTGGTGAGCGTCGTCACTTCTCTTGATATCCAGGGTCTGGGCAGTACTGTACTCTTGTACGCCGCCATGGTGTCACCATTGATCACGACGATCAAATCCGGATGGTATTTCTTGATCAAATCAGGTAGAGGCGCAGTGGCAGCGGCTTCACCCGCGAGCAGGTGGATCGGCTCTTCATTTAGACGGAATGCCGCACCACAAGGTGACTCGGTGGTTTTCATCCAGTCCCCAGCCAGCGTTCCACACGCGCCATAAGAATAGACTTTAGCACCCTGCTGCATCAATTCATCATGTAAACTGGTAATCAAATAACCTTTACTTGCCATGTGGCTGTCACCAATCATCAAGACTGTCATACCTACAAGCGTTGAACTCACTTTTATAGGTGTTTCAATCGATGTTTGTTCAATTGTTTTTTCGGGTGTTGCTGAGCAAGCAATTAAGAATGCACTTAAGAAAATCCCTAATGGATAAATGATGTGTTTAATTTTCATTGGTGATATAAAGCCCATAATTCAGAAATTAAAAAGGTTGAGTGAACAAAATTATTCCCATTCATACTAAAAATTCGCTATTTTAACTGAAAAATGATTTAGCGCTCTATAGTTAGTAACAGTGGTTGAACAGCTCCCGGGTATCGTATCGGTTCTGCTTCACAACTTGATGTATCAATAGTATTTGGCTTATGCATTTTAAACTATTAATAATCTTTGCCAAACCAGACCGATCGAAATTAACACAGGCAAACTTAACGTCAAGGCCACATTGAGCGCCAATGCGGGCATTAAGCTTGTGATGTCGTCATAAAATCTGAGCACAAAAATGGCAGCCGGTATCCCCAAAAAGAGTGTAAACAACCCTAACAGGCTGTAAATTGGCAGCACCTTAAGGTAAACAAGTAGCAACAATAATACATAGGCCATCACTAAAAATAAAACATAAACCTTTGCTGCGTTTTTTCTACCTACTAAAATCGGTAAATGCAATCGACCGACCGCCCGATCCGGTTCCAAATCAGGAAACTGATTCAATAACAATAAATTACTAACCATCAACAACATGATAAATGAAGTTATCAATACAGCAAAACTGTAATGACCGATCAAGATGTAATGGGCGCCTAAAATCATGAATGGCCCAAACCCCAAGCCAGGAGCTAGCAGGCAAAGCAGCGGTCGCCGGATAATTTGGGTGCTATAGAAATACACCAGTAACAGACCCGATAAACCCACCGGCAATAAACCCCAGCCAATTGTCCATAAGAAATACAGTCCAATGAGTGCGGCAAAGACTAAACACAATAAACCATAGAACAACACCGATTCTGCCAATTCAGGGGCTGAAGGCAATGCTCCGCTACCACCACTGAAAGCAGTGCGCTGGGTCTGAAAATCTAGACCGGTTTTATAATCATGATATTCGTTCAGCATATTGACACTGATATGAGCGGCTAAGGCTCCCAAGAAAATCAATGCCAGATTGACCCTATCAATGGCAACGCCTTGATAAATTGCAAACGCAGCGGCAATCGATAAACAGCAAGGGGTAAGTAACAAAAAAGCGGGTCTTACCGTTTTAAACAATGTCATGATCCTTGTTTGATGAAGAGGACAGCACGTGAAAGTAAAAAAGTTGAGTGAACAAAATTATTCCCATTCATACTAGAATATCGGTCATTTTAACTGAAAAATGATTCAAACATCACCATCAAGTTTGCTTACGTACATAATGAGTTACTGGCAGAAAATCTGCTGGTCGATAATGATACTTATGTCTAACGCATTGCTAAAAAATTCTCAACCTGCCTTAAAAACTCAACCGGCTGTTGCACATGCAACCAATGCCCGGCTCCTGCTATCATACTGATCGTCGCTTGAGGAAATAACGGACTCACCGCTTCTGCTTTAATATACTTAGACTCACCACCCCCCAAAAACAACGCGCTACCGGTATACGGTGCCAGATGTTCTACATCAGGAAAAGCGATGATATTAGGCGCCTGACTCTCAAATATATCCAGATCAACTCGCCAACAATAAGCGCCTTCTTTTAAAATCAGATTCTGTAATAAGAACTGCCGATAACTCAACTCAGGGATATGTGGCGCTAACCACTGTTCGGCCTGCTTACGATTACTGATTTCACTTAAGGGTAGTTCTTTAAGCGCTTCAATGAGATTATTAAAGCAATGGGTATAACTGACCGGTGCAATATCAGCGACAATTAACTTATCAACTCGCTCTGGATGATTTAAGGCAAACCATATCGCTATCTTTCCACCCATGCTATGCCCCAATAGATGAGACTTTGTTAAGTCATGGGTATCCATAAACAGTAACAAATCAGCCGCCATCACCGCATAATCCATGACCGGATGATGCGGTGAAAGGCCATGATTGCGCATATCTAAAACATAAACGTGATAATGGGCAGCCAGCTTTTCAGCGACTTGCCGCCAATTACGAGAAGATGCAAAAAAGCCATGCAGAATAATCAGAGGTTCGGCATCTGGAGTCCCTAAGACTTCAAACGCACATTCTACTGTACTCATTAGACAAAGATGTAATACAAGAAACCCATAACGCCACCGAAGACCCCACCCCAAACCACGAGCCAGCCTAAATGCTCATGGATGATACTTTCAACCATTTCTTTAACTAATTGCGGGGTTAATTCATTCAGTCTTTTATCAATAACCGTTTCAATTTTATCAATAATATCAACACCGATTTTATGCGCATCAAGACCTTCCTTAATCGCGGCTTTAAATCGATCAGACTCGATCATATCAACCAGCGTGCCCTTCATTTTTTCAGTAAAGGGTTCTTTTAAGGGGACTAACGCTTCTTCTCCTCCCATCATCATTAACATACCACCAAATGACGAGCCCATAATAGATGAGACTAAGCTCTCATAAATCTTATCGTAATCTACCGCATTTAAGAAGGGGTCAAGATTAAGTATTTTGCTACCTTGCTGTTCCTCTTTTTGAATGAACTGCTCAATATTGGAGACGGTAAAAAACTGCTGCATCATCAGTTGTTTGATAGACAGCTTAAACTCTTCAAAGCGTTCAGGTATAACACCAGAACCGTATAAATAAGGCACTTTCTCAAAGAGCATATACACAGCCAGCCAATTAGTCACAGCGCCTGATAAGGCGAAAAAACCAATGGACTTAATTAAATCTTCAAGAATAGGACTGATACTGCCAAATAGAATAATACCAACCGCAGCGAGATTGGTAACAACACTTTTATTTAGAGGTTTATTCATCGTTTTTTAATATAAAGATCCGTTATTGTGCCTTCAATCATTTCTGCTGAAAACCCAAGCGTTTCAGCTAAAGTGGGATGCGCATGGACAGTTAAAGCCAAGTCTTCAACATTAGCGCCCATTTCTAAAGCCAATACAGCTTCAGCAATCAATTCACCTGCATGGGTGCCGACAATGCCAGCACCCAGAATACGTCCGGTTTTTTTATCGGACAATAATTTAGTAACACCTTCTTTTCGACCATTGGCCAAAGAACGACCACTCGCTGCCCAAGGGAAAGCGGCTTTTTCAAACTCAATGCCTTGTGCTTTTGCTTCATTCTCAGTTAACCCCATCCAGGCTATTTCAGGATCAGTATAAGCGACCGATGGAATGGTCAAGGCTTGCCATTGAGACTTCATGCCTGCGATCACTTCAGCGGCAATCCTAGCCTCATGCGTGGCTTTATGAGCCAACATCGGTTGTCCCACGACATCGCCAATCGCAAAGATATTATGGACTGTGGTGCGTTGATGTTTATCAACAGCAATAAAGCCACGCTCATCAACCACCACACCGGCTTTTTCTGCATCACATAGACCGCCATTAGGTTGACGACCCACAGCAACCAATACCTTATCAAACAATTCTGACTCAGGCACCGATTGACCATCAAAGCTGACTTTTAAACCGTCTGCTAAGGCTTCTATATTCGCAACACGAGTGGATAGATAAATATTCGCGTACTCTTTTTTAATCTTTTGAAATAGCGGTTTTATCAAGTCTTTATCACAACCTGGAATAATTTGATCCTGCATCTCAACGATGGTAATTTCACTACCCAATGCGTTATAGACGGTTGCCATTTCTAAACCAATAATACCGCCACCGATAATCAACAGCTTTTTGGGAATATCTTCCAGTTTAAGCGCCCCTGTTGAATCGATTAACCGAGCGTCATCATTTGGGAATGAAGGAATCTTAACGGGTCTTGAACCCACTGCAATAATTGCTTGCTCAAACTCAATGACATCAGAACCGACCTGCAAATGGGTTGCATCAATAAACGTGCCTGTACCATTAACCACCGTGACATTACGCTGCTTGGCTAATGCCGCCAAGCCCGCATTGAGCTGATGACTGACTTTATTTTTCCAGTCACGTAATTGCTCTAAGTTAATGTCTGGTTCAGCAAACTTAACACCTGCGGCACTAACCTCCTTGGACTCATTTAACACACTTGCCACATGCAGCAAGGTTTTTGAAGGAATGCAACCGACATTCAAACAAACACCACCTAATACTGGATAGCGCTCGACTAAAGTCACTTGCTTACCTAAATCTGCTGCCCGAAACGCGGCGGTATAACCGCCAGGACCACCGCCTAACACTAAAACTTCTGTTTTCAATTGCATACCTTTGATATAAGTTATTTTGATTAACCCGATTACTTAATTTTTAAACTCTAAAAACACGTTTCTTCAAACTATTCTTCAAACTATTAGAGTTAAATAATAGTGTGGTGTAGCCTGTTAATAGCGCCCTATGGTAACCTTATGACAATTAAATGCTTTCGTCAATACTCACTCTATCAACAAACATCAACAAACATCAACAAACATCAACAAACATCAACAAACATAAATAGATAATAAATACAGTTCGACAATCTTTCGTCGTAATTAGTGTCTGGGGAATAATAACCCATTTAGCAGGTGAATATGGCATTTCCATGACATTCATTTACACACTGGCCAATAGCTTAAAAAAATTCGACCTTGCCATTGACCTGTGCTCAATTAATCAATGAGTTACGGTGTGTGTAGGTTGTTTAATGGTCTTTTTAGGGTTTGAAATGTCGTAAGAAAGGGTAAGAATGGCGCAAACAAGAACTCTTTTAAAGCAATCAAGACCTTGTTTGTAGCAAACAAGGTCTTGATTGCGATAAAAAAGGTTCTGTTTGTAGTAAACAAGATCACTTTTAGAGTAAACACGACCTTGTTTGCCCTTAGAAGAGGTCATTTTAGAGTTATCGACTGGATGCGAGGCCGTCAGTAAACCAGAAAATGGCCATTCTAGGTCTTGTTTGTAGTAAAAGGAACCTTGTTTACTCTAAACAGGGATTAGTTTGCTCTGAAAGTCTTTCCTTTTAGAGCATCCCTATTCTGGTTAAGAGCAGACTACTATCCCTCAACGGTGACTTTGTATTGGTTTACTCTCAACAAAGTCAGCGCAGAAATAATATTAGCTAATATAGGTACCTACAACCACCTTAAAAAAGGAGCCTATCATGCGAGTCATGACAGCTACTGAAGTTAAAAATAAGCTGGGTGATGCGTTGTCTTTTCCTGCGGTTAAGCAATCAATGTAAAGTCCCCTAAAGTCAACCCAACTGGGTGGGTCGTCAAGCCTGCTACCGCAATCTCAACAGCTGGCCCATTAGTAGAACCATTAGCATCATAATAAACACCACCGTTGCTAGCGTTGTAATAAAGATAATCAGTAGGCGTAGTGGCCGCTGCGGCGTTACTGAAGTTGGCATCGGTCACAACATTTGCTCCAGCAAAGGCAGTAAATAGGGCTTTTGACAACTCGATTTGTCCTGTGTTTTCCCACAAGTTATTAATCTGAGTAGGTGCTGCGCTAGTGGGTGTAGGCGTATAAAACACATGATTATCCGTGACGTATATATTACCCGCACCCTCCAGGGTCACTGCTTGTGGATTAACTAGACCGCCAGAAGACACACCACTGACAGTCACTCCTTGGGTCGTGATTTTAGCGCCATTGTCACTATCCCAGTTAACCCCTACACTCAGATTATAGGCATTGCCAACTAATGGCCCCGTGCCATTATTGTTAACAAAGCTATTAACGCTGGTTTTGTCAGCCGCACTCAGTTTTATACTAAAGCCGGTCGCAGTCAAGTTGCTAACGGTATCATTAGCGGCACTAAACGTATAAGTACCCCTACCACCCGTTAAGGTAAAATCTGGCAACGTTATACCACTAGCACTACCGTGGTTATCCAGATTCGCACCCGTAACGCTAAATACACCCGTAGCAGCGTTATACGTGACACCGCTGATACTTGGCGCGGTGACATTACTAACCGTTACAGCTTTAGTAGACACGGCACCGGCACCAATATCCCAGCCCGAAGTGGCGCTAAGGTTGTAAGTGGTGACCCCGTCATTGGCCTGAACACCATTTTTGTTCAGCAAGCCATTAATGGCGACTTGATCAGCGGCTGACAATTGGATGGTAGCGGCTGTATTGCTAGGTGTGCCAGTGATAGAGCTGCCACTGGTTAAGGTATAGTTGGTGTTACCATCACCTTTCAAGGTAAAATGGGTTAGATTATAGTTACTAGCCAGACTGGTCAAATGCGTACCAGTCAGGCTTAATTGTCCTGCAGCCGCGTTATAGGTCAATGTGCTTAAAGCCGGTGGAATCACGGTAGTTGTCACCAAGGTACCGCCTGCACCATCAGTTTTGAAACTAAAACCAAAATTACTGTTATCACCCACCAGCCCCAAGGTTTCTACTACGGTGCTGCCATTGGTCAGTAACAGTTGATTAGTCGTATTAACGCTGCCTTTGGTTGCGATTACATTCTGTAAGTCAAGGATAGCACCGCCGTTCAGACTAATACCGGTCAGTCCATTGTTAACGACCAATTTACCGCCGCTTAATACGTTTTCAGTACCGCCGCTATTAACCGGTAAATAATCAATACCACCGCTGGCTACAGTTTCAACGCCACCACTATAGACTACGGAATTATTAGCTGTACCGCCTTTGGATATAACTTGACTGCCGCCGGAGTGGATAGTCGAGGAATAATCAGTACCACCACTAGCGATCTGTTCACTACCACCGGAATTTATAGTGGTGTAATAGGCTATACCACCGCTGGCAATTTGCTCCATACCACCGTTGTTTACAGTCACATAATACACACCGTTAATATTGACTAGTTCCTTGCCACCGTTATTGATTTGGATACTACCCGCGCTGGCAGCGATACCAGTAGCAGCGTAACCATAGTTATAGGTATTAATAGCCAGACCACCACTGTTTACGATTTCAGTGCCGCCGGTATACACTGTAGAGCCATCATCCACACCACCTCTGTTTACGGTTTCTGTGCCGCCTTTATTTATGATAGTACCAGAGGCTACGCCACCACTGTTTACGACTTCAGTACCGCCCGTATACACAGTAGAACCGCTATCCACCCCACCGTAGTTAACGGTTTCTGTGCCACCTTTATTAATGATAGTACTCGAGGCAACGCCACCACTGACTACTAATTCATTACCACCAGAGTTGAGAGTGGTATTTAATGCCACTCCGCCATTTGACACCTGCACACTGCCAGCACTGTTAACGACTGTATTATTTGCCGTACCACCACTAAGCACTTGTTCTAATCCGCCTTTATTGACGTTTACATAATTGGCGACACCAGCGCTGACTTGTTCAATCGCACCGTTATTGATTTGAAAATTGGCGTTACTAGCAGCATTAGTGTTAATAGCCAGTCCACCGCTAGCGACTGTTTCAACCCCGCCGTAGTAAGAGCAGTCTGAGTTAACTGCTTTTTAAAACCATAGTGCCAATAGCATCACTGAATAATTACCCACTTGGACTGGTTATTTATGTTCAATCAATGTCGAACGGGTAATCTCCACAAAGTCATAGATTTTTAATGCCGCAATAAGCGCGGATAAATTTTTCGAGAATAATGTGGCAAGTTCACGGTTACTAATATTTCCCGTAGACACCAATAGCAATTTGTAAGGAACTTCGGAAAGTAAAAATGAGTTAACAAAGTCGTCATCTTTAGTGACGACAATACGTTTTTCTTCCATTGAAATTTCATTGATTTGCCAATCTGGAGTGCAGTTTCCTGATGGCAAATCTAAAGTATGTAAAACATCATGCCCTGACCATTTTAAACTTGCCGCTAAATGTCGCGGAAGTTGAGCATCGACCAGAAATTTCATGCAGCCAGTATTTCGATTCTTTTAACCTTTACAATTCGCGAGGCAAACTCCAATGCAGCAAGAATATCCTCTTTTTCCAAGTCCTCGTAATCGGCTAAAATTTCATCAATGCTCATGCCGGCACTCAGCCATTCTAGGATATTTTCAACCGGATAGCGTAGGCCACGAATAACAGGCTTGCCATGACAGATGTTTACATCTATCGTAATCCGCTTTGATAATAGTTCTGTCATAAAATAGGTGTCTAAAAATATTTAAAAATCATCGTCAGAGATTATAGCGCCACACTCGTGATGAATAGTATTAATCTGTCAATCTTAAGTATATTTACCATACGACCGTTATGATTGTTACATTCAAGATTTTAGCTCTTCAATTGCCGCATAAAATTCTTCTTGTGTTTCATAATAGTTATCAAAAAAACGCCCCTCATTAAAACCATATAAAATATGATTTGATCCCACTACTTTGAAAAAGCGCTCTCCATACGAATGTGCGATGCTTTTAAAATATCCAGTAAGAAAGCCCGCTAAGTAATTAATAATAAATTTAATTTCTTGTCTTGGTAGTTCATTAAATGGATTATGGCTTAGTCCCCTATCAAAACTCACATCATCAGCTAAAATTAATTTACTTATTCTGCACTCTATACATGATCTCATGCTACTGATATTCAACAAATAACTAAACTCTTCTTCACCTTTTTGAAAATTAATGACAAATGGAAATGAAAATGAACCTTTCCAGTCATCGTAAAATCGGCCACTCTCTCCAAAAAAGCTTTTTAATGAGACATACATTCTTGAAAAACTTGGGTAGATAAGTGTTGAATCAGCGTTAAGATACAATAATTGATCGTAATCAGTATCAATTTGAAGCGTATTTTGAGAAAGCAAAGAATACTGCTCATCATTCAATCTTATTAATTTATACGATGCCTCATTTGATTTAATATCAATAGAGACATTTTTTATCTGCGTATAATCTTTCTGACTAAATTTTTTAATTAAAGAAAAAACAAGATCGGTATTTTCGTTATTTATGTTAGTGTTCATATTTGACAATTGAGTAGTCGCAGAGATTAATCCAGATAGTACCTGAATTGTAGCTTTCTTCATACAATAACCCAATGTTTTTAATTGGAAATTAGGGTACACATTGTTATATGGGATGAAAATATTAAAGCGGTCATGCTTGACATCGTTAAGCCTGCACTGGATTAGAATGATGGAATAAATCAAACGTATTAACATAC
>QVQE01000069.1 GCA_003584865.1 Methylococcales bacterium
GGGGCTTGTTATGTTACCTACGTATATTGTTGGAAAAGATATTGAAAATGGTACACTTAAGGTTGTATTGGAAAATTATCCTTTGCCTCCACTGGATATTCATGCGGTCTATCCTCATAGAAAGTATTTGTCTGCAAAAGTAAAGGCTTTTATGGATTTCTTACAGGTATGGTTAGAGCACCGTGTAAGTATGCCAGGAGCCGAATGAACGATGTAATTAGCCGTAAATGGGATGCTATTTATGCGCAATTAGATAGGGTAAGTTGTCTGCCTGTATCAGTACTGACTGAAAATGAGTTTTTGTTACCAAAAGTAGGCACTGCACTAGATTTAGCCTGTGGTTTGGGTGCTAATGCACTTTTCTTGGCACACCAGGGAATGGCGGTAACTGCCTGGGATATTTCTATTGTTGCTATAGATAAATTAAGTCGTTATGCGACCCAGCAAGACTTGAATATCAATGCGTCCCTCGAAAAAATTGATGCTGATAGTTTTACTGAATGTTCTTTTGATGTCATTGTTGTGAGTCGATTTCTTGACCGTACTCTAAGTGATGCGATAATAGGGGCACTTAAACCGGATGGGTTACTTTTTTATCAGACGTTTACACGAGAAAAAATAATTCAGAGCCCTCCTAATAATCCCGATTATCTGTTGACTGAGAATGAGCTACTCACGTTATTTTCACCATTGAGGGTAATTTTTTATAGAGAAAATGCTTTAATTGGCGAGCCGCTTCGAGGTTTAAGGAATGAGGCGCAGTTTGTTGGTCAAAAACGAAAATAATGGGTCATACGATGATAGAAAATTTAACACCACAGCAATCTTGGGATTTGTTGCAACAAAATACCCGTGCGGTATTGATTGATGTACGTTCAAAAGTTGAGCACGGCTTCGTGGGACATCCGATAGGCGCAATTCATATTGCCTGGAAAGAAGCACCTGACTGGCAGGTTAACCCACAATTTTTAAGAGATGTTGAAAAACGGGTGACCGATAAAAATACCCCTATCTTGTTGCTATGTCGAAGTGGGCAGCGCTCACTGGATGCGGCAAAGGCTCTTGAAGCTATTGGTTATCAGCGACTTGTCAACATTATCGATGGTTTTGAAGGTTCTTTGGATACTCATAATCATCGTGGTAATCTGGGGGGGTGGCGCTTCAATAATCTCCCTTGGATTCAGAGTTAATAACTACAGAGTCTAAACTTAAGAGAGTTCTTCACAAGATTTAATGATAGCTTTTGATGCCGCTAGGGTCGTTTTTTTGCGCAGACTAATAAAATCTGGCTAATTAACGTGTTGACTCATAAGTATGTCAGGTTATAAGGGGTGGTTTAACTGCTTACCCTCCACACACAATTTTATTAAAACCATTTAGAGTACACAAAAAGTGATTGAGAAATTAAGAAATATTGCCATTATTGCCCACGTTGACCACGGTAAAACAACCTTGGTTGATAAGCTGTTACAACAGTCGGGTACCTTTGCAGCACATGCAAAAGTGACCGAGCGCATCATGGATTCAAATGATATTGAAAAAGAGCGTGGTATTACTATTTTGGCAAAAAATACCGCCTTAGACTGGAACGGTTATCACATCAATATCGTTGACACCCCAGGCCATGCTGATTTTGGTGGTGAAGTAGAGCGTGTATTATCGATGGTTGACTCGGTCTTACTATTAGTTGATGCGGTGGATGGACCTATGCCACAAACTCGTTTTGTGACTCAAAAGGCGTTTGCTTTAGGCTTAAAACCCATTGTTGTTATCAACAAAATTGACCGTCCAGGCGCTCGTCCTGATTGGGTAGTGGATCAAACTTTTGATTTGTTTGATCGACTAGGTGCAACGGATGAACAGCTTGATTTCCCAATCGTGTATGCCTCTGCGATTAATGGTTATGCCGGTTTGGATCATAACATCAGTGATGGAGACATGACGCCCTTATTCCAAACCATCGTAGATAAAGTAAGTCCACCGCCGGTTGATATCGAGGGTCCTTTCCAGATGCAGGTTTCTAGTCTGGATTACAACACTTATGTGGGTGTTATCGGGATTGGTCGTATTCAACGCGGTAGTATTAAGCCAAACCAACCTTTAGTAGTGGTTAACCGTGAAGGGGTTGAGCGTAAAGCCAGAATGTTACAAATCTATGGTTTCCACGGTTTAGAGCGTGTTGAAGTTGCAGAAGCGCGTGCAGGGGATATTATTGCTTTTGCCGGTATCGAAAAATTAGAAATTTCGGATACCTTGTGTCATCCTGAGGCCGTTGAGGCGATGACGCCTTTATCCGTTGATGAGCCTACTGTTAGCATGACTTTTCAAGTTAATAACTCACCGTTTGCGGGTAAAGAAGGTAAATTTGTTACTACTCGTCAAATTCGTGATCGTTTAGACAAAGAATTACAACATAACGTAGCGTTGCGCGTTGAAGATACGGCTGATCCAGATAAATTTAAAGTATCAGGTCGTGGCGAACTGCATTTATCTGTATTGATTGAAAACATGCGTCGTGAAGGTTTCGAAATGGGCGTATCACGTCCTGAAGTAATTCTTAAAGAAATCGATGGTGTTAAATGTGAGCCTTACGAAATGGTGACTATCGAGGTTGAAGAAGAACACCAAGGTAGCATTATGGAGAAATTGGGTGATCGTAAAGGTGATTTAACCAATATGGTACCCGATGGTAAAGGTCGTATTCGTTTAGAATATATGATGCCCTCACGTGGTTTGATTGGCTTCCAAACTGAGTTTATGACCGCTACTTCTGGTTCTGGTTTGTTGTATCATGTATTTGATCATTATGGCCCAATGAAAGCCGGTGATGTCGGTAGCAGATTACGTGGCGTAATGATTTCTATGGTCGCGGGCAAAGCCGTTACTTATTCGTTACATCCATTACAAGAGCGTGGTGAATTGCTGTTGGTTAACGGCGATGAAGTATACGAAGGTATGCTAGTGGGTTTACATTCTCGTAGTAATGACCTATGTGTTAATCCTTGTAAAGCAAAGCAATTAACGAATATTCGTGCATCAGGCACGGATGATACTTTAGTGTTGGCGCGTATTCAAAAGTTAACCCTAGAACAAGCTTTAGAGTTTATTGCTGAAGATGAATTGGTTGAAGTTACACCAAAATCTATTCGCTTACGTAAAAAATTATTAACCGAAAACGAGCGTAAAAGAGCGTCTAAAGGTTAATGTATACTAGGAAACCCTTGCTAAGGGTTTTCCTAATGTTAAAGATTGGAAAGGTGGAGTTAGTATTATGCCCACCTTTCTATTAATCACTAGAGGACAAAAGATGTCCGTCCACCTTATTTGAAAAAAATGATTCAAAGAACGGCTGAAGTTGAGCGCAATACGCTCGAAACTCAAATTAAGATTAAAATTGACCTGGATGGCACGGGTAAATCGTCATTTATGACAGGCGTGCCTTTTCTTGATCACATGCTTGATCAAATTGCCCGGCATGGATTGATTGATATGGATATTCAAGCGGTCGGTGATTTAGAAATTGACGCACATCACACGGTTGAAGATATTGGTATAACCTTAGGTCAGGCTTTTGCGAAAGCAATCGGTGATAAACGTGGGATTTATCGATATGGACATGCTTATGTGCCGTTGGATGAATCCTTATCTCGAGTCGTGATTGATTTCTCGGGTCGTCCGGGCTTATTTTATGATGTTAACTATCCCAAAGCCATGATAGGCCGTTTTGATGTAGACTTGTTTAGGGAGTTTTTTCAAGGCTTTGTTAATCATGCCGGTGTCACTTTGCATATCGATAACTTGAAAGGAGCTAATGCTCATCATGTGGCAGAAACTATTTTTAAAGCCTTGGGGCGGGCAATACGAATGGCGATTACCGCAGATGAAAGAATGGCGGGTATAATGCCTTCTACTAAAGGAATTCTTTAGCCTTAAATCTTACTTTAAATTTGTTTTATGTCTTCTGTCGCTGTTATTGATTATGGAATGGGGAATTTGCATTCAATTGCAAAAGCGTTGCAACATGCTGCGCCCCATGTTGATGTACACATTGTTTCTGATCCAGAGCTTATTTTAAAAGCAGATCGAGTGGTATTTCCCGGTGTGGGTGCGATGCGTGACTGTATGCAAGCACTTAACGAAACACAGTTAGCGGAGGTTATTAAAGAGGTTGCTAAAAGTAAACCTTTGCTCGGTATCTGTTTAGGTATGCAGGCTTTATTAACGGACAGCGAAGAAAATGGATATACCAAAGGGTTAAATATTTTACCTGGACATGTGGTGCGATTTTCAGACTCGTTACAAAATGCTCAGGGTAATCATTTAAAAATTCCGCACATGGGCTGGAATCAAGTTTACTTTTCATCTCATCCTCTATGGGATAAGATTCAACAAAATAGCCGCTTTTATTTTGTGCATAGCTACTATGCAATACCTAATGATGCGACTTTAATCACTGCCACTACTGAATATCCCACGGCCTTTGCTTGCGCGTTGGCTAAAGAGAATGTATTTGCAGTACAATTTCATCCAGAGAAAAGTCAAGCCGTTGGTTTACAATTGCTGAATAACTTTTTGCACTGGGATGGTCACGTTTAACTCCCCCTCTAATCTGTTGTTAAGGATTCAATTTCTATGTTGTTAATACCTGCTATCGATTTGAAAGAAGGAAAATGTGTTCGTTTACGCCAAGGGCGTATGGACGATAACACAATTTTTTCTGATGATCCTGTGGCTGTTGCCGGGCGCTGGGTTGCAGCCGGTGCTAAAAGAATTCATTTAGTCGATTTAGACGGTGCTTTTGCGGGTAAACCGATTAATGCCGAAGTGATTCATGCGATTGTCGCTGCCTATCCTAATATCCCCGTACAAATTGGCGGGGGTATTCGTGATGAAGATACGATTCAGGCCTATCTAAATGCCGGTGTAGAATATGTCATCATTGGTACCAAGGCGGTTAATGAACCGCACTTTGTTAGAGATATGGCACAGGAATATCCAAGACGCATTATCATTGGCCTGGATGCTAAAGACGGTAAAGTGGCGATTGATGGCTGGTCAAAACTCTCTAAACATGACGTGATTGATTTAGCCCAACACTTTGAGGCGGATGGTGTAGAAGCCATTATTTACACGGATATTTCCAGAGACGGGATGATGCAAGGTGTTAATATTGAAGCCACGGCTCGTTTAGCACGTGCTATCAAAATTCCGGTGATTGCTTCAGGCGGCATTACCACTATTGAAGATATTAAAGCCTTAGGTGCGGTGGCGCATGAGGGTATTATGGGCGCGATTACAGGGCGAGCTATTTATGAGGGCACCCTGGATTTTGCCGAAGCTGAAAAACTAGCTGAAACTTACGCTAGCTCATGAGTTTAGCTAAACGTATTATTCCTTGCCTGGATGTCGCGAATGGCCGAGTGGTTAAGGGCGTGCAATTTGTAGATATTCGTGATGCTGGAGATCCAGTAGAAGTTGCAAGACGCTATGACCGTGAAGGTGCTGACGAGATTACTTTTTTAGATATTACGGCGACGCATGATAATCGTGACACGATGGTACATGTGGTTGAGCAGGTTGCTAGCGAAGTCTTTATACCCTTGACGGTCGGTGGTGGCATTAAGACCTTGGAAGATATTCGGCGGATGCTTAATGCAGGTGCGGATAAGGTCGGTATTAATAGTGCTGCGGTTTTTAATCCAGAGTTTGTTCGTGAAGCGGCTCAGCGCTTTGGTTCACAATGCATCGTCGTGGCGATTGATGCTAAAAAAGTGAGTGCCATCGGTGAAGCAGATCGTTGGGAAATTTTTACGCATGGCGGGCGAAAAGCCACAGGGATTGATGCTATAGAGTGGGCCAAGAAAATGGTTGAATATGGCGCTGGAGAGATTCTGTTAACCAGCATGGATAGAGATGGCACGCGCGAAGGCTTTGATTTGTTGTTAACCCGTGCAATTAGTGAGGCCGTCACTGTGCCCGTGATTGCTTCAGGCGGTGTGGGTAATTTAGATCATTTAGCCGCAGGGGTGCTTGAAGGCAAAGCCGATGCGGTATTGGCAGCGAGTATTTTTCATTTTGCCGAATATACGATTCAAGAAGCTAAAGAACATTTGGCAGCCCAAGGGATTGAAATGCGCTTATGAGTCTTTCATGGTTAGATGAAATCCGCTGGACAGAAGAGGGTCTGTGTCCCGTGATTGCCCAGCAAGCAGAAAACGGAAAAATCCTTATGTTTGCCTGGATGAACCGTGAGTCTTTAGCTTTAACCGTTTCTGAAGGTTATGCAGTCTATTGGTCCCGATCACGCAAACGCTTGTGGCGTAAAGGCGAAGAGTCTGGACACCGACAAAAAGTTATTGATCTATTTTTGGATTGTGATGAAGACGTTATTCTCCTTAAGATAGAACAAGAAGGTGGTATCGCCTGTCATACGGGGCGCGAAAGCTGTTTTTATCGGCGTCTGACCGATCAACAATGGCAGTCTGTCGAACCTGTTTTAAAAGATCCTCACACTATTTACACAAAACATGAGTAACGTATTACAACAATTAGCTGAAATACTTGAGCAACGTAAGCTGGAGTCAGCAGAAAGTTCTTATGTGGCTAGCCTTTATGCAAAGGGTATCAACACTATTTTAAAAAAAATAGGGGAAGAGGCCGCAGAAACCATCATCGCTGCTAAAGACGGCGATAAACAACAGATTATTTATGAAACCGCTGATTTATGGTTTCATTGCATGGTGCTTCTTGCCGATCAAGGTTTGGGGCCTGAAGATATTTTAAATGAGCTACAGCGTCGTTTTGGTCTATCAGGCCTAGAAGAAAAAGCACAGCGTAACCAAAAAAACTAACTAGTTAAAGCCACTACAAACAATCAGAGCGATTAAACACATTAACTGGTTTATATTCGCTGCAATTTATTTTATAGAGCACGGGAGTAAACAATGGGCATCGGGATTAAAGAATTATTAGTTATATTAGTTATTGTTATTGTCGTGTTCGGTACCAAGAAACTGCGCAATATCGGTGCTGATTTAGGGGGGGCGATAAAAAGTTTCCGATCTGCTGTTAAAGAGGGTGAGGATGATAAAAAACCAGTAGATACAGAGGAAGAAACTATTGAGGGAGAAGTAACCTCAAAAAAGAACGAAAAAATCTAGTATGTTCGATATAGGATTTTCCGAGTTGGTGATGATTGGGTTGGTTAGCTTGATTGTCATTGGGCCAGAGCGATTACCAAAGGTTGCCAGAATTGCTGGTTATTGGATTGGTAAGTCCCGATCAATGATGGCCTCTGTTAAGGCAGAAATTCAACAAGAATTTCAACAGGAAGAGCTACGTCAAATATTGAAAGACCAGCTGGACTTGCAAGAGTTGCATACAGCAATTAATGAAACTACTGAAGCTACTGAAGCTCTTAAGGTTTCGCTGATCGAGTCCCTGGAGGATACTAAGATAGAAAAGAGTCAGGTCAATGAATCAAAATAAACTTGAAGAGACGGCTCAACCTTTTATTAGTCACCTGATTGAATTGCGTAATCGCCTATTAAAGGTGGTGATCTGTGTGCTGGTGATATTTTTGGCTTTATCAGTATACGCTAATGATATTTATAGTTTTTTAGCTGGGCCTTTATTGAAACACATGCCACAAAATAGCACTATGATTGCTATTGATGTAGCATCGCCGTTTTTGACACCCTTCAAATTAGCACTGGTTGTTGCCGTTTTTATTTCTGTTCCTGTTATTCTCTATCAGTTTTGGGCCTTTGTGGCGCCGGGTCTTTATAAGCGTGAACGGCGAATGATCTTTCCCTTGCTGATTGCGAGTACTCTGTTATTTTATCTGGGCGTCGTTTTCGCTTATTTTGTGGTTTTCCCTTTGATATTTGGTTTTTTAACGGCGGCAGCTCCAACGGGAGTTGCAATAATGACCGATATAACGAAGTATCTGGATTTTATTTTAACGCTGTTTTTTGCCTTTGGGGTCTGCTTTGAAGTCCCTATTTTTACTATTGTGATGGTCTGGACGGGTCTGGTTACAACCGCTGATCTTGCCGATAAACGGCCTTATGTGATTGTGGCAGCCTTTGTGATAGGGGCTTTTTTAACCCCGCCTGATGCTATTTCGCAAACATTATTGGCAGTACCCATGTGGATGTTATTTGAAGTGGGTTTGTTATTCGCCAAGCTGATTGAGCGCAAAGACTCTGATGATGACGACGAAGAAAATCGGATCATGAAAATAGAAAAGTAATAATTTCAGTCGGTGCTATTAAGCGATTAAGATTAATTAACCGTTTAATAGCATTTAAGAGAGAATAGTATTAACTTTATTGAATGGAATTACTGGTATTAAACAACGGCGAAAAAGCCTACCGCTTCAATACCGGCAATAGCGCAGCGCTCGTCTTGGTCGGATACATCGCCACTAATACCGACAGCACCTAATAGATTATTGTCAGCATCACGAATCAGTACGCCACCAGGAACCGGCATTATCTTGCCACCGGCGACGTCAATAAGTGCATTCATAAAATCGGGGCGTTGCGCAGCTACCCCAGCTAAACTGCGGGATGATACGCCCATGTTAACCGCTCCCCACGCTTTTGCGGTGGCAATTTGCTGTCTTATCATGCTAGCGCCATCTTCTCGTTGCAACGCTTTAATATGACCAGCAGTATCTAGCACAACAACAGTCAGAGGGGCTAAATTTAGTTCTCGTGCTATGTGAACAGCAGTGTTTATAATAAGATTGGCTTGTTTTAAGGTTAATACGGTCATCAGTAAACTCTCGTTTATTTAAGTAGAGGAAAAAGATAGGGTTCTATTTTGCTGGCAAGAATGGGTTGGGCTTTGGCGTTTGGATGTAGTCCATCAGCCTGCATTAGTTCTTTATCCAGAGCAACATCTTCGAGAAGAAAAGGGACTAGCTGAACATTTAATTCACCGGCTAACTCTGGGTAAACAGCGTAAAAAAGTTCAATATAGCGCTTACCGTAATTAGGTGGAATTTTCATGGCTAATAGAATCACTTTAGCTCCTGATTTTTGGCTACGATAAATAATTTCAGCAAGATTGGTTTTCAATTGTACCGGCGAAAGACCGCGTAAGCCATCGTTTGCCCCCAATTGAAGCAAAACAATGTCAGGCTTATGGGTTACCAAGAGCGCGTCAATACGTGATAAACCGCCCGCACTTGTTTCTCCACTGATACTGGCATTTATAATACTATATTGGCTATTGGATTCAACAAGCTTTTTCTGTAATAAGGAGACCCAGCCTTGGGTAACCTCAATGCCATGACCCGCGCTGATGCTGTCACCCAACACGAGTATTGTTTGTGGCCTAGCCATGACAGACCAAGGCATGAGTAAAAATATAACCGTAAATAACAATTTAGACATGATGCAATCTCAAATTAAACAGACCTTAAACGCTATTATATTAACAGAAGATTTAGGTAAAGCTGTGGTAACTTCTGAAGGAACACTGCATATCTTGTCATCGATAGACTTGATAATCAACCCGGGTGAGAGTATTGCCATTATTGGCGAGTCTGGTTCAGGGAAATCAACCCTCATTAGTCTGCTGGCAGGGTTAGACACACCGAGTAGCGGGAGCATTAAACTTAAGGGTAAATCCTTAACAGAGATGAATGAAGACGGTCGTGCGGCCTTACGTAATGAACTGATTGGCTTTGTATTTCAGTCGTTCCAGTTATTGCAAGGGCTGACGGCTCTGGAAAATGTCATGTTACCTTTAGAATTAAGAGGTGATAAAAATGCAAAGGCAGTGGCTACGGCGTTATTAAATCGGGTTGGTTTAGGACAGCGGTTGTCTCATACGCCCAAACAACTGTCGGGTGGTGAGCAGCAGCGGGTTGCTTTAGCGAGAGCGTTTGCCACTAAACCTGCTATTTTATTTGCCGATGAACCAACCGGGAATTTAGACAGCAAAACAGGTGAAACCATTATTAACTTGCTGTTTGAATTGAACCGTGAGAATCAAACCACCTTGATTCTAGTTACCCATGACCCCATCCTGGCGGCACGTTGCCAACGTACTATTAGAATTGACGCAGGACGTATTGTATGAGTCGGTTTAATTTAGCCTTGCGCCTATTGTGGCGCGATAGTCGCTCTGGTGAACTGACTATTTTAATACTGGCTCTCATTATTGCCGTCACCAGTTCAACCGCGATTGCCTTATTTTCGGATCGCTTACAACGCACTATGGTTAATCAAGCAGCAGAGTTTTTAGCGGCTGATTTGGTTATCGACTGTTCAACATCTATTGCTGCCGATTGGCTAACTAAAGCGACCCAGTTTGGCTTATTGCAAGCGCAAACCGTCGAGTTTCCCAGTGTATTAATTGAACATGATGAACTGTTACTCTCAGCCATTAAAGCCGTCAGTGAGCATTATCCTTTACGCGGTCTTTTAAAGGCGACCCGCACCGAGGATTATATGTCTGAAACAACGTTACATGCGGGGCCGGAGAGAGGCTCTGCCTGGGTAGAGAAACGTATTCTCTCCGCACTTAAGTTAAAAATAGGTGACTCACTAATCGTTGGTGAAAAGCCGCTGACTATTAGTCATGTCCTAACCTATGAACCTGATAAGAAGGCTAACTTTTATAGCTTTTCGCCTAGAGTGATGATTAATGAAGCTGATTTAGCGGCCACGCATAGTATTCAGCCGGGTAGTCATGCACATTATTTCTTTCAATTCAGTGGTGAGCCACAAGCTATCCTGGACTTTAAGCAATGGCTTAAGCCGCAGCTTAATCCGTCTCAACATCTGCTGGATATTCATGAAGATCGGCCTGAGTTAGGGGCGGCTTTGCTACGTGCAGAGCGCTATTTGGGACTTTCCAGTATTCTGGTTATCCTTATTTCGGGAGTGGCTATTGCTATGGCGACACGCCGTTATACCGAACGGCATTTTAATGCCACGGCTTTATTACGTTGTTTGGGTTGTCAACAGCAAGAAATACTCTGGCTGTATAGCAGTCAATTCGTTGTGTTGGGTGCTTTAGCCAGTGCTTTAGGCTGTGTGCTGGGGTGGTTTGCTCAAGAAGTGTTATTTCAATTACTGAAAGATTTACTGCCCCAGCAGTTAGTCAGTCCAAGTTTTGGTGCGGTTTTGTTTGGCTTTACAATCGGTATCGTGGTGTTATTGGCCTTTGCTATGCCGCCCTTATTACGGCTTAAACAGGTATCGCCTTTGCGTGTGTTGCGACGTGATCTGGAACCCTTACCTGCGAGTGCTTGGCTGGTGTATAGTCTGTCCATTGGTGTTATTGGTTTATTGATTTGGCGCTATACGGCGGATATCAAAATGACGACCACTATTTTAGGCGTGGGTTTAAGCGTTCTATTGATGCTGTGGTTATTGACCTATGGCTTACTGAAGTTGCTTCGGAAGTGGCTGCCCTCAATGAATTTAACATGGCGTTTTGCTTTACAAAGCTTGTTAAGAAACACAAGCACCACCATTAGTCAGATTTTAGCCTTTGGTTTGACCTTGGCCGCCATGACTCTTAGTTTTACCGTACGGACGGATTTAATTGATAACTGGCAACAGCAATTACCCGATAATGCACCGAATCATTTCGCCTTGAATATTTTCCCTGAGCAACAGGCCGCGTATCAAAGTGATTTACAGCAGCACGCTATTAAAGGCAGTCAATTTTATCCGGTGGTCAGGGGACGCTTAGTGGAAATTAATCATCTACCGGTGCAACAGTTTGTGAGTAAAGATTCACAGGGTGAAAATGCAACTCATCGTGAATTAAGTCTGACCTGGACGAAAGAACTGCCTGAAGAAAATAAGATAGTCGCAGGAACTTGGTGGAGCCATGAACAGGCAGCCAATTTTGTTTCTATTGAAAAGAAGCTGGCAGAAAGTTTAAAAATAAAACTGGGTGATCTGTTAAGCTTTACCATTGGCAGTCAACCGGTTAATGCCACAGTGAGTAGCATTCGTGAATTAAGGTGGGATACAATGAAGCCGAATTTTTATATGATCTTCTCACCGGGGACTTTAGATGCTTATCCGAGTGTTTATATCACCAGCTTTTATCTACCCGACACCCAGAAGGACTTACTGAATAGTCTGGTTAAGAAATATCCCAGTACTACCATTTTAGAAGTTGATTTAATTCTAAAGCAAGTTAAGACCTTGTTAATGCAATTAACCCAAGCGATTAATTACTTGCTCTATTTTGCCCTGATGGCAGGCTTTACGGTATTGTTTGCTGCGGTTTATGCGACCTTGGATAATCGTATCTATGAAGGTGCTTTAATGCGGACATTCGGTGCGAACCGGTCATTTTTAAGAACAACCCAGTGGCTTGAGTTCGGTATGCTTGGGTTTATTTCGGGTGTGTTTGCGGTGATCGTATCGGAAGCCACGACATTCTTTTTATACACGCATTGGATGGCTATGGACTATCATTTCAGCTTGTGGATAGTGATTACAATCCCTTTGATTGGAGCATTGTTTGTGGGTGCAGCTGGATTCTTAGGGGTTAGGCAGGTGCTTAATAAGCCACCGCTTCGGGTTTTGAGGGAGCTATAACCGCTATAACCCGTGTATCACCTGCAGTAATCATGCAGTCCTTTTAGATAGGGTTTACATCAAAAATACCTGAAATGCCGCTGCTAGTCAGTATTTCTATTTTATAATCCTCTTGTGGTGTGGCTTTTTCAATTTTATCCATTTGAATCTCCCATTATCGCAGCAGATCAATTTTAAATACAGGCTCGCCAGCAACATTTTGCGAAGTATCAGGAAGCCAGTGCGCCAGTTCACTGTACAGAATATCCGGTTCGATGGGTTTGGCTAAAAAACCGTTCATACCGACTTCGATACAGTGCTTTCGATCATCCTCAAAGGCGTTGGCCGTCATGGCAATGATGGGGATAGACTGACCACAGTCAAGCTGTCTGATGCAACGGGTCGCCTCTAAACCATCCATTACCGGCATCCGCATGTCCATCAGAACCAGGTCGTAGGGCTTGGTTTTAATCATCATAATGGCTTCGCCACCGTAATTGGCTATTTCCACCAATAAACCTTTTATTTCCAATAACATGCACATTATTTCCTGGTTTATTTCATTGTCTTCCACCAGCAAAATACGCGCTCCTTTACGAATTTGCGTTTTGTGTTTATTAGAGATTTCTTGCTGCTTAAGTTCGTTATCGCGTTTTAAACAAACAGTAAACCAGAATGTGCTACCCTGGCCTAGACTACTGATAACACCAGTATCGCCGCCCATAACACGGACCAGTTGGCGGTTGATGCTCAGACCTAAGCCGGTACCGCCATATTGACGTGTAGTAGAGGTCTCAGCCTGTGTAAAAGGCTGGAACAGTTTGGCTTGTTGATCCTCACTAATACCAATACCCGTATCCTGCACTTCAAATTTCAGTGTTATGAGATCATCTTGCTCATTTTTCACTTGGGCACGCAAGGTGATACGCCCCTGTTCAGTAAACTTGGCAGCATTACCGAGATAATTAAGCAGAATTTGACTAATCCGTAACGGATCGCCTATTAGCGTTAAATCGGCCAGCCGAGAATCGATATCATAGACGAGTTCCAACTGCTTGCCTTCAATCAATTCAGCTATTAAGAGCCTCACTTTGTCGAGTGTATCAATCATATTAAACGGTAATTGCTCTAGTTCAATACGATCAGCCTCAATTTTTGACAGGCTTAAAATGTCATTGATGATAGCCAGTAAATGCTTGCCAGAGCGGTTAATCTTATCAAGCATGTCCAACTGTTTTGGGTCTTGCAGATCAAGCATCAGGAGATGAATAAAACCAAGAATGACGTTCATGGGTGTCCGTATTTCGTGGCTCATATTGGATAGGAAAGTACTTTTCGCTCTATTAGCTGTTTCAGCCGCTTCTTTAGCTACGATGAGTTCAGAGATTTTTTCATCGACTAATTTTTCCAGGTGGAAACGATAGCTCTCCAGTTCCTGTTCGTTATTGCGAAGCGTGCGAAAGAGCTTGTACCGCTCGATAGCGTTCTCTACGGTTCTCACCAGACTTTCGGGATTCATCCAGCTTTTACCGATAAAATCCTGAGCCCCCAACTTTATCATGCCAGGGCCATCAAGGCCACCGGTAATACCCGTCACTACGACTACCGGACAAATCAGCAACAGTGGAGCACCCAACGCCATTAGAAATTCCGGGGCATCATAGTCAGGCAGATGATAATCGAGCAGGATGCAATCGGGCAGTTCTGTCTCACTGTCTAGGCAACTGCGTAATCCGGCGGCACCTGTTTCTGCGGTGTCGAACCGAAAGCGCTCGGGCGAGCCTTTTTGCAAGAGCCGTTGCATGATCTCCTGGTCTTCCGGGCTATCATCAATAATCAGTACACGCAAAAAATCACTCTTCATAAGTATTCGTCAGACGGTGTGGTGATAGTGGAGCACAGCCAATGATCCAACGTTATAAATGTCTCGCAAGCCGCGTGAATCAGTGCATCCTCATCCACCGTCGCGACCATCAACACTGCTTTAAATGTTTGCCACATCGATCCTGTCTGTTCGCCATAGCCCGTGAAAAAGGCGGCGCCGTTTTCGGCATCAAGATTAAAAAGGTCTTTAAGGTGACGACTGATTACCTGCCCGCCCAATGTCGAGCCTTCGAGTACATAGAGACAGCCCAAGGCCGTGGTAAGGTCAGTGCAAGCCGGCAATTCGTGGCAAATGGAAAGCCTATCCAACACATCACCGTCTACTCCCAGCGCTTTAAGATCCGCCGCCAACAAAGGTAGTTTACTCCGCATAGCGATATCCGGTAGCCAGTCATGCAATTCGGGAACACCGATAAGGCTTGCTTCTAAGGGACGGTAGTAACCCCAAAAAGCCCTGACCAGGCGCAGGTAATCCATCCGTGAGAAGCTGGGCGACAGTAAATTCAGATTTGTCTCAAGGCGCTTATGTAGAGGCCCGGTGGCATTCCTAAGCGTGATTAATCGTTCATCATTCATCGCATTTCTCCTCAGGCAGTGTGATGGTATTGAACCAATAGCGTGTTAAATCTCTTATTTTTTCTATGTATTGTTCAAGTTTAAAGGGTTTAACTATATAACCAGCCGCTCCAAAACGATAGCAGGCGGCGATATCAAGGGGATTATCCGAGGTGGACAGAATCACGATGGGAGTCGATAGCTTCTGCTTCATCTGCTGTAACTCCTCAAGCATTTGTAAACCATTCATCCCCGGCAAGTTGAGGTCAAGCAACATCAAACACGGCAACGGATCGATCCTGTCGAGCTGTGACATTCCCGGAAACAAGCGTGACAGCGCCTCTTCGGCACGTTCCGAGCGGATTACAGGATGCGCAAAACCCGTTTTTTGCAAAGCCCAACAGATGACTTCAAAATCTTCATCGGAGTCTTCAACAATCATTAACGGACGCATTTTATCATTCTCCCCCTTCTTCTACATGCTCAGGTGTCAGTGTGAAACAAAACGTTGAGCCTTTACCTTCGCCCGACTCAATCCAGATGCGTCCGCCATGTTGAGTAATGGCTTTTTGCGTGAGCGCAAGGCCAACACCGCTTCCACCACCATATTCCTTGTGTCCATGCAGGCGTTTAAAAGGTTGAAAGATGTATTCGTGAAACTCGGATGAGATGCCTATTCCATTATCCTGTACGAAAAAAACCGGCATGCCGTTAGTCGTGTAACAGCCTATTTTAATTGTTTTCACTGCTTCAGCGTTGTATTTTATGGCATTCATTATTAAGTTTTGGAATATCACTTTCACAAACGTCGAGTTACAAAGTATGTCTGGCATAGCGGGTTGAATATCGACAGTTATGCTCTCATTGGGGTTGGTTTTTTTCAGCATGTCGACGATTTCTTCCACCAACAAAGTGATCGAGTAAATCTGAAAATCCTGCTCGATATAATCCAGATGAGAATATTCGAGAAGAGCTTCCAGAAAATGATGCATACGCTCTGTCAAACACAAAATCGTCTCTATCCGCTGGTGCCCTTGTCCTGATAGGTGTTCGCCCTCTTCCAGTCTTAAAAGTTCGGCATAATTGTGTATGCCACGTAGCGGCTCCTTTAAGTCATGCGAAGCGGCATAAACAAAGTTGTTTAGCGCCTGGTTGCTGAGTTCAAGTTCAGTGTTCAGCCGTATCAACTGGCAGGTCTGTTCAATGAGGATGTCATGCAGACTTTGTCGCATTTTTCTGACATGCTCGATTTCACAGTCCAGCCAAGGTTCGGAATAGCCGCGAACGGTTTCTTTCCATAATGCAAACGAGGTTCGAGGCTGTAGTCGACTCTCTTGATCTTCATCGTCAATGATAACTGGTTTTTTCGGATCGCCTGCCCAATGCGTTTCCGATAGCACCTCTGGGCGAAACCACATCACCCAAGTCAAATTCACTCGACTAATTCGGATGGCCAGCAATCCGCTTGCCACGGCTGAAAACTCTCCTGCTGCCTGAAAATTATAAGACAAGCAATGCGTTACCAATACAGCATCCTTTTGTTGTGCAAGCCACTCAGCAAGCAAGCCGACTTGATACGCCGTGGGTGTTATGCCCAGTAGCGTCACCTTCCCGTTCTCAAGCAATGCTGCTCCGTCGGCATTGATCCCGTTAAGCAGGTTTATTTTACTCCCGAATAAGACGTCGTGGTAGTTTTTGGCACGTCCCATCTCACCAATAAGTTGGCAATACGCCTGGATGAGTTGGGTACGATAGGCGTAGTGATCCAGATTTTCCAAATCACCAATGCGTAGTGATATCATCCGAGACAATAACTCAACTGGAAAACGTTGCTCATAGGCTAGATATTTCGGTTCGCTATGGTGCATACAGGAAATAAGTCCCCATAGTTTGTCGGATTTCAGTAAAGGCATTACAAGTGTGGCTTTTACGCCCATATTGCGCAGATAACTGGTATACATCACCGAAACACTCCGTAAAAATGAGTGGCTCAGATCAACGGGACTTCCGTCAGACAAAGGTGACTGATCAGGAAACAGGGGTACGGGCACATAGTCTACATCGGGCAGATGTCTAAGCGGACTTAACGCGAACAACCGTCGTGCAGGCTCAGGTATATCACTGGCTGGATAATGTAGGCCAAGATAGGCTTCCAGATTCGTCTCTTTAGCTTCGGCAATGACCATCCCGCTACCGTCCCGGTCGAATCGATAAATCATAACCCGTTCGAAGCCCGTCAAAATGCGTACTTGTTCAACAACGACAGACAGGAAGCTGAGTAACCCGGCGCTCCCATACAGTTGCTGAATCATATCCTGTAACCTGGACGAGTATGCGTGTGCCGGAATCATTTCTACAGTGCCAGCGGAAAGTTCAAACTCCAGTAACAACAAGCCATTAATGCGGTTACCAGATATATGGACTACACCGTTCTGAGAGGATAGAAAGGGCACGGAAATTAAGTGAGTGGCGTTAGCCAGCTCTTTTTTAACGAGTTGGGTGCGAATGGCTGCGGTGTTTTCTTCGCCCAGCAGTCCGTCAAGGCATTGTCCCACCAGCCGTTCACAAGGGACGTCCAGGAAATCAGCGCTATTAGTGCTTGCCTGAACAATTCGAAGCTCAGGCTCTGCCAAAACCAGGAGTACCCCATGAGGCTGAATCGCTCCGACAAGATGTACTTGCTCACGGTCGCAACTACTTAGATCAACGTTTGTTATTGTCATTAGAATGGTTTCACTGATTTTTGGGGTGTCTGGGCGGTGGCTTCAGACACGACACCGTCAGCACTACCAGCAGAGTTTGAAAGGTCTGAACCCAGCGTAAAGTAAAAGGTAGCTCCTTGTCCCGGATTTGATTCCAGCCACAGTCGGCCACCGTGTCGTTCAATATGTTTACGCGCTATCGCGAGACCTGCGCCGGTGCCGCCACTATACTCATTGCGACCATGCAAACGGCGAAATATCGTAAAGATGGCATCATGGAATTTCTCGGGGATACCGATACCATTGTCCCGGACGAAGAAGGTTAGCGTTGGGTTTTCGAGGCATCCTATTTCGATCTGCTTTTCGGGCTGATCATTATATTTAATGGCATTCGTAATCAGATTGCTGAACACTGATGTCAGCCGAATTCGGTCACAAATCAGGGTAGGCAAAATCTGAGGGATTTCAATCTGCGTTTCCGTGTTTTTGATAATAGCAGACAAGTCTTCAAGAACGTTGCTTACGAGCAGATTGAAATCGACTAACTGATTTTCCAATGCTTGCTGGCTCGCGCGTGAATATTGCAGCAGGGCGTTAATCTGATGACTCATCCTGTCACCCAATTTCACAATAGCCTTCAGCCAGTTAAGTTCCTGCTGCTTGAGCTGTTCGTTGGTACTATCCATTAACATTTGAGAGAAATTACAAATACCCCGAAGAGGTTCCTGAAGATCATGAGAAACAATATAGGCAAACGCTTCGAGTTCGGTGTTACTTTGCGCTAAACAGGCTTGTAAGATCCGCTGTTTTTCCGAATACTGCAAACGGATAATAGTGTGCTGTAGATCAGTTATGGCTTCGGTCTCATAAAGTTGCCAAGCACGTGCTGTGCCCCTCATTTCCTGCTTCCAGACTTCAAAAGAACCACGCGGTGTAAATCGTTCTTCACCACTGATGGCATCAATCTCGATCTGCTTCAAAGGGTCACCCGCCCAGTTGACTTCCTGAACGACTTCAGGCCGAAAACAAAGCAAATACTGCCCCGGTTTTTTCAAATGCACAGCGAGCAGACCCGTTAATTGATCCAGGGAGTAAGCGGTGGTTTTGAACAGTGTTTGCAGCCTATCGGTTATAAAAAGGGGCTGGTTTTGTTCATCCAGCCATAAAAGCAGGGCTTGAATGACCGTTGTTTCCGGGGTAATGCCCGCACAGAGTATTCGGTTATCCAAACAGAGTGCAACACCTGTGACGTCGAGATTGTTGAGTAGCTGTTCCGGTAACTGACTCAAGGCGACCGGGATTACGTCAGCAGAAGACAGTTTGGCGGCAATTTTGCTCATTCTTTGCTTGACCTGTAGTGCGATTTGAAACTGTTCGGATCTTTCTTTTTCAACTAACAAAAGTGCAGTCATTTCCGAAAATAATTTAAAAGCAAGGCGCTCAGAGTAACTCACCCGGCGAGGTATAGCGTTTTTGCAACTAAAGAAGCCCCATAGCTCACCATTATCTACCAAGGCCATAACTAAGCGCGATTGTACACCCATATTTTGATAAAAGCGGCGGCACATCGGCGATATACTGCGTAGCACTGCTAAACCAAGGTCTATCTGCAACGGGTTATGAGTTTGATCTGCAATAATGATGGGCACAGGCTCATAGTCCAAGTCCAGAGCATACTGCAACGGCATCAAGACCATTTGTCGGCGGGCGGACTCAGGGATGTCGGAGCGTGGAAAACGTTTATCAAGCACAGAAGGGAAATGCGTTTCGCAGGCTTCAGCGATGGCATGAAAGGAGCCATCATCGAGAAAACGGGCACCTACCACTGAATCGAAACCGGTCAGCCGTTTTAATTCACGGACACCGATAGCCATACCATCCTGCCAGGTTTCAGCGGCATGTAGTTTACTGATGCAGTCGGTGATCTCGGCAATGAGACCCGTTGACCCATTTTCTGACAATTCAGTGGGTATGGCTTCGAACTCAACAATAAAAACGTTACCGGACCGGTGAGCAAAAACATCGAACCGATGGCGGTTTTGCAAGGTCAGAAAGCTGCCGAGATAGCGTGGAAGTTGTGAGTCAGTGATGAGACTCAGACTTTTCTCAAGGATCTGCCGGATGTGTGGCGTCACAATAAGGTCAAGATGACCCTGCAAAAGTTGTGCTACGTCGTTACCGAACCAGACGAGGGTATTTTCGCTAGCCCCTTGAATACGAAAGTCATTTAGGCTTAGGATGAGCAAAACCCCATGTGGCATAATAGCACCCGGAAATTGCACCTGTTCGTGATCACAGTGAGTCAAGTCTACCGGATCATTCGAGATTTGATTGACCCAAGGCTTAGCTTTAGATGCCCATGCTTCCGAAATATCCATAATCAAATCCTAAAGTATAAATTAAGTGCTCTTTATCTGGCATTTTACCAGTGAAGTGTCGAAATATAAATCATTCGTCGAGCCTGTTAGGTAAGATGTACGAACAAACCAACAGTTTTATTGGTGGGTATTTTGTTTTTGCAAGTTACTTTATTACGGCTTGAGAAATCTTA
>QVQE01000067.1 GCA_003584865.1 Methylococcales bacterium
CGGCGCACATTCTCGAATTAATGAGGATTTGTGCCATGGCATCTTTGGCGGCAGGACTCTGCTCTTTTTGATACGCCGTATTCAAGGCCTGGATAAAATCCAGGGGATGATAATAGGAAATGTATTGCAAGGAATCTGCAATACTCTGAATAAAATCATCCTGGCGTATCAATGTCATTATTTTACCTTGCTTATTCTTCGTCTAACGCTTCAGCATCTTTCTTACCTTTTCTACCATAATTAGGCGCGATACTGATTAATAAAGTCAATAATGCAGCCACATAAGGTACGGCTTGAACAGATAATACCGCAATCCATAGTTTGCCACTGAGATTGTCAAAATGCTCAATAGAACTAATCGCGGCAATACCTGCACTGAGTAACAATAACAAGAACAGCTCTTGTCGAATGGTCACTAAGCCGGTAAACAAAGGCCCTTGTTTTTCATATTTTGGGGTACGCATAAACGGCTTACCTGAGGTAAACAAGCCTTGTACAGTCCCTCTTGCCACGGTATGCGTTAAGGATAAACCTGTTAACGCAGCACCCAGTGATTGCCATACTGAACATGGAACACGCGCTTGATATAACCATAAGCCGCGCAAAATTTTAAAACTAAACAAGCCTACTGTCGGTAATAAAAAGACGTTTGCAGGCAATTCACTGTGAGTCGGATCACTGACGATAATTGCAGTCAAAATCAAGCTGGCTGTGGTAAATAACAACGCTAAGGCATCAGAAAACCAGGGTAACCAACCCGCAATAAAATAATAACGTTGCGCGGCTGTTAAAGGGGATGACTTGGTGGGTAAAAAGCTACGCCAGTGGCCTTTAATAATTTGCATCGCACCATACACCCAACGGAAACGTTGCGTCATATAACCGGACATGGTGTCTGGCATTAAACCACGACCAAACGAGTCTTTAACGTAAACTGAATCGTAGCCGGCTTCAAATAAACGTAAACCTAACTCACTGTCCTCACAAATGCACCATTCAGCCCAATTACCCACTTCAAGTAACGCTGATTTTCTGATCATGGTCATAGTGCCATGTTGAATGATGGCGTTATATTCATTCCGTTGCACCATACCGATGTTAAAGAAACCGGCATATTCCCAGTAACAAAACGATTTGAATAAACTTTGATCTCTATCCCGATAATCTTGTGGAGACTGAATAAAGCCGACATTTTCATTATCAAAATAAGGCACCATACAATTCAGCCAATCCGGTGACAAGACATAATCACTGTCGATAACCGCAATAATTTCTGCGTCACTGGCGGTTTGTTCTAGGGCATGGTTAATCGCACCCGCTTTAAAACCGGGCCAATTTTCTAAATGGAAGAAACGGAACATCGAGCCCAAACGTTCGCAATCATCGCGCACGGGTTCCCACACCGCAGGATCTTTAGTGTTGTTATCCATCACCAACACCTCTATGTTGGGGTAATCCACTTTAGCTAAGGCTTCAAGCGTTTTACGCACCATCATCGGCGGTTCGTTATGGATTGGCAAATGCAAGGAAACCTTAGGATATTTGAAGGTTGCGCTCGGTTGCAACGGTTGGAACGTTCTGGCTGTACTTCTATGCCAAACCACCTCTGCAATTTCAAGACTTTCAATCAGCAGTATGACCACCGCCATAATCTGCATTAATAACATCAATCCCCAAAACAATATGCCTAATTTGGTTTGGTATTGCTGAGCACCAATCGAGGCCGACCAAAAGATAACCGAGACCGCTAAATTTGCAATAAGTCCTAAAAACAAAACTCCCGGCAACTTTAATGCACTACGGGTAAATAAAAATAAGCCCATCAAGACAATACTGATACCCGCCGCACCCGCTGCCCAGTTTTTCCAGGTAGGCATGGTAATAACATCACCATCCATTGGATATTTAGGCTGACGGTCTGCATTAAAAATCCCCCAATAGGCTCCGGCAGATCCTTCTATCGATTTCTTCCAGGGCTGATCAAACGCTTCAACAATGTAATAAGTCACTTTTTCAGTGTCTGCTCGGTTCAAGAACTCTCTCAAGAACCGCGCCTGATTAGGAATAGAGGCTTCTGCATGTTTAAACGACTGTCCATCTGAAGGCCAACCCACTTCTGTAATGATGATAGGTTTATTGGGATAAGCAGCCGCCACTTCGTGGTAACGATCAAAAACATAATCCACAGCATCATCTGCTGAAATACCTTCCCAATAGGGCAAAATATGTACCGCTATAAAATCTACTTCTTCAACAAGATCAGGATTTTTTAACCACACATCCCATGTTTCAGAGGTACTCACTGGTCGCCAGCTGTTTTTCTTAACTTCTCGTACATAATCAATTAAAGCCGCTTTGGGAATATCTCCACGTAACAATACCTCGTTGCCGACCATCAAACGAATAATTCTGGGATTATTCTGGCGCCCTGCTTCAATTAAGGTTTCGACTTCTTGACGATTCTTTTCCAGATCGCCATCTATCCAGGCACCTAAGGTTGTATTTAGATTGTATTTTGACGCGAGTTCAGGAATTTTATGCTGCCCTTTTAGCATGCTATACGTTCTTACGGCATGGACTTTGTTGGCCAGCAAAGCCAGATCATGATCCATATCCTCTTCACTAGGATAAGTGTCACCATTTTGTGCATCCTGCTTACGGTGAGGATCATAAGTAACCCCCATGGTCGTCTTAGTCCAAGGTTGCAATTGCAAAGGGTTATTGATGTAACTCCAAATACTAAAATTAACAACAACAAGTAATGCAACAACAAATAGAATAGCTAGCTTTCTTTTCATCTGTGTATTGAAAAATATCGCCTAAAGCGGAAAATGTGAATTTAAATAACTAAACCGTAATATCTTACACGGGTTATAAAAACTAACGAAAAATTTATTTCGTCAGTCTATACCAAGCACTCAAATAAATGAACCTGGTAAAAGTAAATCATACCCCTATAAAATGAACCCAACCTTAATAAAGCCTGTAAACTAGTTGTTTGTTGTTTACCTTTTCTTTGGCAACAACTTAACTAGTTTAAGCGCATTTTCATCTCTTTTTATTATTTCCAAATGATGCCCAAACAACTTAACGCTTGTTCCTGTCGCCGGAATAGTTTCCATAAACTCAATAATAAGCCCATTCAAAGTCTTTGGCCCTTCTATCGGCAAAGACCATTGCATGACTCTGTTAAGCTCTCTGACAGTGATGCTGGCATCAATCAGATAACTGCCGTCACTTTGTTTTCTGGCTGCCGCCTCATCCGTAATAAGCTCACCGACTATTTCGTGAATCAAATCATCTAGCGTAACCAGTCCTTGAACATCACCATATTCATCGACTACCAAACCGATATCTATTTTTTCACTTTTAAACCTCAGCATTTGAGCATGCACTGGCGTATTTTCAGGTATAAACGCAGGCTTATTCAGCAGATTAATAATCGATTGCTTGTCAAAATCGTCTTGACCGACTAGCAATAACACCTTTCTTAAGTGTAAGAAACCAACTACTCGATCGATGCTTTTCTTATAAACTGCTAATTGGGTATGAGAGCTATTCCTAATCTGCGAAACAATCTCTTCAATGGACGCTTCTAGATCTATACCCACAATTTCATTACGCGGCGTCATGATATCTTCTACTGTTGCCGTTTCAAAGTCTAAAATACCCAACAACATTTTTTGATATCGAATGGGCATTAAGCCTTCAGCTTCAGAAATAATATTTTTTAACGCTTCCTGATTAAGTGAATCATATCGGTTCTTTTTGGCATCCACCCTCATAATTCGCAGTAAAAAATTGACAAACACATTAACTAAACTGATAACAGGATAAAATAAATTCAATAGCGGGGTATACAGCCAGGCCGCCGAAAAAGCAAGCCATTCTGGCTTTGCTCCTGCAAGGGTTTTAGGTGTTATCTCAGAAAAAATCAACATGACAATAGTCAAAACACCAATAGCTATAGCAATAAATACCTCGTCATCTACATACAGTTTTATAGCAATAATCGTTGCTATTGAGGACGCCAGATTTCTAAGAAAACTATTACCCAATAAGATGAAACTTAATAAACGCTCAGGTTTTTGCAACAAATTATGGACTTTTATAGCACCAGAATGTTTAAGCTTTACCAAATGCTTTAATCGATAGCGATTAATAGACATTAAAGAAGTTTCTGAGCCAGAAAAAAAGGCCGATAAAAATAGTATGAAAGCAAGCATGCCAAACAACATACTTAAGGGAATATCATTCAAAGAAAAATTACTCAACTGTTGTGAAAAACACGTCTAAAATTGTAGGATCATTTATCCAGCCTACGTTCTTAAACCAATTTAGCTTTCAAAAACGCAATAACCTCTGAAAATGGAATTTCTTCATTTGCTTCGGCTGTTCTACCCTTATATTCAACCGTACCCGTATCTAAACCACGATCTCCTACAATAATACAATGCGGAATGCCTATTAACTCCATATCTGAAAACATAAAGCCTGCACGTACTTTTCTATCATCAAATAAAACATCAATGCCAGCGGCTAACAAATCTTGATACAACTGCTCGGAAGCAACCTTTAAACGCTCAGACTTGTGCATATTCATAGGGCACAGTGCCACTTGAAAAGGCGCTAAATTAGCTGACCAGATAATCCCTTTATCATCATGATTTTGTTCAATGGCTGCCGCCACCACACGAGAAATACCAATACCATAACAGCCCATCAGCATGATTTGATTTTTTCCGCCCTCATTAATAACACCGGCTTTCATAGCTCCGCTGTATTTAGTCCCTAATTGAAAAATATGACCGACTTCAATACCCCGCGCCAAAGTAATTTCACCTTGACCATCAGGACTAGCATCACCTTCAACAACGGTACGAAGATCAGCAATCAGTTCAGGAACCGCTAAATCACGCTCCCAATTAACCCCTTGAAAATGTTTGCCATCCTGATTAGCACCACAAACAAAATCAGACATTACTATCACGCTACGATCTGCAATAACCGGAATAGTTAAGCCTATCGGGCCAATAGAACCGGGTTTACACTGACAGGCCAATTGAATCTCTGCTTCAGTTGCAAACTCTAAAGGAGCCGCAACACCTTCAATTTTTTCCGCTTTAATCTTATTAAGTTCATGATCACCTCTTAATAATAAAGCGACCAGACTGCCTTCTTCCTCACCTTTGACAATCAGGGTTTTAAGACATTGTACAGCAGAAATAGAGAAAAACTGACTCACCTCTTCAATACTATGTTGATCAGGCGTTTCAATCAATTGTTTGTCTGCTGTAGGCGCTGCTCGGGTTCCTGTGGGTGCAACCGCCTCCGCTTTTTCAACATTTGCGGCATATTCACTCACCGTAGAAAAAGCAATCGCGTCTTCACCTGAATCAGCTAATACATGAAACTCGTGAGACACCGCGCCACCGATCGAACCTGAATCAGCAATAACAGCACGAAACTTGAGTCCTAAGTGATTAAAAATATTACTATACGCTTGATACATGACATCGTAAGTTTCTTGTAACGAAGCTTGATCCAAGTGAAAGGAATAAGCATCCTTCATGATAAACTCACGCGAACGCATCACCCCAAAACGGGGGCGGATCTCGTCGCGAAATTTAGTTTGAACCTGGTAATAAGTAATAGGTAGTTGTTTATAACTTTTAATCTCGTTACGCGTCAGATCAGTGATAATTTCTTCGTGTGTGGGGCCTAAGCAAAAGTCACGATCATGACGATCTTTTAAACGCGCTAACTCTGGCCCATATTGTTCCCAACGCCCCGTTTCTTGCCATAACTCTGCGGGTTGTAAAGCAGGCATCAACACTTCTAAAGCACCGGCTTTTTCCATTTCTTCCCGGGTAATCTTTTCGACTTTGCGTAACACCCGCAAGCCCAAAGGTAACCAACTGTACAAACCAGCCGCTAATTTGCGGATAAGACCCGCTCGTATCATCAATTGATGGCTTGCAATTTCAGCGTCAGCTGGTGTTTCTTTAACGGTATTCAGAGGAAATTGTGTTGTACGCATGGGGTATGTAAAGGGATAATAAAATAAAGCGCTATTTTACAGCTTTTTATCCGGTTCCCAAATCCCGACAGTGGATTAGTCAATTAATTGCGTAAATAAAGGTGAGTAGATGAGACTTCAACCGGATTAGCAGGTAAATAATCAATTTATAAAAACGTCATAATATATTGACTCACAACACACATAAACATGAATAACTCAGTAGATGCACCGAATATTACCGCCAATTACTTACCGTATTTTTTCATTTTTTTGTTATTTATTTGTTAGTTATCAGTCGGTAAGTACAACCACTTGCTAAAACGGGTGTATCGGATGCTTTCATTTGTATATACTATGTACGTTACCAAGGCATTACGGCCGTCTTGATACCCTAAATTTCTCAGGTGGCCTTACAAAATCAGTCATAAAACAAACCCAAAGACTGCATTAATTCAATAGTAAAATATTTTTAAGCCATGCATAACCCGTTTTAACAGGATCACACATGAACAATAGCCTAATTTCAGAGATTACCGGACAAAATGACATTGATCCTACAGAAACTAAAGAGTGGATTGAAGCGCTACAATCGGTATTAGAACAAGACGGTAGTGAACGCGCCCATTTCCTTATAGAACAACTGGTTGCAGCGACCCGGCAATCAGGTTTCGATATACCCTTTAGTGCCAATACCGCTTACATAAACACTATCCCCGTCTCTCGACAAGCCCAGTTTCCTGGTGATGCAACCATAGAGCAACGTATCCGTTCTTATGTGCGCTGGAATGCCATGATGATGGTGTTAAGAGCGAATAAACATACTAATGTCGGTGGTCATATAGCTAGTTTCGCATCTGCAGCGACCCTTTATGATGTCGGTTATAACCATTTTTGGCATGCTCCTTCAGAAAATCATGATGGTGATTTAATCTTTACCCAAGGGCATTTAACACCGGGTGATTATGCCCGTGCCTTCTTAATTGGCAGGCTCACCCAAGAGCAATTAGACAGCTTCCGTCAAGAAGTGGATGGTAATGGCTTACCGTCTTATCCACATCCCTGGTTAATGCAAGATTTTTGGCAATTCCCAACAGTGTCTATGGGCTTAGGGCCTATCATGGCTATTTACCAAGCCCGTTTTATGCGTTATTTGCAAGATCGAGGCTTTGCAGATACTTCAAATCGTAAAGTCTGGAGCTTCTTAGGTGACGGCGAGACCGATGAGCCTGAATCATTAGGTGCGATTGGCATGGCTGGTCGTGAGAAACTGGACAACCTTATTTTTGTCATCAACTGTAACCTGCAACGCTTAGACGGCCCGGTTCGTGGTAATGCTAAAATTATCCAGGAACTGGAAAGCGAGTTCCGTGGTGCAGGGTGGAATGTAATAAAACTAGTCTGGGGGCAACGTTGGGATGCCTTATTGGCTCGTGATAAAAAAGGTTTATTGACTGCCCGAATGATGGCCTGTGTGGATGGTGATTTCCAAACCTTTAAAGCCAAAGACGGTGCTTATGTCCGCGAACATTTCTTTAATACTCCTGAATTAAAAGCCATGGTGGCTGACTGGTCTGACCGCGATATCTGGGAACTTAACCGAGGTGGTCATGACCCCTCTAAAACGTATGCAGCTTTCCATGCGGCGGTTCACCACAAAGGTCAACCCACTGTTATCTTAGCTAAAACCATTAAAGGTTATGGCATGGGTTCTTCAGGTGAAGCGCAAAATATTTCTCATCAACAAAAGAAAATGAGCGAGTTGTCACTCACTCACTTCCGTGATCGTTATGAGCTACCGGTTACTGATGAAGAAATTCAAAAACTGCCTTATCTGACCTTCCCTGAAGGCTCAAAAGAACTGGCTTATATGCAACAAAGACGTGCTGAACTCGGTGGCCACCTACCCTCCAGACGCACTAAATCTTATGCCCTAGACGTGCCTGTTTTAAGTGACTTTAAAGCTTTACTGGAAGCCAGCGGTGAAGGCCGTGAAATTTCTACCACCATGGCTTTTGTGCGCTTACTCAACATCTTGGTTAAAGATAAAAACATTGGTAAACGTATCGTCCCGATTGTTCCTGATGAATCAAGGACCTTTGGTATGGAAGGCATGTTTAGACAGTTGGGCATTTGGTCACAAGTCGGTCAATTGTATACCCCTCAAGATGCTGACCAATTGATGTTTTATAAAGAAGACAAACATGGGCAGGTTTTACAAGAAGGTATTAATGAAGCCGGTGGTCTTTGTGATTGGATTGCGGCAGGTACCGCCTATTCAACGCATAACGTACCCATGATTCCGTTCTTTATTTATTACTCTATGTTTGGTTTCCAACGCGTAGGTGATTTAATTTGGGCAGCGGCGGATCAAAGAACTCGCGGCTTCTTAATGGGCGGTACCGCAGGTAGAACGACCTTAAACGGTGAGGGTTTACAGCATGAAGATGGTCATAGCCATTTAATGTCCGCTACCGTACCCAACTGTATCTCTTATGATCCGACTTATGCTTATGAATTAGCGGTTATTATTCAAGACGGTTTACGTCGTATGTATGTAGAACAAGAAGATGTGTTCTATTACATTACGGTCATGAATGAGAATTACAGTCATCCCGCTATGCCAAAAGGTATTGAGCTCGACATCTTAAAAGGCATGTATAAATTCCGCCAAGGTGAAGAAAGTAAAGCCCCACGCGTACAATTATTAGGCTCAGGTACTATCTTCCGTGAAGTTGAATTTGCGGCTGAATTACTTAAAAATGACTGGGGTGTTGAAGCAGATTTATGGAGTTGCCCAAGCTTTACAGAATTGGCTCGTGATGGTCAAGCCTGTGAACGTTGGAACCGTTTACATCCAACCGAACCGGCTAAACAATCACACGTTGCTAGTTGCTTAGATAATACCGTAGGCCCTGTGATTGCCTCAACTGACTACACGCGTGCTTTTGCTGAACAAATTCGTGCTTACATAAAGGCACCTTATACTGTTTTAGGTACCGATGGATTTGGTCGTTCAGATACCCGTGAAAACTTAAGACGTTTCTTTGAGGTTGACCGTTACCATGTCACCATTGCAGCTCTGAAGAGTTTGGCTGATTTAGGTCAATTTGAGGCCAATAAAGTCGAGGTCGCTATTGCTAAATATGGCATTGCGACAGAAATTAAAGCACCTTGGCTAATTTAACGTAAGGATAGTGAAATGACTCAATTGTTTGAAATTAGAGTTCCCGATGTCGGCAATGTTGCCGAAATTGACGTAGTTGAAGTCTTAATTAAAGCCGGTGATGTGGTCGAGTTGGAACAAACCGTAGCTACGCTTGAAACTGACAAAGCCAGTATGGAGTTACCTTCTAGTGCGACCGGTACTATTCAAGAGGTTTACATAAAACCGGGTGATAAAGTTTCTGAAGGGACTCTGATAGCGACTGTTTTAGCCAGTGCCGGTTCAAGTAGTGCGGCTGAAACCGCTGCGCCTACTGAAGTTGCTGTTCCTGTTGCTCCAGTCGTTGAAAAAGCACCAGAACCGATCGCAGCACCTGCCCCAGCTCCTGCCGTCATGGCTGAAACAAAAGTATCTATTCCTGCATTGGATAGTAATTCTTCGGCGCATAGAGCTCATGCCTCACCGTCAGTCCGTCTTTTTGCACGGGAACTCGGTGTTGATGTTGCCAAGATTAGTACGGGTAGTGGTCGTAAGGGGCGCATCTTAAAACAAGATGTTAAAAACTATGTCAAAAAAGCGCTGAATGAAGGTTCCGTTGCAACGGGTGCAGGTATTCCAAGTATACCCGCTGTTGACTTTACCCCCTTTGGCGACACTGAAGTTTTAAAACTCAGCAAGATTAAACGCCTTACGGGTCAAAACCTAAGCCGTGTCTGGCTAAACCTTCCAATGGTTACTTACCATGAAGAAGCCGACATCACTGATTTAGAGGCTTTCCGTAATGCCCTGAATGCTGAGAAAACCAAAGGTGAAGTCAAGATTACCGGCTTAATGTTTATTATTAAAGCCTTGGTTGCTGCCATGCAGCAATTTCCAAACTTTAACTCCTCTTTATCACCCGATGGTGAAAGCTTAATTCTTAAAAAATACTTCAATGTAGGTATTGCGGTTGATACGCCGAATGGCTTAGTCGTGCCGGTATTACGCAATGTTAATACTAAAAGCATTACTGAACTTGCTCAAGAACTGGCGGAGAAATCTGAAAAAGCCCGTCAAGGTAAATTAATGCCCGGCGACATGCAAGGCGGTTGCATCACTATTTCAAGTTTGGGTGGCATTGGTGGTACTGCGTTTACACCGATTGTTAATGCGCCTGAAGTTGCTATTCTTGGTGTGACACGCGCAAAAATGCAGCCTGTCTGGAATGGTAAAGAATTTGTACCCCGTTTAATGATGCCACTCGACTTAACCTACGATCACCGAGTAATAGACGGGGCAGAGGGTGCAAGATTTATGGCGGCAGTCAAACAATATCTAGGTGATATTCGCCGCTTATTACTTTAATACGGGATAGACTACTAATATGACTGAGACAGTTTTAAACGCAGAAGTTTTAGTGTTGGGTGGCGGCCCTGGTGGATATAGCGCTGCTTTTCGTGCCGCCGATTTAGGCAAACAAGTTGTTATCGTTGAGCGCTTCCCTGTACTGGGTGGTGTTTGCCTTAATGTGGGCTGCATACCTTCAAAAGCCTTACTTCACGCCGCACAAATCATTCATGAAGTGGATGAATTTGAAGCGCATGGGGTAAGTTACGGCAAACCCAGCATTGATATTGATAAAATTAGAAGCTGGAAAGAAAGTGTCACCAAAAACTTAAATGACGGTCTTGCTGGACTTGTCAAACAACGCAAGGTGACTTATGTTCAAGGCACTGGCAAGTTTACGTCAGCCAATACCTTAGCCGTTGAAACACCCGAAGGCATTAAAACAGTTCGTTTTGATCAAGCCATCATTGCTGCTGGTTCTAGACCCACTCAAATCCCGGTTTTTCCTCACGATGATCCTCGGCTATGGGATTCCACTGATGCTTTACAACTTAAAGAGATTCCTAAAAAACTCTTGATTGTCGGTGGAGGTATTATTGGTTTAGAAATGGCGACGGTCTATCATGCCATGGGCTCAGAAATCAGTGTGGTTGAGTTAATGGATCAGATTATTCCAGGTTGTGATAAAGACTTGGTCACTCCATTAGCAAGACGCATTAAAACACAATATAAAAACATTTGGCTAGAAACCAAAGTCACTGCGATTGAAGCCCTCACTGAAGGTCTTAAAGTTTCGTTTGAAGGCAAAGGTGCACCTGAATCAGAGCTATTTGATGCTGTATTAGTTGCTGTAGGTCGTAGACCTAATGGCTTATTAATCGGTGCTGACTTAGCGGGTATTAATGTCAATGAACAAGGCTTTATTAACGTTGATAAACAACAACGCACCAATGTAAACCATATCTTTGCTATTGGAGACATCGTTGGTAATCCTATGCTGGCTCATAAAGCCGTGCATGAAGGTAAAGTGGCCGCCGAAGTCATCGCCGGTCATAAAGCCCATTTTGATGCCTTAACCATTCCTTCTGTCGCTTATACAGACCCTGAAATTAGCTGGATGGGTCTCACCGAAAATCAAGCGAAACAACAGGGCATTGAATACGATAAAGCCGTATTCCCTTGGGCAGCCAGTGGCCGTTCTTTATGCTTAGGCCGTAAAGAAGGTTTAACTAAGATTATCTGTGAGAAAGAAACCGGTCGGATTTTGGGCGCGGGTATGGTGGGTACCAATGCGGGTGAATTAATTTCAGAAGCCGTCTTGGCACTGGAAATGGGAGCGGATGCTGAAGATATCAGCTTAACGATTCATCCACATCCTACACTGGCAGAAACGTTTGGTTTTGCCGCTGAAATGATCACCGGCACTATTACTGATTTGTATATTAAAAAATAGGTAATTTGTCAGCAAGGCAAGGGGCGGCGGGGGATTTATCTAATAAAATCTCCCCCCAGCCCCTCTTTTTCAAAGAGGGGTACTGAATGCCTACTCTTGAACTTATCCTTACCCTTCTTTTTTCATCTCATTAACGTATAAAGTAGCGCCTATCACGGCTGCCGGTGCAATCACTATATTGATAACAGGCAAGGTTAACCCCATAGCGGCAACACCGCCAAAGCTTAAGGCACCTAACCGGACACTACCAACCAATTGCTTCTGTTCAGAAAACAGTACTCCCGCGTTTTCTAAAGGATAGGCAAAATATTCTAAAGCCATACCCCAGGCACCAAACAAAGCCCACAAAAAAGGCGCCAGCACATTAACACCAGGAATAATCGAAAGAATTAATAGCGGTAACGCCCTACTTAATAAGTACCCGGCACGCTTTAACTCTGCCAACATGACCTTAACTAAAGGTTGTTCCTCAATAACACTGGGTTGACCGGTGATAAGCACCAGCGTTTTAGCAGACAATCTACCGTAAAAAGGTGATGCTAATAAGTTAGCTAGCACAGTAAAGGTAAAGAATCCGGCAATAATGAAACTGACAAAAAACAGCGGCCATAATATCCAGCTTAACCAGCTCAGCCATCCAGGTATAAACTGATTGATCAAATCAGAAAGATAGTAGTAGCCCAATACTAACGCCACACCATACAACACCACATTAATCAGAATCGGAATTAATACAAAGCGCCGTAATTCTGTACTGGCTAATAAGTTAAGCCCTTTAAACAAATATCCAACGGCTAAAACGGGATTATTACCCTTTTTATCAAATAACATCTTTTATCTCCAGCATACCGTGTTGAGTTGGATTTAAAACAACACCCCGCTCTGTGACAATAGCAAAAATTAATTCAGCAGGAGTGACATCAAAAACAGGATTCCAGGCGTTCACTAAAGAGCCTTCTGTATTATAACAAGTTGGCAGTAACTCACTAGGATTACGATGTTCAATCTCTATGTGTTCACCGCTCTCAATAGTCCAGTCAATGGTGGTGGTAGGTGCGACCACCATCAACTTAACGCCGTGCTGTTTTGCCACTATTGCTAACGAGTAAGTGCCTACTTTATTCGCGGTATCACCATTCGCAGCAATTCGGTCAGCACCCACAATGACCCAGTCTATCGCGCCTGACTTCATTAACCAAGCCGCCGCAGAATCAGCTAACAACGTCACGGGAATATCATCTTGTGCTAACTCCCAAACAGTTAATCGCGTGCCTTGCAGCCAAGGTCTGGTTTCACCTGCATACACGTTTAAAGCTTGCCGACTCACCGCACTGCGAATAACACCTAAGGCGGTGCCATAACCGCCTGTTGCTAAAGCACCTGCATTACAATGGGTCATCACACCCTTCGCATCGACTAATAAATCAGCACCTAATTCACCCATTTGCCTATTCGCCATCATATCATCGGCATGAATTTTCTCGGCATACGCTACACAGGCCATCACCGGATTTTCTGGGTTCTGCTCTAAAACAGCCTGCATTTGTGCCAAGGCCCAAAATAAATTAACCGCCGTTGGTCGAGACTTTGCTAATAAAGCGATATCTTCGGCAACAGACTGCTGCCAATGATTAGGCGCCTCTAAATAATGCTGGCTAACCGACAAAGCAACCCCATAAGCCGCAGCAATTCCAATAGCAGGGGCACCCCGTACCCGCATCGTCACTATCGCTTCGGCAACTCTCTTGGCATCTTGATAGTTGTCATAAATCAGCTTATCAGGCAATTGCCGTTGATCGAGCACTCTTAAATACGTACCCTTCCATTGGAGTGCTTGCACTGTCTCGTTATTTTGTTCTGTCATTATTTAATAATACCCGATGGTAAAAGTTATAATTCTCTGCATTATCTTTGATATTGGAGCCACACATGATCGTCGACACCCTTATTCATGCACGTTGGATTATACCTGTTGAGCCTGAATTCGTAACCTATGAACACCATACGCTAGTCATTAATGAAGGGAAAATTATTGACTTATTACCCACGCCAGAAGCCAAACGAAAATACACCGGAACCAACACTGAACAGTTAGAGACTCATGCCTTACTACCCGGCTTGATCAACTGCCACACTCACGCAGCCATGACCTTGTTTCGGGGTATCGCCGATGATTTACCGCTCATGGACTGGTTGCAGAATCATATTTGGCCACTTGAGCAAAAATGGCTGAGTCCCGATTTTGTAAGGGACAGCACAGAATTAGCAATCGCTGAAATGCTTTTGAGTGGAACAACCTGTTTTAATGATATGTATTTCTTTCCTGACGTAACTGCTGAACAAGTTTTGCATCATGGCATACGTGCCAAAATAGGTTTAATTGTTATTGATTTCCCGTCTGCCTGGGCACAAAACAGCATTGAATATATCACTAAAGGTCTTGCTTTAAAAAAGCAACTCCAGCATTCTTCCCTATGCACTACAGCTTTTGCTCCTCATGCGCCCTATACCGTATCCGATGCAGCATTTCAGAATATCAAGATGCTGGCCAGTGAACTAAATGTACCTATACACATTCATGTTCATGAAACAGCCGAAGAAGTGGAGCAGTCATTAGCTCAATTTGGACAACGTCCATTACAGCGATTACATGACTTAGGATTTATCAACCCATCTCTAATCGCTGTACATATGACCCAATTAACCGACGAAGAAATCCAACTTCTAGCCAATAAGGGATCTCATATCGTACATTGCCCAGAATCTAATTTAAAACTGGCTAGTGGCTTTAGCCCGATTGCTAAATGCTTAAACGCAGGTATCAATGTCGCCTTAGGCACGGATGGTGCCGCTAGCAATAATGACTTAGACATGTTCGGTGAAATGCGCACTGCAGCCCTTTTAGGCAAAGCAGTTGCTGGCGATGCCAGTGCCATTCCAGCAATGACAGTATTACGTATGGCAACCATTAATGGTGCAAAAGCCTTAGGTTTAGAGGATTATTGTGGATCACTGAGCATAGGCAAAGAAGCAGATGTGGTCTCAATTGATTTAAGCGCTCTGGAAACCCAACCCCTTTACTGTCCAGTTTCACACATAGTCTATGCCGCAAATCGCCAACAAGTCACTGATGTATGGGTTGCGGGTAAACACTTATTAAAAAAACGTCAATTAACCACTATTAATACTGAGCAGTTAAACGTAAAAATAGCGCTATGGCAGGAACGATTGAAAAGAATTTAAGTACTTCTTATCGCCAATGTCAGTGACAAGTGTTATAGTTTTGTCATTAAACCATTGGGCAACTATTTATATTGTTAAACGTGCCCAGGTGGAATATAAAAACCTATTCTTGCTAATTTAGGAAGAATATCTCAACGTGTACTCTTTATTAAAGCCGAAACAGCGTGATTAATTATGAATAAACTTTTACAAGCTATTATTTCTACAATAAAAAAACTTTATGGTTCACTCCCCGAACAGAGTTCACCGCAAACCCTTACAGTAAAACCGGCTGCCAAGCCCAATGCCGTCAGTGAAGCACCGGTTAGAGCAGCAGTAATAGAAGAAACCAAGCTTAAAGAAGCACCAGCAACGCCAGTAACCGCAGAGCCAGTCATAAAAGCCGACCTTAAAACGCCAACCATCCCAGCATCAAACATCACCACCGACAATCTTCCTCAAGATTCAATACAAAGACGGCACGCGATTTCTCATTTACACACTATTATCGAAGCACTTAAAGGTTCACGTCCATCTGACTCTATTCAAAGCCGACATTACGACGCATTAATCAATAGCCTCGTTACGCAAGCCTTAACCGATAAAGTAGCTCTCGAAAACTTACATAACAGTTATGAAAGTCTGCCAAAGACTGTCGTCCAAGTCGAAGTGACACCCCATACCACACAAATAACACCAATCGAAATAGAGACTGATATCATTATTGCAGCACCTCCGACCGATTCGATTTTACGTCGCCATTACGATACCTTAATCAACAATGAAATCAATCGTCTTTTAGAAGAGCAGTAGTTAATATTACTGTGAAAGTTCGTCAATTTTCATTCATTATCTGCTTTTGTGATACATGAAAAACTTTCATTTGCCGGGGTGATGTAGTGCCTTCATGAACGTTATATTACTAAAAAACTTAAATGCTATGTAATCCTCACACGACTTGCTTTGTCCAAGGGGTGTAGTGGAAGAAGCTATTAAAGAGGTCAGCGCGTAACGCTAGAAAGAAATAAGTAAGTACTGTTTACTTGGATACAAAAAAGTCGGCTGTTTTACTGCCCGGCTTTTTTATGTTAAACAGGTAGGATCGGGGTCGGGGTAACAGTTTGCGCCATCAGAACAGCTTGTTGCGCACTGTATCTGGATCGGTAGCCATAACTGTGCAAACTAAATCCTCTATCGAATTTGTCCGTTAAGGTTTGTTGTACGACCTGTTGGATAATACGATCTTGTACCGTAGGAATCCCCAGGAAAGGTGCTAAAAATTTCTGCCCGTGCCGCCAAGCTCGTGTGGTGTGTCTTTCGGTAACGGTTGGATTTCGCATTTCCTAGCATGCTCATCGCCCACACCCTGCCTCACTGCTTGTTCGTGTTCCTGCGGTCGTGCATTTGCTATCCGCTTCTTTCAGGCTGGCCTTGCGGATTCCCCCTTGCGGTTTCACTACGGTTGTCGTTACTACTTCCGGTTATCTCCTTTCAGATAACGAGTTTTAGCCCATGCTGGACACACTAGGGATAGGTCGCGACCTGTTCCCTCTAATGTGCGATTGTCATTGAGCCGACAGTTTCTTGAAAGTAGTGCATTATGTCTTGCTCAGAAAGTTGAACGCAATGATAACCTTTACAATGAGCAACTGAATGCCCTTCAAAATAAATTTGGAAATGTAGTCGGTTTATTACGCACTTTACCTGATTTCCATTTATTTGCACTACAGCCAACTGGTGGTCGTTACATCGTAGGATTTGGTCGTGCCTTCACTATCGATATCACTAATAATTCATTGAAACCCAATCAAATAACGCCGCTTTCAATCACCGGTAAAACCCAATATTGAATACCTGCACCCGAAAACTCTTCACGCAATTGCGCTAACAACACAGGCAAAGCATCTACTGAGACATACAACTGAAAGCGAATACGCTTTTGCCGACCGGTCACTTGTTCTGCCAATGACAAACCTTTATTAGCGTGATGATGCGCATTGACATTAGAGCTACTAAAACCATGCTCTGTTTCTAATAACAATAAACTATCGACCATCATTTCTTCAAGGCTGGGGGGAATATTAAGTGTTACCAGATACTCCTTACAATTCATGACTCAATCTCCTTGGCTACGCCAAATAACTTGAATAAAATCGGCAATAAAAATAATGTCAAAAAGGTAGAAGAGACTAAGCCACCAATCACAACGACCGCTAAAGGACGTTGAATTTCTGAGCCTGGCCCCGTTGCAAATAACAAGGGAATTAAACCAAAGGCGGCAATACTAGCTGTCATCAAAACAGGTCTTAAGCGCCGGGATGATCCCAATGTGACTACTTTTTCTAAAGCCATACCCGTTGCTTTAAGCTGATTAAAATAACTAACCATTACTACGCCATTCAGAACAGCTATGCCTAGTAGAGCAATAAAACCTACGGAAGCCGGTACTGACAAATATTCTCCAGACAACCATAAAGCAAAAACACCGCCGATCATTGCCAAGGGAATATTCGATAAAACTAACACGGCCTGCCGTACTGATCCAAACGTCGAAAATAATAACAGGAAGATCAGGCCTAAAGAAACCGGCACAACCAAGGACAATGTTGCTGCAGCGCGTTGCTGATTTTCAAACTGCCCACCAAATTCAACGGTATAACCCACTGGCAACTTAACGTTGTTTGCAACAGCCTGACGCGCTTCATCAACAAAACCGACTAAATCACGATCTTGTACATTACTGCGAATCACTACAAAGCGCTGACCACGCTCTCTTCCCACGGAAACCACACCCTCAACTTTTTTTATTTCAGCAATTTCTGTGACAGGTACGTGCCTACCATTGGGTAAGGTAATCTGTAAATTTTCAAAATTCGCTGTATTACTATTGCCACGCAAAATAAGAGGCGTACGCTTAATGCCTTCTTGAACAATACCTAAATTTAAACCTTCAATCTGTGCACGTAATAAAGTTTCAATACTGTCACTATCCAGACCTAATCGTCCTGCCGCTAATTTATCAATGGTCAGTTGTAAAAACTGCATGCCATTATTCTGCTTGGAAAATACATCCGCTGATCCGTTAATATGCTTTAAAACCTCAGCAAGCTCATTCGCCTTTTCATTTAACACCGCTAAATCCGACCCAAATAACTTAACGGCTACATCCCCCCGTGTTCCCGTTAACATTTCTGAAACTCGCATCTCAATAGGCTGTGTAAAGCCAAAAGCAATACCCGGTGTTTCGGCCATCACCTTACGAATGTCTTCAATCAATTCTTCCTTGCTATGCATACGCCATTCTTCTTTAGGTTTAAGCACTAAAAAGGTATCAGTTTCGTTTAACCCCATCGGGTCGAGACCTAACTCATCAGCGCCCACACGAGAAACAACAGTTTTTATTTCAGGAATATGTTTGAGCAAATTTTTTTGCACTTGTCCGTCTAAGGCCACAGATTGTTCCAGCGTAATAGAGGGTAGTTTTTCCAACTGCACAATGATGTCGCCTTCATCCATTGTAGGCATAAAGGTACTACCAATCCGAGTAAAGACCATGATGGTAATGACCAGTAAAATACCTGCCCCCATAAAGACTTTTTTATAATTGCCTAAACACCATAACAAAGCAGGCTGATAGGCTTTTTGTAACTGCCTAGGCAACCAAGGTTCTTCATGAGACACTTGTTTTAACAAATAAGAGGCGATCACTGGAATAACGGTCAATGACAATATCAATGACCCACTGAGTGCAAAAACGATGGTCAATGCAACCGGAGTAAATAACTTACCTTCTAAACCCTGCAAGGTGAGTAAGGGTAAAAATACAATAATAATGATTATAATACCTGAAGCCACTGGGCCAGCGACTTCACGGGTTGCACGATAAATCACATGCAAACGAGGTAAACGTTTGGCTTTTTCAATATGAGCCAAATGCGTAATCAGATTTTCAACCACCACCACTGCCGCATCAACCAACATACCAATAGCAATGGCTAAGCCTCCTAAACTCATCAGATTGGCCGACATCCCCATGGCGTGCATCAGTATAAAAGTAAATAATGCCGCTAAGGGTAACGCCAACGCAACCACCAAAGCCGCTCGTAAATTACCTAAAAATAAAATCAGTAACACGACAACTAAGGCAATCGCTTCCAGTAAGGCATGTAAAACAGTATTAACGGCTTTATCGACGAGATCGCCTCGATTATAAAAAACTTTAGCTTCAACACCGGGCGGAAAGCCTAAGCTGATTTGTGCTAATTTCTTCTCAATACCGACAATGGTTTGCCTGGCATTCGCCCCCCTTAAGCTGAGTACCAAGCCAGTCACCGCTTCACCCTCACCATTTTTACTCACTGCACCATAACGGGTTAATGCACCGATTTTTACCGTTGAAACATCACCGACCGTAATAGGAATTCCATTTTTATAATCGACGACTATGGTACTAACATCCTCTAATGTTTTAATTCGGCCTTCTGCCCTAACAATCAAGGCTTCTTCACCGTCTTTCATTCGACCTGCGCCATCATTACTATTGTTTCTTTCGAGCGTAGTCATCAATTTTTCAATACTGATACCTCTAGCTGATAATCTTGTATTATCTGGCACAACTTCAAAACTCCTTACTAAGCCGCCTAAAGAGTTGACATCAGCAACGCCTGGCACCGTTCGAAGTGCGGGGCGAATCACCCAATCCAGTAAATCCCGCCGTTCCATTAAGCTTAAATCGCCCCCCTCTACGGCGAACATAAACATTTCACCTAAAGGGGTTGTCATCGGGGCTATGCCGCCTTCAACACCCTTCGGTAAATTACCCCACATCGCATTTAAACGCTCAGCGACTTGTTGTCTTGCCCAATAGATATCCGTGCCTTCAGTAAAATCAACGGTAATATCGGTGAGTGCATATTTGGCAATCGAACGTAACATAGTTTGATGGGGAATACCTAATAACTCGACCTCTATACGGGCAGTGATCCTGGCTTCTACTTCTTCGGGTGTCAT
>QVQE01000089.1 GCA_003584865.1 Methylococcales bacterium
CCACAAGCACCCACACAAATTATTTTGATCGAGTTGTTAAAGAGCGTGGAACTTTCGTCCCGTTGAGCCTGCCTATTATACAGAACCTGCTCAGCTTGTCAACGCCTTGTCGACTTTTATTTTTCGTCTCAGCCGTGAAACATCATAACCAGATCCCGACGAAGCTCACCATTATAACTGATTAAAGCAAAATGTCAATAGTTGTTTTGTTGATAAGATAAGTTTTACTGCACGCCCCCAGTCATCAGGCAACATCATGAGTCCCATTAACAAACTTTCTCAACCGGATTTAAACGAAACCTACAGTTACGCCGATTATTTAACCTGGCAATTTGATGAGATCGTTGAGTTAATTAAAGGTAAGATCCAATTGATGTCACCTGCGCCCAATGTGCTACATCAAAGTATATCTTGGTATTTTACCGGCACTCTTTTTAATTATTTCGTTAACAAGCCCTGTCGCGCCTTTGCAGCACCCTTGGATGTGCGCTTATACAATAAAAGAAATCGATACTGACCAACAAAGAAACCTTTACCGTGGTACAGCCTGATTTATGCGTCATTTGTAACCTGGAGCAATTAGATGCTCAAGGTTGTAACGGTGCGCCGGACTGGATCATTGAGATTTTATCCAAAGGCAACTCCAAGCATGAAACCCAAGATAAATATACGCTTTATCAAGAAAGTGGCGTAAAAGAATACTGGATTGTTTATCCTTATGAGCAGTCAGTACACCAATTTGTGTTAAATGAACAAACAGAAAATACGACCTCATGGCAATGTTCTCACAGGAATCCCCTTCCTTCAGGTGGGGACGAATGTCAAGCTGGCTGTTATGAAATTTTAGGTAAAAAAAAACGGCACTGCTAAGAGTGCCGTTCAGTATTGCCTTCAATTGTTTTAGCTATCGAGCAATGTTAGGTCGATAGCTATGTTCTGAGGACTAAAACAATCGAATAGCTTACCAATCAAGTTGAACACGAGTTTCGATCATGTCCAAAGCGCCTTTATTCCAGGCTAAGCTTTGACCTGTCATATTAGACGTATTGATATCTAATGCACGGACATAGTTAGTCATAACGCGAACATGTGAATTTGGATACCAGTTTAGACCAAATTTACCTGTTGAGGCTCTACCGCCGTTAATCGCACCGGAATGTAGATTCATGTAATCATAACCCGCCGCTAATTCCCAAGCACCTTTACCACCTTTCATGTCAAAGTTTTGATTGGGTTTAATACGACCCCAAGATCCAGTTTTAGCTGAATAATTACGAGACTCTCCAGTTAAGAAGTAAGTCACATAACCGTAGTAACCACTTAAAGAAGTATTGTTATAACCATGACCAGAAACATCAGTCTCTAAATATTCAGCCTGAGCAGAGAATGGTCCATAAACTAAAGCCGACTCACCACCAAATCGTTTCAGATTATTAGCTTGTCTTTGGTTAGCCGCTCCTTGGTTACCAATTGTTAAATTGCCTGTACTTAATATTAATGAACGATCGACGTTACCACCTAAACCGTTTGAAAAGATAACACCGCCGTTATTAAAGGCTCCATTACCATAGTAGTTATTATTGATGCTAATGTAAGAACCCGATGCCCCAGCATGCAAGAATTTAGTTTTGCTTTCAAACCAGGGTGTACCGGCTATACGGGTGTTAACTTCCCAACTAGTATCACCACCACCACCATTACGGTTCACACCACCATTGGTACCTAAGGCGCTACCTGTAGTAGTTACTGAACCTGTTGTACCGCTAACACCTGTCACACTCAATGCATTCGATCCATAAGCGTTAGAGTATCCACCTACGCCTTCAGTTTGAAATGACGAACCCACTAACCAACGATCAGCCGAGTAATTTAGACCCAAACCTACTTTATAGGTGTTTAAGTTATCAACAAACGTATTAACAGCCATGTTACGTTCAATAAACGTAAGGTATCTGTTGCTAGTCGCTTCTTCTAAACTGAATGGTTCTTTAAAAGAACCTGCTTTAATTGAAAATGGACTAGAGAAATTATAACGTACGAAGGCATCAGTAATACCGCCCGCATTTAAACCATTACCGCGTGTAAAGTCATATTCGAATTTGTAATCGGTATTTTTGAAGAAAGTCCCTTCAACACCCAAACGTGCACGACGTAAAGTCGCACCATCGTTTAATGTCGCTGGCGCACCTGGTGTTGGTACACCTGCAATTGGAGTATTGACATAATCGCCAAATTTACCGGGCAAGTTTTGATTAACATTAGTTTGTGAATCCACTTGCAAACGACCGTTAATACCTGCCGTAAAGTTACCGTCTTTAGTTGCAAAGTGAATACCATCATCTAACTTAACATGAACTGAAGAAGGTTTTGATTCTTCAGCAGCATGTTCTTCTAAGGCTTTAATTTCGTTTGTTTTTAATTCCAGATCTTGCTTAATGGCAGCTACTTCAGCTGATGTTGCTGCTGGGGCTGAAGCTGGTGTTATTGAATGAGAAACGCCTGGAGCCGATGATGGCTCAGTCACTTTCTCATAAGCACCCAAAAGAACACGACCACGAGCGGGTTCAGCAAAAAGTTGCTTGGTTTTAGTGTCTACATAAAGATCCAGCGCAACAGCGTTAAATGATGCGCTTACACCTAGTGTGGCAGCAATCGCCAAAGTCAATTTAGAAAATTTCATATTTGCTCTCGGTTGTTGTCAAAAAAACTTAAGCAAGGATAACCAAGCATTATTACAGCATTATTACAAAACAACAAAACCAGTGCGCATTCTCATTAAATTTACTGAGCATAGAACATCCTTACCTCCTTATCATTTGTGAGACTTATTCACGACAAACACAAATGGAATTGTTGTTAGTCGAACAAATCCATAGGCTTGTTGTTGTATTTGTTATAAAGCAGACACTATTATTTTCCTTAAAAAACCTTCGCGCCTTAAATTCATTGGGTTCTCTATGGTTAATCTAGCTGTCTTTTTCAGGCATGATTTTTGTTAATCAATCACGAAACAGCCAAATAACACACCTGGAGTTTCTATGACTGAAACCTTTTATGATGTCATGCGTAGGCAAGGCATCACCCGCCGCAGCTTTCTTAAATTCTGTAGCCTTACCGCTGCCTCATTAGGTCTTGCACCTGCTTTTGCGCCGAAAATTGCGCACGCGATGGAGACCAAGCCGCGTATTCCGGTGTTATGGTTGCATGGTTTGGAATGTACCTGTTGTTCGGAATCATTTATTCGTTCGGGTCACCCCTTAGCAAAAGATGTGATCTTATCCATGTTGTCACTCGATTACGATGACACGATTATGGCCGCAGCAGGGCATAACGCAGAAGCTATCGTTACTGAAATTGTCGAAAAGTATAAAGGTAATTATATCCTGGCGGTAGAAGGCAATCCACCTTTAGCCGAAGACGGTATGTATTGCATTATTGGCGGCAAACCTTTTGTAGAACAACTTAAGTATGCGGCTGAAAGTTGTAAAGCCATTATCTCTTGGGGTTCTTGCGCGTCGTGGGGCTGTGTGCAAGCGGCAAAACCCAATCCAACTCGCGCCACTCCGGTTCACAAAGTCCCCGGCTTAGCCAATAAACCGATTATTAAAGTCCCCGGTTGCCCTCCGATTGCCGAAGTGATGACCGCTGTGGTGGCCTATTTGTTGACGTTTGATAAGTTACCGACTTTAGATCGTCAAGGTCGTCCACAAATGTTTTACAGTCAACGTATTCATGATAAATGCTATCGTCGTCCCCATTTCGATGCGGGACAATTTGTCGAGCATTGGGATGACGAAGCGGCCAGACAAGGCCATTGTTTATACAAAATGGGCTGTAAAGGCCCCACGACTTATAACGCTTGTTCCACGGTTCGCTGGAATGAAGGCGTATCCTTTCCTATTCAATCCGGTCATGGCTGTATTGGTTGTTCCGAAGATGGTTTTTGGGATAAAGGGAGCTTCTACGAACGCCTCACTGACATTAATCAATTCGGTATTGAAGCCAACGCCGATGCCGTGGGTGGAACAGCCGCCGCTTTAGTGGGGGCTGGTATTGCCGCACACGCCGGATTGACTGCGCTGAATCGCGCTAAACAACCAGGAGCAGAAAAACAATGACCGTTAGAAATACACCCAATGGCTTTCATTTAAACGACGCGGGTCGTCGTATCATCGTAGACCCAGTGACCCGTATCGAAGGTCACATGCGTTGTGAAGTGAATATCGATGAAGATAATATTATCCGCAACGCCATTTCCAGCGGCACCATGTGGCGAGGACTGGAAGTCATCTTAAAAGGCCGGGATCCACGTGATGCCTGGGCTTTTGTACAACGTATCTGCGGCGTGTGTACCGGTACTCATGCCTTAACCTCAGTACGTGCGGTCGAAGATGCGCTGAAGATTAAAATCCCTGAAAATGCCAATTCAATCCGCAATCTGATGCAATTAAGTTTGCAGGTACAAGATCATCTGGTGCATTTTTATCATTTGCATGCCCTGGATTGGGTTAATCCGGTTAATGCCTTAAAAGCCGATCCCAATGCAACTTCCTTATTGCAACAATCGATTTCTCCGCATAATCCAAAGTCTTCGCCGGGTTATTTTCGTGATACCCAAAATCGTCTGCAAAAGTTTGTTGAGTCAGGGCAGTTAGGCCCTTTCAAAAATGGTTACTGGACTAATCCCGCTTATCTGTTACCCCCTGAAGCGGATTTGATGGCCGTCACTCATTATCTGGAAGCATTAGACTTCCAGAAAGATATCATGAAAATCCGGACGGTATTTGGTGGCAAAGACCCTCATCCAAACTGGTTGGTGGGTGGTGTGCCTTGTGCTATTAATATTGATGGTGTCGGCGCTACCGGTGCAATCAATATGGAGCGGCTCAATTTAGTCTCTTCTATCATAGACCGGACGATTGCCTTTATTGATCAGGTTTATATTCCCGATTTACTGGCAATTGCAAAGTTTTATAAAGGTTGGATGTATGGGGGCGGTATCTCTGGACAAAGCTTATTGTCATATGGGGATATTCCTGATGATGCGAATGATTATTCGGCGTCTAATCTGTTGATGCCTCGTGGTGCGATTATTAATGGTGATTTAACGAAGGTCCATGAAGTTGATTTGAGGGACCCAGAGCAGATCAAGGAGTTTGTGCCGCATTCCTGGTATAAGTATCCGGATGAATCAATAGGTCTGCATCCTTGGGACGGTATTACCGATCCGCATTACAGTTTGGGGCCCAATGCCAAAGGAACGCGGACTAATATTCAGGAACTGGACGAAGCCGCTAAATATTCCTGGATTAAAGCACCGCGCTGGCGGGGTCATGCGATGGAAGTGGGGCCGCTAGCCCGTTATGTCATTGGTTATGCGCAAGGTAACAAAGAAATAACTGAACAAATCAACTTTGTCTTAAAAGCGCTAGATGTACCGGTTACAGCTCTGTTCTCTACTTTGGGAAGAACTGCAGCACGGGGTCTGGAAGCTCAATGGGCAGCTGGTAAGATGCGTTACTTTATGGATAAGTTAATAACGAATATTAAAGCGGGTGATCTGGCTACAGCCAATGTGACTAAGTGGGACCCAGAAACGTGGCCTGCGAGTGTTAAAGGGGTTGGTTTTACCGAAGCGCCGCGCGGGGCTTTAGCTCATTGGTTAAAAATTGAGAATACCAGGATTGCCAATTATCAATGTGTCGTGCCAACCACATGGAACGGTTCTCCTCGTGATGAACAAGGCAATATAGGCGCCTTTGAAGCGGCATTGATGAATACCAAGATTGAACGCCCAGAAGAACCTGTGGAAATTTTGCGTACTTTGCATAGTTTCGATCCTTGTCTAGCCTGTTCCACCCATATCATGGGACCGGATGGCACAGAATTAACTCAAGTCAAAGTTCGTTGAGGAGACAGTCATGACTGAACTTACTTCTGCCGCTTCTACCGCCCCTATTTATGTGTACGAAAAGCCGGTTAGGCTATGGCATAGTCTCAATGCGTTGCTGATTGTTGTCCTGAGTGTTACGGGGTATTTAATTGCCGATCCTCTGGCCTCATTAAAAGGCGAAGCTTCTGAGCATTTCTTGATGGGTTATATCCGCTTTGTGCATTTTTCAGCGGGTTACTTAATAGCGATTGCGCTGCTGTTTCGATTGTACTGGGCTTATGCGGGTAACGAACACGCTAGACAAATCTTTTTACCACCTTTGTTGAAGACCCATTTTTGGCAAGGCGTTTTTCATGAAGTGCTTTGGTATCTGTTCCTGGTCAAAGAACCCCGCAAGTATATTGGTCATAATCCTTTGGCCATACTGGCTATGCATTTTGTATTTGTGTGGGGAGTGTTGTTTATGATTGTTACTGGCTTTGCTTTGTATGGAGAAGGTGCGGGTCAGGGTAGTTGGCAACATACTTTGTTTAGTAGTTGGGTGTTGCCCCTGTTTGGTAGTAGCCAAAGTCTGCACAGCTGGCATCATTTGTTCATGTGGCTGATTATCTGTTTTGTACTGGTGCATATCTATGTTGCTTTGCGTGAGGATAAGTTATCTCGTCAAAGTATGTTGTCCACCATTGTAACGGGATGGCGAACCTTTAAGGACGATAGACCCGTTGACGATGAGTCTGGCGCATGACTAAGCCACAACACATTCTGTTGCTGGGTATAGGCAATGTGCTGTGGGCTGACGAAGGCTTTGGGGTGCGGGTCATTGAGCATCTGCAAAAAAACTATCGGTTTCCTGAGCAGGTTCAGGTCATGGATGGAGGAACTCAAGGTGTGTATCTGGTTGAGCATGTGCAAGCAGCCAATGTTTTAGTGGTCTTTGATGCGGTTGATTATGGCTTGTCCGAAGGGACACTGAAGTGCATCGAAAACGAAGAGGTGCCAAAGTTTCTGGGTGCAAAAAAAATGAGTCTGCATCAAACGGGTTTTCAGGAAGTACTGGCGATGGCCGACATGTTGGGACAATATCCTGAACATTTGTTATTGATCGGTGTCCAGCCAGTAGAACTTGATGATTATGGTGGCAGCTTGCGACCGCAGGTCAAAGCTCAAATACAACCGGCTATTGATATAGCGTTGACGTATCTAGCCACTTTTGGAATGACCACAGAAATAAATACCGCTCATAACGAACTATCTGATCCGGTATTGGACATTCAGCGCTATGAGCAGGAGCGTCCCACCTCAACAGAAGCGTGTCGTATTGGCGATGAGCGAATCTTGCTATCGGAAGCGTTTGAGGTGCGTCCACCTATATCGCCTGAGGAACTAAGCTTGAAAGTGGATATTGATTATCGGGGGAAATATTGATGTGTATCGGTATTCCTATGCAAATTATTGAACAGCGAGGTGAGTTTGCACACTGTGTTTATCGTAATCAAGAAAGCCTGATCGATATGATGTTGGTGGGGCAGCAGCCAGTAGGTAGCTGGATTCTGACTTTTCTCGATACCGCCCGGGAAACCATTAGTGAACAACGAGCAAAACAAATCGCTGATGCCTTGGAAGCTATGAGTTTGGCTATGCAAGGTGAAACCGATATAGATCATTTATTTGCTGATCTTGTTGACAGAGAACCCACTTTACCGGAGTTTTTACGATCATGAGTTCACCTTTGATAGAGCAACTGCAAACCAGACACGGCTTGACCCTATTAGATGGAGATAGTTACGATCATTTTGTTTACGGGAATGAATGGGTGGTACTGTTTTTTTGTAACGATCCGGTGATGTTTCCTGAGAGTCATGATGTTGCGGTGATTTTGCCGGAGTTGTTGAAAGGCTTTGGACAATTACGAGGAGGGATTATTGCATCCTCTGTTGAGCGTGAATTACAGGCGCGTTTTAGATTTACGAGTTGGCCATCGTTAGTGTTTTTACGTAAAGGTGAATACTTAGGTGTCATTACCGGCATTCGCGACTGGTCGGCTTACAGGCAGGAGATGACAGCAATACTGGCCGCCCAACCCAGTCAGCCCCCCGGCTTTGATCTGGATAAAGTCTGTGGAGCAGCAGCGCATTGAACACTAAAGTTGAATTAATCGGTTCTCATACCAGGCGACTATCATTATGACTTCACACTATCTCCCTGTTTTTGGGCAAGGTTCACAGCCGGCAGAAGAAGACGGCGTTGAGCTGGAATATTTGCCTATGCCCGAGGAAATGGCAATCTACCGAATGCCGGAAATTTCTTCGGAATTAAATGTCGCCGCCTTAACTCAGGCGAAAGCATTTTTGTCACAGTTACAGCAAGCATTGGCTGACTTTCCTACCGTATCTGCACCTATGGATTTGATCAGTCTGGACAGTACCAATCGGCAATTTATCGATGAAATGCTGGGCGAAGGCGAAGTGAGTATGATTTATTCAGGTCAGCCGGTTATTCGCATTCAGGAGTCGGTGTTAGCGGGTGTTTGGCGTCAGCAATCGTGGAATCCGGACAAGAAAATTATTTCAGATAGCCTGGAAGTTGGGATTGTGCCACAAGCCATCACGCAATTGGCTTTTAGTAATGCTGTCCAGTGTATTGATACCCAGTGGGATGTGTTACCATCAGGCGTGATGAATGCACCGCCCTTGTTGGCAGAGCTCAATGCAAAAATTGCTGACTATCAGCCCGATGACGAAGCGCATATCATTAACTTGAGTTTGTTGCCGCAAACGAGGAAGACTTAGCATTTTTAGAAGCCCGTTTGGGCAAAGGGAGAGTGACTATTCTTTCCAGAGGTTATGGGAATTGTCGGATTAGCTCAACCAATACACAATATGTCTGGTGGGTGCAGTATTTTAATTCACAAGATACCTTGATCCTCAATACCCTGGAAGTCAGTGCTGTTCCCAATGTGGCTTGTGCTTCACCAGAAGATATTGCGGATAGTCGGCAACGACTGGAAGAAATTATGAAGGTGTATTTGTGAGTGACTCTTTCTTTGCGGGTGCCTTTGGTGGTGATGCCTCGAAATTACCACTTGATACTCGTTTGGAATGTAAAATTTGTTGGTATGTCTATGATCCTGCTTTGGGTGATGACGTCTGGCAAATTCAACCGGGCACTGCCTTTGGGCAGCTACCTAACCATTGGAGCTGTCCCACTTGTGGCGCTCAAAAACAGGATTTTTTATTGTTGGAGGACTCGTTATGACGTGGAAAGATTGTAATCAATTGACTCATACACTGGAAACAGTCTTTAACCAGATATTGGATCAACGCATGTGTGGGTTGCCGTTACTTAATCATGCACTGTCGGTGCAGGTGGCAGGTTTTAACCCAGTCAATGATGAGTGGGTGGGGATATTGATCACCCCCTGGTTCATGAATTTGTTGCTGATGCCGAGGCTGGATTGTGCATGGGCCGGATTGAATATGGGGGCTAAATTCGAGAAGTCTTTTCCCTATGGGGTGTTCGAGTTTACAATGGCTGTTGAAGAGCACCTGGGTGCTTATGCACAGTGCTCATTGTTTTCCCCCATGTTTCAGTTCGCTACTCAGGCTGATGCACTGGCGACGGCACAGTCTGCATTGGATGCTTTACTGATCGGTGAAAGGCCGCCTGACTTAAACTTGAGTCGGAGAAACTTTCTGCGCGGTGAGTTGGGTGCTGGACGCGTTTGAGTGACGGCAGCCGGCAAGATCAGCATTGCTTTATATCATCGAAATAGGCAGTGCTATGCGGTTAAGATAGTTTCATCACGTCCCCAAGCATCCAGAATATTGGTGGGTAAATCCCCAGAGCAAGTATTAACGACGGTACCGTTATTGTTTTCCGTCTGTAGTCATGCACAAGCCTATGCGGCGTTGCAGGCTTGTAGTTCGGCATTGGGTAGAGTACCTGAACCAAAGATTGAAGCTGCTCGCGAAATGTTGGTGCAATTAGAGAAATTGCGTGAACAGTGTTGGCGTATTTTATTGGATTGGCCGGGCTTTGTTGGCATGGCTGCTGATAAAAAATCATTGAAGTCTCTGATGGCATTTGATGCTCAGTTCAAGATGGTCTTGTTTCGAGATGGACAGGGCTTTAATCTGGATAGTGTGCTAAGTATTAACACAGAGCGGTTGACCATATTAATAGATGAAGTAGCGTTGTTGATTGATGCCGTTATTTTTAAGGGTGATTTGCATGGCTTTATGGCAATTGTCAACGAAGTGCAGTTGCTTGACTGGTTACGGGATAACAAAAGTTTACCTGCCACTTTGTTGAATGATGTCTATCGCCGGAATTGGCAGGCCATCGGGCAAAATAAGGTGAGTTGTTTGCCTGAGCTGGATGGACAGGAATTAAATCAGTTTATGGAACAGGAAGATTTAAGCATTTTTTCGCAGTACCCGCAGTGGCAAGGACGTTGTTTTGAATCCACAGTTCTCAATAGACAAAGGCAGCAACCTTTAATTATCGCCTTGGAAGCCCGTTATCAAAATGGCTTGTTGGTCAGAATATTGACCCGATTACTGGAAGTGAGTCAGGTACTCTCTAATTTAAGGCTATTGTTGAATGCTATCAACGACGATTTCTGTGTTACGATTAATAAAGAGTTTGGGCGGGATATTGGCTTAGGCAAGGTTCAAGCCGCACGCGGCTTACTCATTCATCGAGTTGAATTATGGCAAGGACGAGTCAAGGATTATTGTATCGTAGCGCCTACCGAATGGAATTTTCATCCCCAAGGCGTTGTCGCGCAGAGTTTAAAATCTCTGCAAGCCAATGACGCAGAGTTATTGCGGCAACAGGCAGAGTGCTTGATTAATTCAATTGATCCTTGCGTATACTATGATTTAACGTTAATCGACAGCGATAAGGCACCGTCAACTCATGCATGAAATGTCACTCTGTGAAGGTATTTTACAAACCCTGGAACAACAAGCCGAGGTTCAGGACTATCAAAAGGTAAGAACTGTCTGGTTGGAAATTGGCGCCTTAGCAGGTGTTGAGGTTGAAGCGTTACGTTTCAGTTTTGATGTGGTGATGGAAGGCTCATTGGCCGAAGGTGCCAAGCTTGAAGTTATATCCGTACCAGGGCAAGCGTGGTGTATACCCTGTGGTATTAATGTGCCGGTGGAACAGTTATATGATCCTTGTCCCCACTGTGGCAGTCATCAATTACAAGTGAACGGCGGCGATCAAATGCGAATTAAAGAATTGGAGGTAGAATAATGTGTGGAATCTGCGGTTGCGGCGAAGGCCCTGTTCATTTAGATGAACACGAACATTCTCATGAACATGAACATGAACATGAACATGATCACAATCATACCCATAGTCATGCGGCTGTACACTCTCATGCACCGGGTTTAAGCCAAGTGCGAATGGTGCAAATTGAGCAGAGTATCTTGGCAAAGAATAACCAGTATGCTCATGAAAACAGGCGCTTCTTTAGTGATCATGGCTTGTTGGTATTAAATCTGGTGTCTAGCCCAGGTTCAGGGAAGACGACGTTACTGACTGAAACTATACTACGTCTAAAAGATGACATAGGCATTGCCGTGATTGAGGGTGATCAGCAGACTGCGCGTGATGCAGAGCGTATTCTTGCGACGGGGGTGCAGGCTTTACAAATCAATACCGGAAAAGGTTGTCATCTTGATGCGCATCGTGTGGGTCATGCTCTGGAAAAACTACAGTTGCAAGATCACAGTGTGTTATTTATTGAAAACGTGGGTAATCTGGTGTGTCCTTCTGCTTTTGATTTGGGAGAAGCCCATAAGGTGGTGGTGTTGTCGGTCACTGAAGGTGAAGATAAACCCATTAAATACCCTGATATGTTTCATGCCGCTGATTTAATGATTTTAAATAAAATCGATTTACTGCCGCATTTGGATTTTAATGTTGAAGAATGTATCCAGTATGCGAAACAGGTTAATCCGCGTATTAAGATACTGTCCTTGTCTGCTAAAACAGGGGAAGGTATGGATAATTGGGTGCAGTGGTTAAAGGCTGAGTTGCAACTGCAATTGATTGCTTACGCTTAAGTTGTGTGTGATTTTATTACATTGAGGGATTTTGATTGTTTAACCCTTTGTTGCATAATTTGTAACAAATTAACGGTCAATCAATGGGCGGTAGGGCAAAGTTATATTTAAGTTTACTTTGACACCGTCCCGCTGCAAAAGAGGTAAATTGCTATGCTAAACATATCCTTGCAAGAAGCCCAAAATAAACTGCCTGAATTAATCAATTTAGTAGAGCAAGGGGAAGAGATTTTTATTCTAGGTAATAATAAAACGCGAATAAAGCTGGTTTCCTTCACTGAAAAAACTAAAAAAAAGAGTATTCGGTCAACATCGGGGACTTGCAACCATGAGCGAAGATTTTGACGATCGTTTATCTTACCCTAGTTATACTAAAACACAGGTAGTCTTATGTTAAAAAGTTACAGCGCTATTTATAAACAAGGCTACTTAGAATGGCTGGATGATGCACCTGAACAAGAAAACATACCCGTTATTGTTACTTTTGTCGAAACTAACTACCAAAAACCTCTATCCAAAGCACGGCGTATTTTAGAACAAGCCTGGGGTTGCGTAGAAAAGCCGCGAACACTTGAACAAATAGACCGTGATATTTCTCAAATGCGCGAAGAGTGAGTAAATGGACTATTTTTGAACCGTTGCGGGATTTGAACCTGTTTAAAGCAGCCAGTATTGATGGCGGCACAATTGCTTGGGAGAATGGTGCAGACATCGCTCCCGAATCACTCTATGAAAAAATAAGCGCGTAGAACAGAATAATCGAAGGAGCCAAAACAATGCAACAAACCGTCACTATTGATTGTCCTCTAGAAATACTCATTGGACTTCATCTAAACGCAGAAGGATTTGCTGATTATCTAAAAAAACAAGCAGCAATCAATTTGTTCAAAGAAGGTAAATTATCCTCTGGTACAGCTGCGGCTTGGCTGGGTATCGGGCGGGTAGCTTTCTTGCATATTGCTTTTGCAGCAGGCGCTACATTGCTAGAGGACACCTCTGATGACTTCGCACGTGAAACTGCGTTGTTATGATTGTATTCTCTAATACCACGCCTATCATAGCTCTGAGCAGCATTAACTGTTTACATCTGTTACCGAAACTATTTGGTGAAATTCATTTAGTTACAGAAGTTATTGATGAATGCTCAGTTGGTGGCTCCATTTTTGTGCCCAAGCTACTTGAAATTGAGTGGATAAAACCCGTGCAATCAAGCCCAATTCAACACTCCAGCGTTTTATTAGAACTGGATAAGGGTGAAAAACATACTTTAGATATGGCTAGTAAATTCCAAGCCGATTGGGTCATCATTGATGAAAAAATCGGTCGTAACATGGCGGAATATTTGGGGCTTCATGTAACCGGTACATTAGGTATTTTGCTTAAAGCGAAACAACAAAGTTTAATTCCATCTTTTGTAGATAGTGTTAAGGCCATGCAAAATCAAGGTATTTACTTCCAGGAAGCTTTAATACAAAAACTAGCACAAACGGTGGCAAAATGAGCCGGATGAAAAGATGGGGATCAGAGATAAACGCTATACAGTTCGACTCAAAGCTGTGGATTTCACATTTCTAAACAAATCTTGCCAAAATGGCGATTACTTTCCTGGTAACGAAAGGCTGTAACGATCTCTTCTAGCGCAAAGGTTTTATCAATAACGGGTTTCATACCTGTTGCGTCGATTGCGCGAATCATATCTTGTTGTTGGCAACGACTACCCACTAATACACCTTGCAAACGCAATTGTTTAATTAACACGGTCACAATATTAAGATCCCCACCCAAACCGGTGAGAATACCGATCAGAGAAATATGACCACCTACCCGTGATGCAATCATTGATTGATCCAATGTTGCAGGCCCACCTACTTCAATTACGTGATCCACCCCTCGTCCATCGGTTAAATCTAGCGCTTGTTTTCCCCAATTTGCTTGGCTGCGGTAGTTGATGAGATGATCAGCTCCTAATGCTTTTAGTCGTTCTAGTTTTTCGTCACTGGAAGACGTTGCGATGACAGTGGCCCCTGCCATTTTGGCGAATTGCAACGTAAAAATGGAAACCCCACCGGTGCCTTGTACGAGTACCGTATCACCAGACTTCAAATTGTCATCACTCATTAGCGCTCGCCAAGCTGTTAAGGCCGCAGTGGGTAACGTAGATGCTTCAGTGTGAGTCCATCCTTTAGGTGCAAGCGTAAAAGCATTTTTAGATATCGTCACAATTTCTCGCGCATAACCATCAACGCCATCCCCGGGTACAGTAGCAAATCCGTAGACTAAAGGCTCACCTGATTCCCAAGTCGGAAAAAAGGTACTGACCACATGGTCGCCCACCTTAAATGTATCGACTCCTTCGCCTACTGCAATAACCTCACCCGCACCATCGGCCATTGGAATGCGCGGTTCCTTAGGCCCCCATATACCACTCACTACAGCAAAATCGTGATAATTAAGAGAGTTGCCATGCAGGCGTACGGTGATCTCACCGATCTTAGGCGCAGCCGCATCTCGCTCACCGATAACGACCCTGTCATAACCACCACCTGATTGCACAATGATTGCTTTATTGGTCATATTTTCTCCTTAGTTGACACACTTAAAATGCCGATTTGTCAGTTAAATGTGCGAAGCCGTTTTAGACGTTGCTGTATGCGCCCAAGATGACTATATTGTCCGCTTTTAAAAAGGTCGCTAACTCAACTTAGAGTCTAGTCCCTATTGATGAAAAAGAATAGGAAATAATGAAAATAAATATATTCTTGGGTAAAACACTGAGCAATAACGAAAAATGCTCGGTCACATTGCAAAAAAAGGCATTACAACTCTGACGAATGCGATAGCACTTTGAAACCGTGTGATAAGACATTCCAGTGCTTATGTATTCACATTGACACAAAAACAATGCACATTCTAATGAATGTGCATTCACTTTGCATCAAAAAGCATTACACATAATTAAAATGTGGATAGACTTTCAACCCAATGTGATAGCACAGCTTAAGCAATGAGACTTCGCATTACGAAGACCTGCGGCTACAAAACTGAATAATCCAGGCTAGATTTAAGCACCTTCCCGTCGCTTCGGGATATATTTATCCTTTATTTTTGTTAGGCTTTATAATCCATCACCTTAATCTATTATAAAGCCACACAGGGAATAAATAATGAGAAATATCCGCAGTGCCTGTAAGCTACAGCCCAACGCACTTGACATTAATGTGGGGGATCAAATAGAACAACTTGACCAAATCATTAATGACACGGAGGGTCAGGCTTATTTCAATAAAACGTTTATAACTGACGGCATGAAAACCCTTTTAACCAAGGGGATCGCTCGTCTAGCCGGTAAATCTAACGACTCTGTTTTTCATTTAAAACAAGCCATGGGCGGGGGTAAGACGCATTTAATGGTGGGCTTTGGCTTACTGGCCAAAGATCAAACCCTGCGTTCTGAGTTAATCGGTACTCTTCCTTATCAAGCGAGTTTTGGCTCTGCCAAAATTGCCGCCTTTAATGGCAGAAACAATCCAGCCACTTACTTTTGGGGTGAAATAGCGAGGCAACTGGGTAAAGAAAGCTTATTTAAAGAATACTGGGAGGCAGGTGCCAAAGCACCCGACGAAAGCGCCTGGGTTAAACTCTTTGAAGGAGAAGACCCCATCCTTATCCTGCTTGATGAAATGCCCCCTTATTTTCATTATTACAGCACCCAAGTGTTAGGTAATGGCACTATCGCGGATGTTATCACCCGCGCATTCTCAAATATGCTCACCGCCGCACAGAAAAAAAAGAATGTGTGTATCGTGGTTTCAGACTTGGAAGCCGCTTATGATACCGGTGGCAAACTGATCCAAAAAGCCCTTGATGATTCAACTCAGGAACTCGGTAGAGCCGAAGTGGGCATTACGCCGGTTAACCTTGAATCCAATGAAATTTATGAAATTCTAAGAAAGCGTTTGTTTCTATCCTTACCTGACCCGAAAGAAGTGGCAGACATTGCCAGTGTCTATGCCAATCGTTTAAGCGAAGCCGCCAAAGCTAAAACCATAGAACGTAGCGCCGAATCACTGGCCTCTGAAATTGAAGCCACCTATCCGTTTCACCCCAGTTTTAAAAGCATTACTGCACTGTTTAAAGACAATGAGAAATTTAAACAAACCCGTGGCCTCATGGAATTGGTGTCCCGATTATTAAAATCAGTGTGGGAAAGTGACGAAGATATCTATTTAATAGGGGCTCAACATTTTGACCTGTCAATTGATGAGGTGCGTGAGAAATTGGCTGATATTTCAGAAATGCGGGATGTTATTGCCCGCGATTTATGGGATTCCTCCGATAGCGCTCATGCACAGGTGATTGATTTAGATAAGGGCAACAATTATGCAAAACAGGTCGGCACCTTATTATTAACAGCCAGTCTATCAACGGCAGTTAATTCAGTGAAAGGCTTATCAGAAAGTGAAATGCTGCAATGCTTGATTGATCCGGTTCGGCAAGCCAGTGATTTTCGTGCTGCCTTTACAGACTTACATAAAGCCGCCTGGTATTTGCATCAAACACCCGAAGGCCGCAGTTATTTTGATCGCCAAGAGAACTTAACCAAAAAGCTTCAGGGTTATGCTGACAAAGCCCCTCAGAACAAAGTAGATGAACTGATACGTCATCGCTTGGATGAGATGTATAAACCCACCACGAGAGAAGCCTATGAGCGCGTATTACCTTTACCTGAAATGGATGAGGCTGAGGCGGCGTTAAAAAGTTCACGTGTGTTATTAATCATTAGTCCTGATGGTAAAGCACCGCCAGAAGTCGTTAAACGCTTTTTTGAAGGCTTAACCAATAAAAACAATATCCTGGTGCTGACCGGCGAAAAGTCTACGATGGCCAGTCTTGATAAAGCCGCCCGCCATGTTTATGCCGTCACCAAAACAGATACCGAAATAAACGCCTCACATCCTCAACGTAAAGAACTGGACGAGAAAAAAGCCCAATACGCGCAAGATTTTCACACCACTGTATTAGCGGTATTCGATAAACTGATGTTCCCGGGCACTATTCAAGGAGAGGATGGTTTACGCTCTAAAGCATTGGACAGCACTTATCCCTCGAATGAGTCCTATAACGGTGAACGACAGGTTATTAAAACCTTAACCGCAGACCCGATTAAACTGTATACACAAATTCCTGAAAACTTTGATTCGTTGAGAGCACGCGCTGAACAATTATTATTTGGTGCGCAAGATGAAGCCAGAAAAACGGATTTACTGGATAAGATGAAGCAAAAAACGCAAATGCCCTGGCTACCCTCAAAAGGTTTTGATCAATTAGCACAGGAAGCCTTTCAGCGCGGTATTTGGGAAGATTTAGGTAACGGGTATCTCACTAAAAAACCCAAACCCAAACAAACCGATGTGTTAGTCATCGCAGATAATGAACCCGATGACAACGGCAAAGTGCGTTTAAAAATTGAGGCCGTTAATGCGGGCAATAGTCCAAAAATACATTATCAGGAAGACGGAGAAGTCACCCAACAGTCTCCCGTGCTAACCGATAATATATTAGTCACAAATGCATTAAAAGTTCAGTTGATAGCTATTGACCCCACCGATAAAAATCAGACCGGCAATCCCAAGACGTGGACAAATACCTTGGTGATTAGAAACCGTTTTAACGAAATATCCAGGCAAGTCGAACTTTTTGTCGCCCCTAAAGGGTCTATCCGTTATACCCTTGATGGCTCAGAACCCAGAAATGGCCTTTCGTACACAGGGCCCATCACTATTGGCGATCAAGCCGCTAAAATTAGCGTGTTTGCAGAATGTGAAGACTTAGAAGCCAAACGACATTTTAGCTTTGCTGAATCTGGCTCTACAGAAGTGCTGATGATCAAAGAGAAACCGGCACAACTGTATTGCCCTACGTATAAAACCCTGGATAATGCCGCTAAAACGTATGACGGGATAAAATTTGCTAAAGACAAAAACATCACCTTTGAACAAGTGACCCTGATTATTGGTTCGGCACCCAAAGTGATTCATTTATCACTGGGTGAAATGAAGATTGAGGCTGATTTTATAGAAAAAACCTTATTACATTTACAAAGCCTGGTGCCACCTGAAGCCCCCGTCATTATGAAGTTTAAAAAAGCTAATGCATTGACAGGTTATGATTTGGAACAATTTGCTAAAACGCTGGGCATCGAATTGCATAATGATGAGGTCATTCAGGAATGACGCACACCACCGACTTTGGAGCCCCCTCTGAATTTGGCACGCATTGTTTTTATGTAGAGATATCGGCCTCACCGCGTGAAGCTGTGCGTATCTTTGAAGATTATGGTTTTGACGGTGATGAAAGTCGCAGAGAAACCACCGAATGCCGTAGCATTCTGGCGCGTGAGCTTTGGACAAAGATTAGAGATGATGCCCGTCGGGATTTTAATGAGCGTCTTAAAGCCAAGAAACAAAGTACCGGCACATGGAATACTGGAACAGTTAAACTTGATCGTTTCTTAGGAAGAGAACTCTGTGTTTTAGCTTGGGCCGCAGAACATGCCAGCCCCGCTGAATGTGCCATCATTTGTCAAAAATGGTTAGCCTTACGACCCGAAGAACGCTGGTGGTTTTATGCCAAGACCGCCGCCGAAGCCCGATTAGCAGATCAAACCCAACGCGGTTGGCGTAAAGCCTTGTATTGCGCGTTGTCGGATGGTGAAAATATAGCACTGGGACAAAAAGTAAAACCCAAAAACAAGAAGCAAAAGGAAGATGAGATAATCTTTATGGATATTTTTGACTTTGTAGAGAACTAACTAACGTAAAGGAATCCCATCATGCAAGCCTATTATGAAATAGAAACCGACATTCCTGTCGATCATCAACTACATATTCAGTTGCCCGAAAATATTCCCGCTGGGCGGGCAAAAATTGCGGTTATTTACGAATTAACGCAAATAAAAAATGATGCCGGTGTCGCTTTAAAAGCGTTTCTGAATAAATACCAGGCCGAAGATATTGATATCGATACAAGTATTTTTGAAGAAAGTAGAAAAACAGATGCCGATAGAGACTTTAGATTATGAGTTTGGTTTATTTACTGGATACCAATACCATCTCAGAACCTTTAAAAGCGATACCCAATAAGCAGGTCATTGAAAATATAGAACGTTATCATGCACAAATCGCCATTGCTGCATTTGTGGTTTATGAATTGGTGCGTGGTGTTGCGTTATTACCAGATTCTAAAAAACGATTGAAAACAAATGATTATCTTGAATCCGTTTTGGTTGAGTTTCCAATTTTACCCTATACCGAAGCAGCTGCAAAATGGCAGGGTGAAACAGCCGCACATTTGCAGCAACTCGGAAAAACACCGCCTTTTGTCGATGCCCAAATCGCAGCGATTGCAAAAACAAACAACTTAATTTTAGTCACGCGCAACGTGGATGATTTTAAAAACTTTACTGATTTATCAATTGAAAATTGGTTTTGTTGAAACCCAGGAAATATAAACCCATGCTTAAACCCTTTGAGTGGCAAGATAAACCTGCCTTAATTGAACATTTGTTTCCGGTACAGAAGATTTCTGCAGAAAGCTTTAAGGAGCAAATGGCGGGGGCGGGTAAAACGCTGACAGCCCTTGGCAGTTATTGGAAAGGTCGTAAGCCACTCATTCTTAATAAAGCCTGTATCTTGGGTGCCTTACTGCCTGCTACAAATAAGCCATTAAAAGACCTTGAGATATTTGAGTTATTAATGGGCATGGATAGGCAATCTCTTGAACTTCGGCTTGAACACAAAAATGATAAAGCCAGTCGCTTTTTTCTGGCACAAGAACAAGAAGTCGAGGTCAGCGCTACTTATAACGAATGGGTTAGAGCAGCGTCCCGCCCTGAAGAATGTGGTGATGCTCTTTTTACTCACGTTTGGGATAGCGTCAATGCCCACCTTGGCACCTCGGCTTTTTCCTTTCCTGAGTTAATTGAGCAAATCGGTATAGCCCGTTTTGGTCATCGTCCACGAGTAGCCGATGTCTTTAGTGGCAGTGGCCAAATTCCTTTTGAAGCGGCTCGTTTGGGTTGTGATGTTTA
>QVQE01000074.1 GCA_003584865.1 Methylococcales bacterium
ATCTGATGCAATTTATGCTAAATGGCGGAACCAAATTACCAGTTAAAACTTAAGGCTTTAAATTGGGAATTGCTGATTATATTCGATCAAAGCCCTACTCTTATCTGCTGTTCTGGAAATTGCGAAACCCTTTATTAATGCTTTTTCTGCCAGCTTATAGCCAGTACAACCCAATGATCTAGACTGCTTCCAGTACATTTTCAGAAAAACTCTATTGCTTTATATAGCACCTAGTACCATAATTATTACAAAGGATTTTAATAAAACACCTATTACAGGGATTTTTAATATGGCAATTTATAAAACCAAAGTTTTTGAAAGATGGGCAAGTAAAGAGGAATTAGATGACAAAGTATTTTGCAAAGCCGTTCAGGAAATGACAGAGGGTCTTTTTGATGCCGATCTTGGTGGTGGGCTATTCAAGAAGCGAATAGCGAGGCCAGGAAAAGGAAAAAGCGGTGGGTATCGAACATTAGTCGCCACTAACAAAGGTGACCAATGGTTTTTTGTTTTCAGTTTCCCTAAAAATGCGCGTGGAAATATCAATAATGTCGAAGAAAAAGCCTTGAAAATGTACACCAATCAATTGCTGTCATATACCCAAACGGTCATTGACCAGCTTACTAACGATGGCAAACTAATACGAGTTGAGTGCAATGAAAAAAGTGAAATCAGAAATTCTTGAAGCGGTCCACGAATCTGCAAAAGATTTATTCGACTCCGGCTTGATGGACAAAATGACAATGCGCGAGTTTGATCGGCTTTGTTTGCCGCCGATAAGTCCTCTACAGCCTGAGGAAATAAAGAAAATTCGCGAAGCAACCAATGTGAGTCAGGCTGTTTTTGCTGCGTTATTGAACACCAGTATTCCTACTGTGCAGAAATGGGAAATAGGCAAGAAGAAACCAAGTGGAACAGCGCTTAAGCTTCTGCATTTGGTACAGGAAAAGGGTTTAGATGTTATATTTTAATTTTTATAAGCCACGAATCCTATTTTCTAAGAAGCTTATTAAGCATGGCTACCCGCTTAAAGTGGGTAGCCAAAGTTTTTGCAGGATAATCACTTCTTAGGATAACAACACCTTAACCAATGGACTTTCAAACAATTAAAACCCAAGCCTCTTGCACGCCTGCCTTTATTCTAAATGCAGATGCAATGATTAATAACCTACAAATTCTAAACACATTGCGCCAACAGTGTGGCTGTAAAATATTATATTCCATCAAAGCCCTGCCCTTATCGACTGTACTGGACATTGCTAAGCCTTTTATTGATGGCTTTTCTGTCAGCTCTTTATTTGAAGCGAAACTGGCTAATGAAATATTAGCGGGTCATGGTAGCCTTCATTTAACCTCACCCGGTATCCGATCCAATGAATGGCAAGAATTAACAGCCTTAATCACCCACCTCAGTTTTAATTCCTTAACACAATACCAACGCTTTTCAACCATACCCTCCCCGCAAACGTCTCTTGGGATTCGTGTTAACCCCAAGCTATCCTTTCTTAAAGATGATCGGTTTAACCCCTGTCGCCCCCATTCAAAGCTAGGCATCGATATCGATGTCTTATGGCAATCATCAGATATCAATCAGGTTAAAGGCTTACATATTCATAATTTATTCTCAGCGACTGACTTTACACCACTAGTTAAAACAATAGAGAAACTCCGTCAATATTTTGGGGCAGAGCTGGCTCAACTGGACTGGCTAAATCTGGGCGGAGGGTATTTATTTAATCACATCAACGACCATCGTCCGTTCATTAAATTAGTCGCTAATCTTAAGCACGATTTTAACCTGGATGTTTTTATTGAACCGGGCAAAGCCATCATTGATAACACTGGCTATTTAGTCACAACCGTGATTGACCTGTTTGTAAGTGACGGTAAAACCATCGCTGTGCTTGATACCTCCATCAATCATCACCCTGAAGTATTTGAATATCAACGTCAGCTTGAGTTAAACGAACAGGTTTCCAAGGGTAGATATTCAGTCATTTTAGCCGGAAGCACTTGTTTAGCTGGCGATCTCTTCGGAGAATATCAGTTTAATGAACCTTTGAACCTAGGTGACAAGCTGGTTTTTAAAAACTGTGGCGCTTACAGCCTCATTAAAGCCAACCGCTTTAATGGCTATAATTTACCCACTATTTATCGCTACCAAAACCAGCAACTCACGAAGATAAAACAATTCGATTATCAGGATTATCGTCAACAATGGTTGGCGAATTAATCTCAACTTTATATAAGGTCTGCAAACATGAAAGCCATTTTAATGACTGCAAAAGGTCAACCCGATGTACTAAGCTATGAAGAGGTAAAGGAACCCGAAATTTCTAGTCCCTCTCAAATTAAAGTCAAACTACAAGGCCCTGGTGTTAATCCGATTGATACTAAGATCAGGAAAAATATGACTACAATTAATAACGCTTGAATGATGCTTGCCCGTATTCATCTGCTTGATTTATGTATAATAGTCAGAAAGAATCCAGACGTGATGATGTATTTTCAAATTAATATATGTTTGATGAATTAACAAAACCCTTAGCAGAGAGAATGCGACCCCAATCTCTAGGTGATTACGTGGGTCAGACACATATTCTAAAAGCAGGCAAACCGCTTTATGAAGCGGTTGTCTCTGGAAAATTACATTCCATGATTTTCTGGGGGCCACCCGGTACAGGAAAAACGACCCTAGCCCGGCTGATTGCTAAACATTCTGATGCTGAATTCATGCCTATTTCTGCGGTGTTATCGGGTGTTAAAGAAATTAGAGCCGCAGTGAGTGCTGCCCAAAAAATTCAACTTGAACAGCACAGACGAACTATATTGTTTGTCGATGAAGTCCATCGGTTTAATAAATCACAACAAGATGCCTTTTTACCCCACGTAGAAGATGGCACGGTGTATTTCGTAGGGGCTACGACTGAAAATCCTTCATTTGCGCTCAATAATGCACTCTTATCCAGAGCACGCGTTTATGTTTTAAATGCACTATCTCCTGATGACTTAAAGTCATTAATAGACAAAACCTTAACTGACCGCTTGAAAGGATTGGGTGATCTTGGCATTGAAATGTCCGAGGACATTAAACATCAATTTGCTGAAGCTGCAGATGGGGATGCCAGAAAGCTATTAAATTTACTTGAAATTGCTGTCGAACTTGCAGCTTCAAAAAATAGTACTATTATTAATGAAGCCTGTGTAAAAGAGGTTCTGACCGGTGGTGTTAGACGCTTTGATAATCAGGGCGAAGAATTTTATAACCAGATTTCGGCATTACATAAATCAGTCAGGGGCAGTTCACCTGATGCAGCACTGTACTGGTTGTGCCGTATGATGGATGGCGGTTGTGACTTGGCATATTTAGCCAGACGCATTGTAAGAATGGCTTCAGAAGACATTGGTAATGCTGATCCTAGAGCCCTACAAATTGCTATTAATGCCTGGGAAGCCCAAGAACGTTTGGGCAGTCCTGAGGGTGAATTGAGCTTAGCGCAAGCTATTGTTTATTTAGCTTGCGCTCCTAAAAGTAATGCCGTCTACACAGCCTATAAGGCCGCCAAACTGGATGCTCAACGAAGTGGAAGCCTTGGGGTGCCGGTACATTTAAGAAATGCCCCAACTAAACTTATGCAGGCTTTAGATTATGGAAAACATTACCGGTATCCACATGATGAACCTGAAGCTTACGCAGCAGGTGAAACCTACTTCCCCGATGCCTTAGTCGGCACTCGTTATTACGAGCCCGTTGACCGGGGCTTAGAAATTAAAATCAAAGAAAAATTAAAACACCTACAATCATTAGACAAAATCTAACCGCTAAGCAATCTTGTACTCATCCTCTAATAATTTTGCATGGGCCGCCGCCAGCCTGGCTATCGGTATTCGTGGTGCCGAACAGGATACATAGTCCAGTTTAATATGGTGGCAAAAACGAATCGAATGAGGGTGTCCACCTTGTTCACCACAAATACCTATCGTAATGTCAGGGCGAGTTTGATGACCCGAGTCAGACGTCATTTTCATTAATTGCCCAACGCCTTTAGCATCAAGCACTTCAAATGGGTTGTCTTCAAGGAGTCCAGTTTCATTGTAAAGAGGCAAGAACTTGTTTTCTGCATCTTCCCGAGAAAATGAAAACGTCGCTTGAGTTAAATCGTTTGTACCAAATGAAAAAAACTCAGCCACTTTTGCCAACTCAGCTGCCCGCGTACACGCTCTGACAGTTTCAACCATGGTTCCAAATTTAAACTCTAAGACAATACCATACTGTTTTTCAACTTCTTCCTGAATTTGATCCACGTAGACCTTAACTGCTTTTAACTCGTTTACAGTAATAACCTGAGGCACCATAATTTCAGGCAATATTGGCGTACCTTCCTTTATACAGAGTGCGGCTGCTTCCAGTATGGAGCGAACCTGCATCTGATAAATTTCTGGATAAGTCATTCCTAAGCGAACCCCACGGTGTCCTAACATGGGATTGACTTCGTACAACTCTTTAACCTTCTTTAGCATCAATTCTTTTTTAGCGATGGCTTTATTAATGACATCTTCATTTAATTGATTAAAAGGTACGGGTAGATTAATTTGTGAGCCTAAAGTATCCAAGACCACTTGTTGTCCTTTAATCATCACCTTATAGGAATTTAAGGCTTTTATTTCATTCTCTAACTGATGCTCGCTCGGTAAAAACTCATGCATCGGTGGATCCAGCAAACGCACCGTCACTGGGTAAGGCGACATAGCCTCAAAGATTTGTTTAAAATCATCCCGTTGAATCGGTGATAATTTATCTAGAGCGGCTTCCCTGGCTTCTTTGTTATCTGCCAAAATCATATCAATCACTAAAGGCAATCGATCAGACGCATTAAACATGCGCTCAGTTCGGCATAAACCAATACCTTTCGCACCGTAACTCAGCGCAATACGCGCACGTTCAGGCGTATCCACATTGGCATGAACTTCTAGTTCAGCAAATTCATCAGCCCACGCTAATAAAGTTTTCAACTCATCAGAAAATGAGGGCTCAATCGTTGCAATCATGCCTATATAAATAAGCCCCGTACTACCATCAATAGTAATAATATCGCCTTCTCGGATATGCAACTCACCGATAACTGCCTGACGTGATGTCACATCAATCTTAATATCTTCGGCTCCAGCAATACAGGCTTTGCCCATACCTCTGGCAACCACTGCCGCGTGGGAGGTTTTACCACCACGACTGGTCAAAATGCCCTGAGCTGCAAAAAAACCATGAATATCTTCGGGCTTAGTTTCTTCTCTCAGCAAAATAACGGCTTCGCCTGCCCGTCCCATCAACTCGGCAGTATCGGCATCAAACACGCATTTTCCAAAAGCCGCGCCTGGAGAGGCTGGCAGACCTTGAGCCACCGAACTCACATTATGATTCGGATCCAATTGAGGATGTAACAATTGCTCTAATAATTCTGGATTAATACGTAATATGGCTTGCTCTTTACTGATAAGCCCTTCAGAAAACATTTCTACGGAGGTACGAACCATCGCCACTGCGTTCATTTTGCCGTTACGGGTTTGCAAACAATACAACTTACCGCATTCAATCGTATATTCGTAGTCCTGTACTTCCTGGTAATGCGCTTCAAGTTTATTGCGCAAATCAACCAATTGCTTATAAAGATCAGGCATTTCAGCAGCTAATTCTTGCACCGGTTTTGGAGTCCGAATACCTGCTACCACATCTTCACCCTGGGCATTCACCAGATACTCGCCATACATCTCATTGGCGCCGGTACCCGGGTTACGTGTAAAACCGACCCCGGTTGCACAATCATTACCTCGATTACCAAAGACCATAGCCACCACGTTAACAGCCGTTCCATTCGCTATTTTAGGTGTAATATGAAACTCGCGTCGATAATCAACGGCTCGCTTTCCAGTCCATGAGTTAAAGACCGCCCTGATAGATAAATCTAACTGTTCATAAACATCTTCAGGAAACGGTCTGCCTGTCTCTTCTAACACCACATGAAGAAATAACTCACTAATCTGGCGCAAATGTTCAGCATCAAGACCGATATCAGCTTTAATCCCAGCCTGCTTTTTTATCGCATCAAAATGTAAATCAAACTTCTCATCTGAAATACCTAAAGCTACTTTGCCAAATAGCTGAATAAACCGGCGATAGGCATCATAAGCAAATCGAGCATCACCCGTCTGTTTAATGAGACCAATTAAGGTCTGACTATTAAGTCCTAAATTTAATATAGTATCCATCATGCCAGGCATTGAGATAGCCGAACCGGATCGAACTGAGACTAAAAGGGGATTATCGCCATCCCCAAATAACTTACCTGTTAACGACTCAATTTCTGAAACATGCGCCTTAACATCAGCCATTAAACCCTCAGGTAATTGATAATTTTCAAGATAATCAAGGCAAGTACGTGTAGTAATAACAAACCCAGGCGGTACATTAAGACCTATTTGAGTCATTTCACACAAATTGGCACCTTTGCCACCCAGCAACCCTTTGTTTTTTCCATCCCCTTGCAGGAAAGAATAGATATATTTCTCAGTCATATTTTTCTCAATATTAAATCGTAACTAATCTCTACTGGGCGGCGGAGCCAATACAACTCTTGAACCATTAGACTCTGCGGCACTCACCACACCGGCTGCCTCCATGGCTTCAATCATGGTTGCGGCACGATTATAGCCCACCTTAAAACGGCGTTGCACACTCGATATTGATGCCTTGCGCGACTCAGTCACAAACATCACGGCTTCATCATATAAAGCATCATTCTCCGAATTATTACCGCCCTCACCACCACTCATACTGAAGCCATCATTAGAATCAGAAGATTCTCTAGTGATTTCTTCCAGATAATCAGGTGGTGCGGTCTGTTTTAAGAACTCAACAACACGATGAACCTCATGGTCATCAACAAACGCCCCATGCGCACGAATAGGAATACTCGTACCTGACGGTAAAAACAGCATATCGCCATTACCCAATAATGTCTCCGCCCCCCCTTGATCAAGAATAGTGCGCGAGTCAATACGCGAGGAAACCTGAAAAGAGATACGAGTTGGCACGTTTGCCTTTATCAATCCCGTTAAAACATCAACAGAAGGACGCTGCGTTGCCAAAATCAAATGAATACCAGCGGCTCTGGCCTTTTGAGCTAAACGCGCAATTAACTCTTCAACCTTTTTACCGACAATCATCATCATATCGGCCAACTCATCGATAACGATAACAATGCTAGGTAACTTAGTCAAAACAGGAAAAGACTCGCCGTCCTCTAAAGGATTTAATAATTGAAACATAGGGTCTCTAATAGATTCGCCCCTAGCGGTTGCTTCATCAATAAGATGATTAAATCCAGCCAGGTTTCTGACACCCATTTTTGACATTAATTTATAACGTCGTTCCATTTCTGCCACGGCCCAGCGTAAGGCATTACTGGCTTCTTTCATGTCCGTAACAACCGGCGTTAATAAATGAGGAATACCCTCATAAACAGATAACTCCAGCATCTTGGGATCAATCATGATCAACCGCACTTCTTGCGGCTTCGCCTTGTAAAGCAAACTTAATATCATGGTGTTGATAGCGACAGACTTTCCTGACCCTGTAGTACCCGCCACCAGGGCATGAGGCATTTTACCTAAATCAGCCACTAACGGTACGCCCGCAATATCCTTACCCATAGCCAGCGTGAGCAAGGATTTCGCATGTTCAAAGGCAGGTGAAACTAATAACTCACGCAGTGTGACCATTTCCCGCTCTCTATTCGGGATTTCCAGACCTACCACTGATTTTCCGGGAATTATTTCTACAATACGCACACTCGTCACTGACAGTGCTCTTGCCAGGTCTTTAGACAAGCTACTAATACGACTGACTTTTACACCTGCCGCTGGCTGCAACTCAAAACGAGTAATCACTGGCCCTGGATGAAAATCGACCACAACAACGGCCACATTAAAATCTGCAAGAATATCTTCAACTAATCGGGACATTTCTTCCAAATCGGCTTGAGAATAACCAATAACGCGCGTATCTCTCTCATCTAATAAACTCAAAGACGGCAACACACCTTCGCTCTCGTTACAGCTAGAGACCGACTGTTTTTGTGGCGTATAGCTAACACTGTATTTTTCAATAGGCTCTACATTTCTTGCAACACTACGTTCTACTTTAACGGGTGCCTTTTTCTTGGCAACCGTTTTCTCGGAAACCGCTTCAAACGAATGGACAGAGTTGTCAATAGACTCTTGTGAACTATCAACTGGCATAGATCCTAGAAATCGACAGGCCGCAACCGTATACCGACCAATAAGATCAATAAACCCAAGCCAGGAGAGTTCAGTTGCTAATGTAATGCCAGACAATAACAGTACGATTAAAAATAATGTCGCACCTGAATTGCCAAATAAAACCAATACAGCATCGCCCGTTTCTTGCCCCAAAATGCCGCCAGTACCTAACGGAAGTTCAATCCCGACTCTTAATAAATACAAATACAGTAAAGCCGTACTCGCTACAATAGTCGCAATGGATCCCAGCCACTGTAAGGTCGTTGTAATTTTTTGCCGTTTTTGTCTGACTCGACCGTATAACAAATACCCATGCCAGCAAATAATCAATGGAAATAAGTATCCACATAACCCGAAAAAACTCAGTGTAAAGTCGGCAAGCCATGCACCAGAAAGCCCACAGGCATTAACCACTTTCTGACCAGCCCCACTGTGTGTCCACCCCCCATCCTCACCACTAAAAGTAATTAAAGAAATTAAGAAAAAAACTGCAACCGCGAAACAGGCCAAAACGGCAATTTCACGTAACCCCCGAAACGTTTTTTCTTCCATTACAGCAGACATAAATTATGACTCAAAATAGATTAGGATTTATTAAAGAAGGAATATAGTTATCTATTCTACATTATTATCGACCACAAAAAAATCCAGCTTATTTTTAACTTAAAAATAATTGCTAATACAATAACATTTACGAAAGAAGCATTCACCCGCATAATTAACAACACCATCTTAATTTAACTAATAGATAACCCATAGAGGACTTTTTATGACTATTACCAAACACTGCCGACTTTTAATTCTTGGCTCTGGCCCTGCTGGCTACACTGCTGCTATTTATGCTGCACGTGCTAATTTAAATCCCGTCATCATTACAGGGATGCAACAAGGTGGGCAATTAACCACGACCACAGAAGTTGATAACTGGCCAGGTGATGTTGAGGGCTTACAAGGGCCTGACCTGATGGAAAGAATGCGCCTTCATGCTGAGCGCTTTGATACAGAAATTATTTTTGATCATATTCATACGACTGATCTATCTGCAAGACCCTTTACTTTAACAGGCGATAGTGGAGCTTATACCTGTGATGCGTTGATCATTGCAACTGGGGCATCCGCGCGTTATTTAGGCTTAGATTCCGAAGAAGCGTTTAAAGGCCGGGGAGTCTCTGCTTGCGCGACGTGCGATGGTTTCTTTTATCGCAACAAACCCGTCGCAGTTATTGGTGGAGGTAATACTGCCGTTGAAGAAGCACTCTATTTAGCCAATATTGCCTCAAAAGTCACCGTTATCCATCGGAGAGACAAATTTCGTTCAGAAAAAATCCTCGCTGATAAATTAATTGAAAAATCAAACAATGCCAATGTTGTGATTGAGTGGAATTCATCATTAGATGAAGTCTTAGGTGATGAAATGGGGGTAACTGGCATTAGAATTAAAAATACGCTGGATGAAACAACTAAAGAACTGGATGTTCACGGCGTCTTTATTGCTATTGGCCATACTCCAAACACAAGTATTTTTGAAGGCCAATTAGACATGGATCACGGCTACATAAAAGTACATAGCGGCATCAATGGAAATGCAACCGCAACCAGTATTGAAGGGGTTTTTGCGGCCGGTGATGTGATGGATTCTGTTTATAAACAAGCAATAACTTCGGCTGGCTCAGGATGTATGGCTGCACTAGACGCAGAAAAATTTCTTGATGAGCTAGTCTAAAATAACGTATAGAAGCAATCTTAGTCTGTATAGGGTAAAGACAATATATTCACCCTATACAGGTAGATTTTCAAGACCTCCAGTAACCCGTATAAAGTCTGTTAACCCGTCACCTGAGCAATCCAATCTTGCAGATTATAATAGTTGGTAATCCGAGCGACCTTATTGTCACGAATTTCAAAAAAAGCACCGGCTGGTAAATGATATGTCTGCCCATTGGCTTCCGGCAGGCCTTCATCAGTCTTAACATATTCACCCAATACCACAAACTCAGCTGAGGCGCGTTTGCCGTCGCCAGTGGCCATTATCACCATGTCTACAAGCTGTTCTTTATAATTGGTATTCATTCCTCCCATAAATACAGTAAAGGCCTCTTTGCCAACTTCTCTTCTACCCTGATTGATGTCATGAATCACATCATCCGTCAGCAAGTTTAAAAAAGTCGCCATATCAGCCCCATTAAAAGCGGCATAATAGCGTTCTACGAGATTAATACTGTCCTGTTGGCTCATATAAATTAGTCCGAAGTTATTATCAAATGAATTGGGGCATTGTATTTCCTAACTTTTTCAAGTGCAAGTAAAAAGCACTCTAAATCAACCCCCAAAATACTGGTTATCAGTCTTTAGCCCAGCCGCCTTCCCGTAAAGTCACGGTACGGTTAAACACTAATTTTCCGTCAACACTGTCTATCGCATCTAAACAAAAATAACCGGTTCTTTCAAATTGATAACGGTGCTCTGCCGTTGCCTCTGCCAAACTGGCTTCTACCCGACAACCTTCTAGCACTTCTAAAGAATCATGATTGATAACATCTAAAAAGCTTTCTTCATTATCTGGATTAGGGACGGTAAACAAGCGATCGTACAAACGAATTTCAGCTACTTTTGAATGTGACTCTGATACCCAATGAATCACGCCTTTAACTTTACGGCCTTCAGGATTTTTTCCTAGCGTATCAGGATCATAACTACAACGTAGTTCGGTAATAACACCTTCAGCATTTTTAATTACTTCATTACATTTAATGACATAAGAACCCCTCAACCGCACTTCTCCACCCTCTACCAGACGTTTAAACTTGGGCGGCGGAACTTCAGCAAAATCATCCTGCTCAATTAAAATAACCTGAGTGAACGGGACATTACGTTTTCCTAGCTCGGACTTTTGTGGATGATTGCTAATTTCTAACTGCTGTACCTGATCATTAGGATAATTCTCGATTACTAAACGTAACGGTTGCAGAACTGCCATTGCTCTTAGGGCGTTTTCATTTAGATCTTCACGAATGCAATATTCAAGCACACCCATTTCTATCCAGGAGTTTTGCTTGGTCACACCAATGCGCTCACAAAAATCACGGATCGCTTTCGGTGTAAAACCCGCACGACGTAAACCGGCCAAGGTCGGCATCCGCGGATCATCCCATCCCTTGACATGTTTTTCAGTCACGAGTTGATTGAGTTTACGTTTACTGACAATGGTATATTCCAATTGTAAACGCGCAAACTCAATTTGCTGAGGATGATGGGGCGTTTGTAATTTGTCTAACACCCAATCATAAAGCGGACGATGATCTTCAAACTCTAAAGTACACAAAGAATGCGTAATGCCTTCAATGGCATCCGAGATACAGTGAGTATAATCATACATCGGATAAATACACCATTCATCACCGGTACGATGATGATGCACACGCCGAATTCGGTAAATGGCTGGGTCACGCATATTGATATTAGGTGAGGCCATATCAATTTTGGCACGTAACACAAACTGACCATCTGCAAATTCACCCGCACGCATGCGTTGAAACAGATCCAGATTATCTGCAATTGAACGATTACGATCAGGACTTTCTTTACCGGGCTCCGTTAAGGTGCCGCGATAAGCTCTGATTTCTTCTGCCGATAGGCTATCGACGTAAGCAAGACCTTGCTCAATCAATTGCTCTGCATAGTCATATAACTGTTCAAAATAGTCCGAGGCATTGTATAAACCGGCCCATTCAAAGCCTAACCATTTTACATCTCGCTCAATTGACTGCATGTATTCGATGTTTTCTTTTTCTGGGTTAGTATCATCAAAACGCAAATTACAAATGCCATTAAACTCTGCCGCAATGCCAAAATTTAAACAAATCGACTTGGCGTGACCAATATGTAAATAGCCATTAGGTTCAGGAGGAAAACGGGTTGCTACTTGACCGTTGTTTTTGTTTTCTTTGAGATCGTTAGTAACAATCTGACGAATAAAATTTGCCGAAGGCAGCGTATCGTTGGTGGACATGGGTCTTTAATTATTTGAGTGTTATTGAAGTCAGTCTATTTAATTTTGAAAAGCATGTAGGGGTGGATTTATCGGCCCAAAGCGAATAAATTCGCCCCTACAGATACTCAACTTATTTAGTGCATATTCCTAAGCCGCAATCTTATTCCTGATTATTTCTTTTTAATATAAAAAATTTGTTTATCATCCTGTTTTATAAACTCAATGATCTGATGACCGGCCTGGTTAGTAAAAACGCCAAAATCTAAATGCGCAGCTGGATCGGTTGTTATGACCTTAACTACTTCACCGCTATTCATTGCCACTAATATTTTCTTTAAGCGTAACAAGGGCAAGGGGCACATTAAGCCACTCGCATCAACTTCCTGGCTAAATTCAATCATTGTTTTTAGTTACTCATAAAACTGTAGATTGCTTATAATACCACTACCTAACGAATCTAAGAATCATCACAACGAAATGGATTATTTCCCCGTTTTTGTAAAACTTCAAGATCAGCCTTGCCTTGTTATTGGAGCAGGTGAAATCGCCGCCCGCAAGATTGAACTCTTGGCTCGTGCAGGCGCAAAAATTACAGTCATTGCTAATGATATTAGACAGCCTGTTTTAAACCTGGAAAAAACCTATCAACTCACGATAATACAGAAATCATTTTCCCCTGAAGATGTCTTAGGTTTCAGGCTGGTTATCTCAGCAACTGATAATAGAGAAACCAATCTGTTAGTTGCTAATACGGCTGAAGCGCAAAATATTTTGGTCAATGTGGTCGATAGTCCTGATTTATGTCGTTTTATCTTTCCGGCTATTATTGATCGTTCGCCTATTATTGCAGCGGTTTCTTCGGGGGGTGCCGCACCTGTTTTGGCACGCCTGCTTCGCGCCAAGATTGAAACCATTATTCCGCCGGCTTATGGCAAACTGGCTCAACTGGCAGAACGCTATCGTGATGACGTTAAAAGGTTTATTAAAGAACCTTCACAACGGCGAATTTTCTGGGAAAACATCTTTCAGGGTTCCGTTGCTGAATTGGTTTTTTCAGGAAATGATCACAATGCCGAACAACAGCTACAACAGATGCTTCAGCAACAAACAGACACCGTCACTCAAGGTGAAGTTTATCTAATAGGCGCAGGCCCAGGCACGCCCGACTTATTGACGTTTCGCGCCTTACGCTTAATGCAACAAGCCGATGTGATTGTTTATGATCACCTAGTTTCGCCAGAGATTATTGATTTAGCACGGAGAGATTCCGAAAAGATTTATGTCGGTAAGCAGCGCGATAAACATACCTTACCCCAGGAATCCATCAACACCTTACTGACCGATCTGGCAAAAGCTGGGAAACGTGTAGTTCGCCTAAAAGGTGGAGATCCTTTTATTTTTGGTCGTGGCGGTGAAGAAATCGAAACTTTAATGGAGCAAGGCATTAACTTTCAAGTGGTGCCCGGCATTACGGCTGCCTCAGGCTGCTCTGCTTATGCGGGTATACCGCTGACCCACAGAGATCATGCCCAATCCTGTACCTTTGTGACCGGTCATTTAAAAGATAACTCCATTAATTTAAACTGGACACAATTGGCCAAACCCAACCAGACTATAGTCATTTACATGGGTCTGGTCGGACTGGATAAGATTTGCCAATCTTTAATAGAACATGGCAGCCCCAAAGACCTGCCTATTGCATTAGTTCAGCAAGGCACTACAGTCAATCAGCGCGTTGTTACCGGCACGTTGGTAACCTTTGCTTCGACTATTGCCAGTCTGGATATTAAACCACCCACATTAGTTATTATTGGCACCGTGGTCACCTTGCACGACAAGCTTAAATGGTTTAATAACAAGCCCATCCAATAAAAAATCAGTACTTTGTAAATTTAATTATTTATTTTTAAATGGCATGGCTACCAAAATTCATAATATAACTTTTTGATAAATAATGACTTCCAAATTGGGAATTGCTGAAAAAATAGTTGAGTCGTTAGACCTATAACTGAAAGTCTTACCTAACTTTGATACAAAAAATATACTTAATTTTGCGGAAAACTGTAATCCAACTAATTTGGCGCAAGGTTATATTATCCTAAGTCAAACTGAATGCGCTCACGAACTTGAAAAATCTCGTTTAATTATTGAGCAACAAAATAAAGAAATTATTGAGTTGCTAAAACATCCAACCTAGTCCAAGCTGATTTAATGAACGTATGGAGAATCATCCGGCGCTGTGACATAAAGCAGTATCCGGTAGATTACTAATAACTTGAAGTATCGGGGAGCCGTGTACCGTGTACGCATCGAGAAATAATCCTATCACCCGCCTTTAACATTATTCCTAACCGACTAAATATTAATTGTAAGCGGGACGTATTTAATTCGACAGCGTCCTTGCCGTCTTACCACTTGCCTACTTGCTGTAATACTATCTCCATTATTGGTATAACTGCATTATCAATAAAAGCAAATTGGAATCTATGTACCCATGAATTAATTAGTGGGTTTAACCTTATGGGTGAACACGTTTAAGGCGGGACACCTTCGACTATGAACAATCATGGTGTACCCAGAAAGAATAAGGGTCGTTGCCGTCTCTCTAACTTATTGAAACAACAGACTGTCCCGGCTTAAGTGGATAGCCTATTTAAACAAGCCCAAACGAAACTGGTTGGCATTGGTAATCTATCCCCATCGAGGTATTGAGAAAAGCACCAGCATTGAATTTTTACCGTTCCTAAACTCACCCCAGTTACATCGCATTTATCTGGAAGATTATCAAAACCGTGCTGACTTATCACCCACCCTTGAATTTATTCGCTTGATTGCCAGTGACAAACAACAGACAATAACTCGAGCCAAAGAATTAGCAAATCGACTTGATAAAATTGATGTGGATAGTTTAGATTTTATTGAAACAATATTAGTTTATAAGTTACCGCACTTAAGCCGAGAGGAGATTAAAAAGATGTTAGCTTTAAATGAAGTCGAATTAAGACAAACCCGTTTTTATCAGGAAGTGTCTGCCGAAGGACGCCAAGAAGGTAAACAAAAAGAATGTATTTTATTACTCAGTCGCTTATTAAGACGTAAGTTTGGTCTACAACCGCAACTTGAGAATAGCTTACAGGATTTAATCAGTTTACCTTTAGAAAAACTGGAAAATTTAGCGGATGCTTTACTGGACTTTAATGCGGTTACCGATTTAGAAACCTGGCTAGTTAATCACCGTTAAAAAATAACACCCTGAGTTATTCGAAAGATAATTTAGAGTATTCTTTAAATAACTGTGGCGCATTTCATGCTTAAACTTTAAAAAGTATGCGCTTATAAGACAAGCCTTACCCTTTAATAATAACCCTGCTGAGATTAAAAAATAATAATATGGCTAAGCCTGAAATTGCCGAGACAACTTTTAATTTGGACACAGCAATAGAACATATTGCTCATTGGTTACCCGCACAAGGCCCTATCAAAGATTTTATTCATCACAACACCTTACATGCCGTTCAGAATCATCCCTTTCATGAAGGCATCGCTATTGCCGCAAAAGTTTTCGGGGCACGCAGTTACTTACCTCTGGCCGATTATCAAGCCTTATACCAAGAAGGCAGGATCAAACCCAATGCCATTAGCTGGGCTATTGAACAGTCTGGATGCACCGCTTTAGAACAGGAAAAACTTCGAAGCTCGCTATTCGAACAAGACCATACCAGCCATTACCCGCCGGTTTCATTAGCCAATCATGGTATTCGTAATGCCTGGCTAACGCATCTTGAATTCAATCTGAATGCTTTGGCTCACCCTATCATCTTTAGAGTGTTAGGCAATTTTTTAGATCAAGGTATTAGCACCTGGAGCCTTCCAAAAACTGGAGAACATTTCTGGGACTGCGTTGTGCGCTTAACCCAACACAGTTTGTTACCACTGTACCCATTAAATAGTTCGATTGCCTATGAACTACTCTCTAAAAATCCTGATGACGCGATTCAGAGCTGTCTTGAGAAAATCGTCGGTGATGAACAACTTTATGAGCAATACTTACTAGAGATGCTACTAGCTCACCCTGGCTGGTCTGGCATGGTGCGAGTAATTGAACAAAATCCGAATATGCTATTGGCTCGCCGCGAGATTTCACTTAAAGAACTGATTGCAGTTGAACTATTGATTGAACTCATGTTTCTGAATAAGAAATATGACACACTCTTCTCAAACGTGTCATCAATACCCTATGACCATAGTACACCCTTATTAAAACAGGGCGGTATTAAACCTATCATTCCTTTACGCCTAAAAGTCTGGCATGAAGCGATGGAATGGTCATTGCATTCAGAGCTGCTAATCGCTTTAAAAATCAAACATTCAAAACAAGACACAACCGCAAAAACACAAGTCGTCGCTCAGGCACTCTTTTGTATAGATGATAGGGAATGTTCCTTAAGACGACATCTGGAAGAAATAAACCCAGCCATTGAAACGTTTGGTGCTGCCGGTTTTTTTGGTATCGATTTTTTTTATCAGGGTTTAGATGATGCTTACCCGGTTGCGCAATGTCCAAACATTATTGTTCCTAAACATTTAATTAAAGAACTGAGCAGCACTCCTAAATCCAGCATAAAACCCAAAAAGAGTAATCTCACCAACATGCATTTCACTGCACACTCAATGTTTAGGGGTTGGCTTTACACACAAACTGTAGGCATCGGGTATGCCGCAAAAATGGCTTGGGATGTTTTCCGACCTGGATCAAAGCTACTCAACATCAGAGCATTAAGCGAAATCGAATCCCATTCACAACTTCATTTACTCAGAGAATCTGACGAACTAACGCCTGATGGTCATTTATTGGGTTTTTCATACGATGAAATGGCAGATCGCTTAAATGGCCTATTGCGCAATATTGGCTTAACAGAACACTTTGCTCCTTTAGTGGTTGTGGTTGCTCATGGGTCAAGCAGCGTCAACAACCCTCATTTTGCAGCTTATGATTGTGGTGCCTGTTCGGGAAAGCCCGGCGCACCCAATGCCCGTGCCTTTGCCTGGATGGCGAATGATGAATCGGTTCGTGACATTTTGCGTGAGCGGGGCATTAATATTCCAGACGAAACCCGTTTTATCGCGGCACTGCATAATACCAGTCGGGACGAAGTCACCTATTTTGACCCACAACTACTAATAGAACACCCTGTTCCTGAATTGGCTGCATTTCAGGAAACCATGAGTCTGGCTCTCCAACGTAATGCCAGAGAACGCAGTCGCTGGTTCGAATTGGCACCTCAAGATCAAACCAATGAAATTGCCCATACACACGTTAAAAACCGTGCAAGCTCGATATTTGAACCCAGGCCAGAATATAACCACTCCAATAATCTATACGCCATTGTTGGCAGGCGCCAACTAACACGAGACCTGTTTATGGATCGAAGGGCGTTTCTACACTCCTACGACCCACAAACCGATGCCCAGGGAGAAATTATGGCTAGAATACTTTCAGCGGTAATTCCTGTTTGCGGCGGTATCAATCTGGAATATTTGTTTTCTCGTATTGATAATGCCGTCTATGGTGCTGGCACTAAACTACCCCACAACGTTATCGGTTTACTCGGCGTGGCTAATGGTGTCGAAGGCGATTTACGAACCGGATTACCCCATCAGATGATCGAAGTGCATCAACCCGCACGCTTACTGATTGTGGTTGAACAAACTTGCGATATTATTGATAAAACCATTGCCAAGCTGGCTGACCATCTAAAAGAGTGGTTAGATCATGAATGGGTAAGAGTGGTCTCTTGCCATCCCGAGACTCACCAACTTTTTCTTTATTCCGTCAATGGATGGAAACCTGTTACGCTGCCAGATAATGAAGAAGCCCCGGTTTCTTCTAAATCTCAAGATATCTTTGCCGGTAGGACGCAAACGATACCCGTACATCAATTTATTCGGAATCAAGCATGAACGCATTAATCTTAACCTGCCTGGGTTTACCCTTACTGGGTTTTTTATTGATTTTTATATCCGAGGCAAACGAGAAAAAGATTGCCTTCATCAGCTACTGGTGCAGTCACGCCTTAGGACTCAGTATTATTATATTATTAAGCCTCTGGGGTATTGCTGGTTTTCCAAATCACGAATATCAATGGCTAACCCTGTATGAAACTCATGACTATAGCTTTCCACTGTTATTTTATCTGGATCGAATCAGTGCCGTTTACCTGTTCTGTACCTGGGCTATTTTTTCGATCATCGTAAAATATTGTCGTTACTATTTACATAGAGAAGCGGGTTATAAGCGCTTTTTTTTAACGATTTTTAGCTTCGTGTTTGGACTTAATCTCGTCATTCTTTCAGGCTCGATCGACATTTTGTTCGCAGGCTGGGAAATTGTAGGGATCGCCTCGTTCTTACTCATTGCCTTCTATAGACATAGAATGCAACCGATACGGAATTCTTTAAGAGCTTATACCATCTACCGATTCTGTGACATCGGCCTGTTACTGGGCAGTTTGATGAGCCACTTGTTGTTTCACGAAAGTCAGCATTTTAGCCAATTAGTCGATTTATTCAACAACCCTGCGATGCCTCCAGCAAGCTACGGTTCCTTATGGTTAATTTCAACTTTAATATTGATTGCCGCTTCAGGCAAATCAGCACAATTTCCTTTCTGCTTTTGGCTACCGAGAGCCATGGAAGGACCAACGCCTTCAAGTGCTATTTTTTATGGCGCCTTGTCGGTACATTTAGGGGTTTTCTTATTATTGAGAACTATCCCTATTTGGTCTTATAACTATGTCACGCGCTGGAGTGTATTCAATATTGGTTTGTTGACTGTTATATTCGCCAGTATTTCAGAAAAAACCCAACCGAATATCAAAGGAAAAATTGCCTACGGCTCAATCACTCAAGTAGGCTTTATGTTTATGGAACTCGCACTTGGCCTTGAGACCTTAGTCTTGTTTCATTTTCTGGGTAATGCTTTTTTACGCTGTTATCAACTACTGGTTTCGCCTTCGATTGTCGTCCATCTACTGAGGGTTGAAGGCGCAACCGATAGTGATTTTTACATTCAAAGCAAGGCATCCTTCATAGCGGCCTAAAAGTAGTTGACACTTTTGATGTCAATAAAAAATTAACAACAAGCTACCGTAGCCATTAAAAAACGGCCAGTGACTTTAAAGATAAACGGCTTAGCTGTTTCTTAAATTTAAGAAATCAGTAGTAGTTCTGGCTTTTTCTCTCTGAC
>QVQE01000022.1 GCA_003584865.1 Methylococcales bacterium
CCGTTGTCTCGCAGCTCTCGCAAGAGGCCTAGCGCATCTCAATAGTTTTTCGCAGCTACTTTGAGACCTCTCAAACTCTTTGCTAGATGCCTCAAAATGCTGTTGAGGTGTCTGTCATGGCTTCCCTCATGTCACACATAGCTTCAATAGCGTGTGTTTACTATTTAAGAGACGACTCTAACAGGCAGTGACACCTAGCAAGACTGCCCAGTCATCACGCGAGTCGTTATGACGAGCTTTTAAGCTAGCTAGCGATCTTTCCAGCTTGGCCAGTCACCTGATGCGTCTTATCAGGTAACTCGCAAGGTTTTTGCGTTAGATCATTTGCTTGGGAAGTGTTCTCGTTTGTTTGGCAGGATGTGTCGTTAAGCCCTGTAATAAGCAGGGGTGACATTCTTGAAGCATGATCTTGATTCAATCATCTCGTACTCATTCCTAAAGCTATCTTACTCCAAGAGTGGGGCTCATCGACCGCGCGTGATAAAAACCCGGTCTGCCGCTGCTCCGCGACGCGTCTGCCCGGGTCTTTATCACGCGCTACCTGCCCTGTTGTTCCACTGCCCTGACCTGGCTATAGCTCAACATGACCTAGGGCAAGACGAAAACCCAGGTTGCTGCCGCGGTCGTCTGGCGCGTGCCTGCTCCGGTAAGCGGAACGCACGCTCCCGCCGAAGTAGCTCCAGGAGCCACCGCGCACAACACGAGCGGAGACTGACACTAACGGCTGTTGCCGTAACCAAGGATCGCAAACGGCTTCTTGTCCTAAATGTTCTTGCCAATTATCCTGGCACCATTCCCAGACGTTGCCGTGCATTTCATACAATCCCCACGCATTGCAGGGATAGGATTTGACCTCTGCAGTTTCTCGTAAAGCCCCCTCGCCCCATTCACCCGCTTCATAATTCCAGGTACCTCTATAATTAACCTTGTCCAAGGTCAGTTCACCGTCAAAATTAAACGGGGTTTGGCTGCCGGCACGGCAAGCATATTCCCATTCGGCTTCCCACGGCAAACGGGTCTGTAATGTGCGGTGCATCTGGTTTAAGCGTTCGATGAACATCTGGACATCATCCCAACTGACATTTTCAACAGGCCGATTTTCCCCTTTAAAGTGGCTTGGATTTGTAGACATAACAGCTTGCCAAAGGGCTTGGGTCACGGTGGTTTCCCCCAGCCAAAAACCCTGACTCAAGGTGACTGAATGCAAATCTTCGTCATCATAGCGCCCCTGTTCATTTTCCGGTGAACCCATCATAAAATACCACGGCAGTATCCAGCGAAAAGCATAGTCTATGCCCTGATAAGTAAGCGTCTGCCAGAGACCGTAGCGATCTTCACCCCATTCAAAAGCCCAGGGATAGGGGAACACAGGTGGGGATAAATTCATAGATACACCGACACTTTAAAAAACGTATGTTTCATGGTTTCTTCCCTTAACTTAATGACATTAGTCTGTAAGGCGTTTTGCCCCATCAGGTGGCGACTCATCGTCAGCGCCTGATAAAGACCCGGTCTGCCGCTGCTCCGCGACGCGTCTGCCCGGGTCTTTATCAGACGCTACCGGTGCTGTTGTTCCACTGCCCTGACCTGGCTGTAGCTCAGCATGACCTAGGGCAAGACGAAAACCCAGGCTGATGTAGCGGTCGTCTGGCGTGTTCCTGATCCGGTAAGCGGAACGCACGTACCAGCCGTAGTCGCTCCAGGAGCCACCGCGCACAACACGAGCGGAGTCTCCATCAACGCCTGTTATCAACGGGTCAGTCACTGGCTCTGATGACAGCTGCTGTTGCCAAATATCAGCACACCATTCATACACATTACCGTGCATTTCATAAAAGCCCCAGGGGTTAGTGGGCAAGAATTTAACCGGAACCGTCTTCCCTCGATACAGCCCCTTCTCGCCACCCGAATAAGGATAACTACCATCGTAATTGACCTGTTCTGGGGTAATATTAGTACCGAAGGAAAAAGGCGTGTCTTTTTCTGCTCGACAGGCATATTCCCATTCAGCGTCACTGGGCAGCCTAGCCGAAAGTCCCGGAAGCAAGCCGTTCAAGCGGTCAATAAACAACTGGGTATCATGCCAACTGACTTGTTCTACCGGATGCTCAGGATTATCTTTAAAATGACTTGGATTATTACCCATCACCGCTTGCCAGAACGCTTGAGTGACCGTGGTATCCGCCAACCAAAAGCCCTGGGTGAGTGTAACCTGATGCAAGGTTTCGCTGCCTTTGCCATTATTATGTCCATTCCATTCACGTTCCTCTTCATCTTCTGGACTGCCCATCCAAAAATTGCCGGGCTTTAACCAACGAAAGCGTTGCGTAACATTTTTAACGCTCAGATCTACATAAAGCCCAAAAGTATCTTCACCAAAAGGCGTAGGCCAACGCCACGAACCCTTAGCTTCTGTTGTAGAGGATTGCCACAGCACTTCCAATTCTTGATTCAACCAAGGGATTCTACTTGTTAAGCCTTTTTCATTCCAGCCAATACGACTAGCCCAACTTGGCTTAAGAATGGCTTCCAGCTCCAGCTTTAAGCCTCTGGCTTCAAACACCGCCGTCTCATTTTCTGATAACGTCACCGTCATACGCTTTTGTAAAGGATGCGTCTTCGAACCCTTGGCATCCGCTAAGATTAATCGCGGCGGAAATGCTTTAGACACTTCAGTCTTAAAAATCGTCACCACGGGATCATCTTCAAAACTGCATGGCTCAATTTTAATCTGGCCTTGATCACCGACCTGAACAATTTGCCACGCTTGCGTTTCTCTGGCAGCCGCTGTTTGGTCACCGCCTACCACCCAGCGCAAACGATCGATATCAAACCCGTCGGGGAGTTGTTTCGGCCATTGACCGGCTTTTATCTCAGCTTCATGAGCGGTGGCGTAAATAACATAAGCCAGATCTTCCAAGTCTTTTTGGGTATTTAAATCACTGTTCCAGATAGTAGTGGGCATCGAAGCCAACACCGTGCGACATTGCATCCGTAAGGCATGTTGCTGTGCTGGATCGCTACCGCTCCGAAGACCCATGGCACACAGGCGTTTAAAATACTCACGCACCGCTGAGTCATCCTGCTGCTCTAATACACTCCGCTTAAACTTCTCCAATTGCCACAAACCGTCATAAGCCCCCGTATGATGGCCTTCGAGAACGTTCCAAAAAAGCTTAGCCTTTTCAGTACCCGCATACTTTTGAAAACGTTGCTGATAGTCCCCTGCGACCTCCGGCTGCACACACTTACCCAAGCCAATATCACGCATAGCGGGATGATTCCAGAGCACCGCTTCCAGGTCACTACTTCCCCAATGCATTTCCACACGCAAGCGGCGCAATAATCCGGTATCGATTAAGGGTAACGGCGATAACCAGATAAGCATATCGTCTAGGGCTAATGCGGTGGGTGCTGGCTTAAGGGAAAAACCGTTGCGAACCGGATGCCGTGACACAGGGTACTGATCATTAAAGGCATTGGGTTTAAACTGTTGGCAAAACAGCCGATCTTCTGACGAACCAGAAACAGGGCTAAGGGTTAATATCGGGCTGGGATGGGATTGCAAACACGCCAACTGCCGCTGCCAAGCGATAGTAGCACGGTCATCACCCACCCCCAAGTCCCCTAGAATCAAGACGGACACATCTGCAGGCGGCGTTTGCCAACGCTGCCATTGATCCGTATCAGCGGCAGGCCAGGGTAAGCAATAACACGCCTGTTCACCCAGCGTGTCCTCGTCAAAACGGAGCGCTTGCACGGTTTCTTGACCCAGCAGAGTTTGCAGTTGCCGAACCAGACCTTCAAAATCAGTCCAATACGGCTCCAGTCGGGGACTGGCATCCACTATAATTTGCAAACGTTGCGGCCAACGTCGGTGTTGTCGTTTAGGCAAGCGTTGCAAGGCGTTGCCCTGCCCTATTTGTTTTATCAACTGCCGATAATCCAGACTATGACCCGTTCGGGCTTGTGCCAAACTATTAAACAGCAACGGCAATAAGCGAGCGATAGGCATGAGTGGACGCGGTGGCGCAAAACGATAAGTGCCGCCTGCCTGTGCTTTTAAACGCATGTCAGGATCGGACAAATAAGCCGGTTTTACATCATCATTACGGTCTGTTTCGGTCTTGATTAGTTTATTAATGCACAGAAAACGGGCGGGTGGACGCTGAGGGGCAATCGTGGTCTGCGGGCTAATAAACGTTATTGACGGTACGTCCCCTTGCGCGTGCCCGTTGCTTTCAATAGCATCCTCTGGCAACCGTGTATAACCAAAGACCTCGGCCAGCTTGCTTAGCGCCCGCTCATCCATTGCCTGCAACAAGGCCAGCCGTCCCCAGGCCATGCTACGATTCCAGACCTTTGCTTAAGGCATACCTGGCAATAGCTTCCAAACGTTGATATTGCAATTCATGGGGTAAACTTTGCACTGCGTTCAACAGATCAATGTATTCTGCCAAGCCGGGTGGGTATTGATTGTTTGGACTAGCAGAACGATCGTTCCATAATAATTCTGCCGCAAGTTGATAAACCGGCTTGTCTATACTCTCACCAAAATGCAAACGCCCTCGTTCCATCAGCCAGGCATAGCGTTTTTGTATTTTCTTTTCGGGATCATTAGGATAATCAGGATCTTGCACCCATTCCAGTGATTCTTCCATTTTTAAGGTATGGACAAAACACCGTCGCACAAAAGCCTTGGGCAGTTCACGCTCTTCATTGGTGGTAATAATAACCAGCAACCGGGCGGGATCGGCTTTAATGGGGTTTATATTTTCTTCGGGTCGATTTGAGTGATCGAGATAGGGCACGGTAAATTGATATAAGCCTAATGTTTCCAGTAAGCCATTGGGTAAATCCGGTTCGGCCTTGTCAATTTCATCCAGCAATAAGACGACTCCACCCGTTTTGGGATTCCATGTGCTAGCTTTTGGGTTATTAGGGTCGAGGTCGGGCTGATCTGGTTCAGGCCGTAAATGAGTGGTGCATTGATCGTACTGGTCTTTCGCAGACGGCCAGTTAAATGCCCACCAAAAAGCACCGGGTGCCAAGAAGTTCAGAGGATTGAGCTTGTCTTTGGTATTGGTCTTAGTATTATCCTTGGTATCATCATCAGTAGCGCCACCCGGTATAGCTAAGGCCTGTGCTTCACCCAGTCGGCCAATAGCATCGAAATGCCAATGTAAATCACACAGCTCGGTACTGCCGCGCACGACTTCGCAGACAAAAGCCCAACCAAGCTGTTCGGCAATCGCCCGCGCCATCTGGCTTTTACCCGTACCGGCCTTGCCTCTTACCAATAAAGGCCGCCCCGCTGAATAAGCCGCCCAAAGCGCGTAACAATCGGCCTCGTTAAAGATATGATGAAGCTTACGGCTTGGGTTACTGACTTTTAATTGAGGGGGGAGGAAGTCTTCAAGTTTGGGGGGATGAGTCATGTACCGTTCTCTTTTTATTTTTTAAGCGTAATATCTTTGCCAGTTTTTCCAGTAATAGACTCTGCTCTTCCTGGCAAGGGTCAAGTGTTTGATTCTGAGATTCTTGTATACAACAAATAAATTGCAGATAACCAACAAGCTTTTTCTCAAACTCAGGAAACCAGTCTCTCGATTTCAATAGTTCCAAATAGCTTTGAGGGACAATGTAATAAATCTGCTTTTCACCTCTTGATCCTTTTAGCGCTCGAAGCGTTATGCTTATCCCATCTAGCAAGCGAGTGATATCTTGCGGCGCTTGATCAACCCGTCTTATATCTTTGTAGATGGGGGATAATAACTGAAAATCCGATGCATCTGGAGAAATTGCATCAAACAACATTATTTCTTGATGCTTCTCGCTTGCTGCTATAATTTCTCCGAATTCGTCCACCTTATGCTCTGCTCTTTGTAACAAACTCCGAGCGATAATCACCTCAACATAAGCAGAATGTTGCAAAGTAAACTCATCAGTAATACTGTGGCTCCTGGTCTTTTCCAGTGACTGTTGATTATGAAACCACCAAACCGGATTGACCGATTTAAGTAACAACCAGCCACCTATCTGTTCAATGTCATAAAGATAGTTTCTCCACTCTTCGGCACGCGCTAACCATCTTTCTTCTTGCTGGATAGACAAGTCGTATAAAACATCAAGCGCTTCACCCACCAGGTTGATGTCCAGCAATTGTTTTGTGGTCTCACTTGAACCTGCTGACGAATCCAGTTTCAATTTTTCTGCTAACTGAGCAATAGGAATATGTTGCTGTTTAAGTATCTGTTCGACATTTCTACAAACAACATTATGCATTTGTTGTTTCGCTTCATTTATTATCGCTGCTACTTTTTCTTGTGATGCAACAAGCCAGCCACGCAGTAACTCGTCACCTTTAGAACTTTCCAGCGAAAGATGTAATTCATCAAGATAAGGTTTGACAATAGATTCCCAAGCCGCGTCTATTCGTTGCCAAAGTACCTCATGATTAACTTCCTTCAGAAGGTCGGCTAGCTTGTTGCGATCAGCTTCGGCTGGCTGACTAATCCAAAAGTTTTTTGCCTGAGTGCGATATTTATCAACCATTGCTTCAGAAAGACGTAACGGAATAATGAATTTTTTATCTAGATCAGTCTGTTCATTAATTCTGATCAGTTCATACAGCGTATAAGCCGACTGAAAATATTCTGGACTGAGAAACAAAAACACGCAACGGGCAGAGGTTAAATCCTCCATGAATTCGATTAGGCTATCGCCGTCCTCAGTACAGTTCTCATCATAGCGCAGCGTAATATTTGTTTCTGAACACAGGTCTTTCAATTTAACCCGTGCGGCTATATCCTGTGCTTCTTTACAGCGATAGGACAAATAAGCGTGAATGGGGAAGTTCTCTTCCAGTTGAGATGATGATTCCATATTAAGCATTGCAGAACGCAAGTTTGTAAGCAACCAACACCAAGACCAGTAAGCCCAGATAAACCGGCCAGGTTGCCAGAGAAGTAAAGGCTTTAAACCATAATTGGCGTTGACAGCCTGCCGGTGATAACTTGAATAAATCAGCTCGGGTAAACGTTTGTTGGGCAATCTTGCTGGCGGCTTGATTAAAACCGGCGCGAAAACGATTTTCCAGCATCAGGTAATAGACATCCAGGCAATAGCAAATCAATACCGGTATGACTGTCAGCCAAATCAATGAATATTGGGTTTCTTTGACTGCAAAAACTAAAATAGCCGTCACCAATGTAATACACCATTGTTTGCAAGCTGCGCTATTGCCCGCCATGCGAGTAATAATGGCCTGGTACATCTCCATGGTTTTAATCACCGCGCTGTCTGAATGACTGGGGAGTTCGTCGGCTTTAGAATCGATTTTAGTTATCATTAGTTAATGTCCTATTCACCTATTAGGTTAAACCATCAATATCGCTGGGTACATTAGTTTTCTCCTATTGAGTGATTAGCTTACCTCTTTTCCGGATACGTTCCAATAGTTAAACCGTGATTCCATAAACCGAAGCAAAAAAAAAGGCCGGATTGCTCCAGCCTTTTTTACTTAACGCCTAGACCTACTTAACTTTAACTCAACAAGCTTTGTAACAAACCATTTAACTTATGTACAAAAGCAGAAGGATCATCCAAATGGCCGCCTTCGCTTAAGATAGCCTGGTCAAACAGGATATGGGTTAAATCGGCAAAACGCGCATCATCTTGTTCAGCTTTCAAACGAACGACCAATGGATGAGTCGGGTTAAGTTCAAAGATTGGTTTTTTACCCCCAAAGCCCATAGATTGACCCGCATCCTTCATGATTCTTTCCATATTAAGACTCATGCCATACACATCAGCTACCAAACAGGCGGGTGATGCCGTTAAACGATGACTTAATTTAACCTCACTCACCTTGTCGGCTAACACCTCTTTAATTTGCTTAAGCACACTTTCAAAGTCTTTATTGACTTCTTCTTGCGCGGCTTTATCTTCTTCTTTAGTATCATCCAGGCTGCCCAAGTTTAAATCGCCTTTAGCGACCGATTGTAAATGCTTGCCGTCAAACTCGCTTAGGCTAGACACCAACCATTCATCAATACGATCTGATAATAATAAGACTTCAATGCCTTTCTTACGGAAGATTTCTAAATGGGGGCTATTTTTTGCCGCCGCAAAGCTATCGGCTGTCACATAATAGATGTTTTCCTGGCCTTCTTTAAAACGACTCACGTAATCTTCTAACGACACATCTTGTTTATCAGTATCGGTATGCGTAGACGCAAAACGTAATAATTTAGCCACTCGCTCTTTATTAGAATGGTCTTCAATCGGGCCTTCTTTAATCACGTTACCAAATTGAGTCCAGAAGGTTTCATACTTTTCTGGCTCATTTTTAGCCAAGCCTTCCAACATGCCTAATACTTTCTTAACGGCACCCGATTTAATAGAGCTGATTTGTTTACTTTGTTGCAGAATTTCTCTCGATACGTTTAACGGTAACGAGTTCGCATCAATAATACCTCTGATAAAACGCAGATAACGTGGCATCAATTGCTCTGCATCATCGGTAATAAAGACTTTACGAATATACAGTTTTACCCCGTGCTTCGCGTCTCTATCCCATAAATCAAAGGGCGCACGAGCTGGGGTATACAATAGTAAAGTGTATTCGTTAGTGCCTTCTACTTTACTGTGTACATAAGCCAAAGGATCTTGAAAATCATGGCCTACATGTTTGTAAAATTGATTGTAGTCTTCCTCTGAAATATCTTGACGCGCTTTAGTCCATAAGGCGGAAGCACTGTTAATGGTTTCTTCTTCAATGGGCGCTACGGGTTTTTCTGCTTTTTCTGCTTTTTCTTCTGACCCCTCTTCACCCTCTTCGTCTTCATCCTCATAAGAAGGCAGTACCTCTTTATCCATCACAATAGGTAAAGAGATATGATCAGAGAATTTTCTGACGATAGAACGAATACGATAGCCATCTAAGAATTCAGTTTCTGCTTCTTTAAGATGCAATACAATCTCAGTCCCACGGGTGGCTTTTTCAACGGCTTCAATCGTGTAATCACCTTCACCTGCGGACTCCCAACGGGTGCCTTGATCTTTATCAGCACCCGCTTTACGCGTCGTTAAAGTTACTTTATCCGCAACAATAAAAGCCGAATAAAAGCCCACCCCAAATTGACCGATCAACTCACTGTCTTTCGCTTGTTCACCCGTTAAGGCTTCAAAGAATTGTTTAGTGCCAGACTTTGCGATAGTACCGATATGTTCCTGAACTTCGGCACGGGTCATACCGATGCCGTTATCAATAATGGTGATAGTATTTTTTTCTTTATCGAACTCTAAACGAATTTTCAGCTCGCTATCGCCTTCGTACAAAGCATCATTTGAAAGTGCTTCAAAACGCAGTTTATCCGCTGCATCCGAGGCATTGGAGATTAATTCACGCAGAAAAATTTCCTTGTTGCTGTACAAGGAGTGGATCATTAAATGGAGGAGGTGTTTTACTTCAGTTTGAAAGCCAAGGGTTTCTTTTTTTGTTTCAACAGTCACAATAGTATTCCTTAAAGGGGTTAAAAACGATTGCAAACAATGTGGGGACGTAAGAATTTTTTTCAAGTCTACAGGTTTTAAATCAAAGCTCTAATTGTAGTCACCCTACAGGGGTTGGTATAGAAACGAATGAATAGAGCCATCCGTTTTAAGATAAAGGCTAATCGCACGCGAACCAGATATCTTTTGATATTTACGTTGGGTTAATTTTTTTAATTCTTGATCGGCGTTAGAAAGTAGGTCGGAAGTGCGAAACTTTTTTCTTGTTGTCTTTTAGCTAGATTTATAATCCCAAGCCCCTGTTCAACTGCATTAAGATCACCTAAATAAAAGCTTTCCAATTCAGCACAAGCAATTCTAACTATCTGAATTTTAATAATTAGATTTAGCTCTTAATTCATATTAAAGTGTTAAACAACTAAAACACAGGAGAGCAATAAAATATTACCCTCCTAATGTTTACTGATTTTTGATTTACTTAGTCAACTTGGCACTTAATTGTGCCGACCATTGACCAAAATAAGTACCTATAACAATAGAAATAGATATGACTATTAGTGGATTACTAAGAGAAATGCTTAATAAAACATCTTGACTTAATTTATCAGGTGTTTGCAATAAATAAGCAAACGTTGAAGAGTATCCCAAAACGCTTGCTGGAATTGTAGCTAGCTGAGGAATATTGGCCGCAAGACACAAAACAACAACAGAAACGGCTACAGTGATGCCTGCCATTAAAGGGAAACCAACAATGACATCAGGTGAAATGTTTGTCAGCAAAATAGCAGTAAACCAAGCTAAGAATACGCCAAAAATGCCACAGACAATAGTATTAATCAATGCTTCCTTGGTCGCTCCCAAGAAAAAATAAGCCGCCCAGGCAATGGTTGCTGCCCATATAAAAAACAAACCACTAGCAGGGCCAACCGCCAAAAATGTTGCCACTCCAGCCAAGCCACCAATACTTAAAGACAGTGCTGTTAGTTTATCCATAATACATCTCCGAAATTTCACCTCATTATTGTTGATTAGCCAGATTTCACATTGAGGTGGGTCTATGAAATCTAACGTTTAAAACTATTCAGGCTTTCATATTGGTTGTACTTAGCTAGCCCAGTAGATTATCCAAAATCATCATCACGATAAAGCCAATCATCAGAGCAAAGGTTGCAAAGCGTGACCGCCCATTTGAATGCGTTTCAGGAATAATTTCTTCACTGATAACAAACAACATTGCACCGGCTGCAAAGCCCATTGCAATCGGTAAAACTGACTGAAATACAGTCACAGCAGTTATCCCCAGTAAACCACCCACGGGTTCGACCAGACCTGTTAATGTAGCGATACCGACTGCTTTCCATTTATTGTAACCCAAACCTACGAGTGGCAACGCAACCGCTAAACCTTCGGGAATATTTTGCAAAGCAATAGCAATTGCCAAAACAATTCCATTTTTAAGCTCTCCAGAACCAAAACTAACACCCACAGACATCCCTTCAGGAAAATTATGGATAGTGATCGCAATGATAAATAACCATACTTTTTTTAAAGAGGATAAATGATCTTCTGATAATGAATCAAAATGAACATGTGGCAATTGGCGATCTGCATAATGAAGAAAAGCCGCCCCGACCAACATTCCTACAGAAACAATATAAATGCCTTTACCTGGCCAAATTATATTTCCATAGTCGATCCCGGGGACAAGTAAAGAAAATGCTGTCGCGGCTAACATAACCCCCGCTGCGGCACCCAATAGACTGTTAAATAAGCTACGAGAAATATTTTTAAAAAAAAGAGCGGGTAAGGCTCCAACGCCGGTTGCCAACCCAGCCGCAACACTCGCAAAAAAACCAATCACAACGATCTTGCCAAAAACAAGATATAAAACCGAAAATACAATAAGTTGAAACAAAACGAACAAGACCGCAATAGTTCCCCATCGCTTTAAAGGAGGCAAGGCCATGAGCTTTTGATAATGTTCATTATCTTTTATTTGCCCCGCTTTAATTTCAAAGAAGTACTGTAAACTTGAAAGTGCTCTCGTTGTTATTGTCATTATTGCTTACCTATATCAGCAGTTTTCTAATTATTGTTGGTATTATAGCCAATTTGCTCAATAAACGTCTGAACCTGTTCTATATCGAAAGGCCATCCCAACTCACGCTGACTTTCTGGATGAAGTACAACCGGTATTCGTATCGCATACCTCTCCTGCCATGAGTCCTGTTCAGCGATATCGACAGCTTCGATTATTAGCTTGCTATCTTTTAACAGGCAAGCATTCAATATCTCTTCAGCTTGCTCACAAAGATGACAGCCAGCAGTCCCTAACAGTACCAACGAAGTCATAAATGCCGTTTATCTTAATGATGCAAATGAGCCGCTAACCAACGGTCAGCCACTTCTTCAGCAATCCCTTTACGTCTTGCGTAATCTTGTAACTGATCTTTATCTATTTTTCCAACGTTAAAATATTGAGACTCAGGATGAGAAAAATACCAACCACTCACCGCCGACGCCGGATACATCGCATAGCTTTCTGTCAACGCTATCGTGGTATTTTCAGTGACATTGAGTAATTCAAACAACTTGGCTTTCTCAGTATGATCTGGACAAGCCGGATAACCAGGCGCAGGCCGTATTCCCTTGTAAGCCTCATTAATTAACGCATTAGAATCTAATGCTTCATCTTCTGCATACCCCCAGAATTCCTTTCTGACTAATTGATGCATATATTCTGCAAAGGCTTCGGCCAATCTATCCGCTAATGCTTTTAGCATAATTGAACTGTAATCGTCATGATCTTGTTCAAACTGCTGTAGTTTTTCTTCTATACCAATGCCCGTCGTGACAGCAAAAGCTCCGATATAATCCGCTTTGCCGGATTCTACGGGTGCAATAAAATCGGATAGACAATAATTAGGTCGTCCAGGGGCTTTAATGTTTTGTTGGCGTAAATGATGTAGAACCTCTAATGGATTCTGGCGTGTGTCATCGGTATAAAGAAGCACATCATCATTCTGGCTGTTCGCTGGATAAAACCCCACCACCGCACTTGCTGTTAACCAACGCTCATCAACTATTTTTTTCAACATCTCATGGGCATCGTCTAAGAGCTTTCTGGCTTCAACACCCACTATTTCATCATCTAATATCTTTGGGTAACTACCTGCCATCTCCCAAGTTTGAAAGAAAGGTGTCCAATCAATATAACTCACTAACTGAGCTAATGGAAAATCTTTTATCACTTTATTGCCTAAAAAAGCAGGTTTTACCGGCTCATAACCACTCCAGTTAAACCTGTTCTTTCTTGCATCTTCTAACGAATGTTGCTTTGTTTTAGCCTCACGACCTTTATGACGTGCTCTAACTTCTTCGTATTCTTCGTGAATGCTTTTGATAAAGTCATTTTTTAAATCGGTGCTTAATAAATTACTGGCCACTCCCACACCGCGCGATGCATCGGTTACATAGACGGTTGAACCTTGATAATGAGGTTCAATTTTTACGGCAGTATGTGCCCTGGAGGTGGTCGCACCACCAATCATTAAAGGGATTGTAAAGCCTTGGCGCTGCATTTCTTTAGCGACATAAACCATTTCATCCAACGAAGGCGTAATCAACCCACTTAAACCGATGATATCTACATTTTCCAAGCGTGCCGTTTGTAATATCTTTTCAGCAGGCACCATAACCCCTAAATCAATGACATCATAATTGTTACATTGCAAAACCACGCCTACAATATTTTTACCAATATCATGCACATCGCCTTTAACGGTCGCCATAAGAATTTTACCGTTGGTTTGTCTATCGCCGCCAGCCTTGTCTGCTTCCATAAACGGCATTAAATAAGCCACCGCTTTTTTCATCACCCGTGCTGACTTAACCACTTGAGGCAAAAACATTTTACCCGCACCAAACAAATCACCGACTACGTTCATACCGTCCATTAACGCGCCTTCAATTACGTGTAGAGGGCGTTCCGCTTCTAACCTTGCCTGTTCAGTATCTTCATCAATATAATCAGTTATGCCCTTGACCAAGGCATATTCCAAGCGTTTATTAACCGACCACTCACGCCATTCAAGATTTTCTTGTTTGACGTCATTACTGCTGCCATCACCTTTATATTTTTCGGCCAGTTCTAATAATTTATCCGTACCACTGCCATCATGACGATTTAAGACCACATCCTCTACGGTATCACGTAAATCAAGCGGTATATCTTCATAGATCGCCAATTGACCGGCGTTAACAATCCCCATAGACATGCCGGCCTGAATGGCGTGATATAAGAATACTGCATGAATTGCTTCGCGCACCGGGTTATTACCCCGAAAAGAAAAAGACACATTAGAAACGCCCCCTGAAATCAGCACATAAGGTAATGTTTGCTTAATTTCACGAGTGGCCTCAATAAAATCCAAGCCGTAGTTATTATGCTCATCAATACCCGTCGCTACGGCAAATATATTAGGGTCAAAAATAATATCTTCGGGTGGAAAACCAACCTGTTCAGTTAAAATTTTATAAGCACGCTGACAGATCTCGACTTTTCTAGCTTTAGTATCGGCCTGTCCGGCTTCGTCAAACGCCATCACAATAACCGCCGCACCGTAACGGTGAACGAGCTTTGCATGCTTAATAAAAACAGCCTCACCTTCCTTAAGTGAAATAGAATTAACTACGCCTTTACCTTGAATACACTTTAAACCCGCTTCCAAAATATCCCATTTAGAGGAATCTAGCATAATAGGCACTTTTGCTATATCAGGCTCAGCAGCTATCAACATCAAAAAGCGCACCATTGCTTCTTTTGATTCCAACATGCCTTCATCCATGTTGATATCAATAATCTGCGCACCGTTTTCAACCTGCTGTTTAGCAACATCCAACGCCGCTTCGTAATCACCCTGAATGACTAGACGTTTAAAAACGGCTGAGCCGGTGACATTGGTTCTCTCACCGACATTAACAAACAAACTATCTGAACCTATCGACATGGGCTCAAGACCCGCTAAGCGGCACTTTTTTTCAATAGTAGGGATGATGCGAGGCGCATGATCTTGAACTGCATCAACAATAGCCTTAATCGTGGCCGGAGAGGTTCCACAACAGCCACCGATAATATTCAAATAGCCATTTTTAGCCCAATCGGCCAACTCCTTAGCCATTTGTTCGGGCGTTTCATCATACTCACCAAATTCATTGGGTAAGCCTGCATTAGGATGCGCGGACACATGAGTATCAGCAAGCCCGGATAACTCGGCAATGTATTGACGTAATTCATTCGCACCCAACGCACAGTTAAACCCAAAGGAGATGGGGTTGACATGTTTTAATGAATTCCAAAAAGCACCGACTGTTTGACCGGATAACGTTCTTCCTGAAGCATCAGTAATCGTACCAGAAATCATCACTGGCAATTTTATACCTATATCATCAAAAACCTGTTCTACAGCAAAAATAGCGGCCTTTGCATTCAGGGTATCAAACACGGTTTCAATCAGAATAATATCAGCACCCCCGTCAATCAAGCCCAGTGTTGCTTCTGTATAGGCAACCACTAGCTCATCAAAAGAGATATTACGAAAACCGGGATCATTAACGTCGGGAGACATTGAGGCCGTTCTGGCAGTAGGCCCTAAAACACCTGCGACGAAACGCGGTTTATCCGGTGTTTTAGCAGTGTATTCAGCAGCGGCTTGTTTTGCAACCCGAGCAGCCGCCACATTCAGTTCATAAGCCAATGATTCCATGCGGTAATCTGCCATGGAAATACTAGTCGAGTTGAAGGTGTTTGTTTCAACTATATCTGATCCGGCCTCAAAATAAGCGCTATGGATCGCTTTAATGATATCCGGTTGAGTCAATGACAATAAATCATTATTCCCTTTAAGATCAACATCCCACTGGGCAAAACGCTCCCCTCTAAAATCCTTTTCTTCAAGCTTATAACCCTGAATCATAGTGCCCATGGCACCATCAAGAAATAAGATTCTTTGAGATAATTGTTGTTTTAATAATTCGGTATTGCTCATTGATTCGGCCAAATGTAATTGTGTTGCCTAAATATAATCATTGCTTAAAAATCTAGCTAGTTTTATTATTTTCAATTATATCTAGGAGATGAGCATGTCAAAACCAACCATTACTCAAATTTTTAAAAGTGTTTTATCTGCTTTTATAGGTGTACAAAGCGAAAAGAATAGGAAAGAAGCCTTCGAAAAAGGATCGCTTTCAGCCTATATCATTGCCGGTTTAATTTTTACTGCACTGTTCGTTATGACTATAATCCTTGTAGTTTCTACGATTATTTAATACTTGCTGATTTTAAAACTCAACTAATAATCCCAAAGCAAGCAATAAAAAAGCCCAAGTAATAACTTGAGCTTTTTTAACATTAGAACGCTGTGTTTTTATTGTAATGATTTAAAGCTATTTTTAACACCGGCAAACATTTCTTTCAAACCACTGAATAAACTATTCACGGAGAGCGCTTCTTTAGTGATGAATTTAAGACGTAAAAAAGCAATAATTACAAAGCTAATGATCGAAGGAGATAATTCTTCATAAAGTGACTTCACTATACCGCCAAAACCAGTAAAATCACCTTCATTTTTTCTATCTGCGCCATTAAGCGCCTCATAAGCTGCGCCACCTTCACTTGATCTAAATGATTCCAATATGTTGATATTGATGGTTTGAAACAAGAAAACTAATGCAAAAAATGCGATTGCACCACCGGCAACCCACAAAAGAACGTTACCTACTTTCGCTTTTGCTGCTGTCTGATAAATCCATATTGCTACAAAAATCATTATCATACCGCTTATCATAAGTTATACCCCTTTATTTTTAATAAAAAACATTATATTTTCGCCAGGAAATAAAACATAAACTGACATTTTAGAATCATTTTAGAGCCGTCTTTTTCAACCACATTGCATGACTCATATTTTTCTTGTCCTAGCTTTGTCTGTTTTTTGATATCACCATTTTCGACAAAATATTTAATATCAATTTTCATTTCCTTTGTCCGACCCACTGAATCGGTTGCGATTTGTGTAAGAATACCTTCCTTTTTAAAATCCCATTCCATAGTCAGGTTCTTTTTTTCTCCTTCTAACTTCTGCGCTTCAGCATAAACCTTCCATTTACCTAAAATTTCAGAATTATCTTTCAACTCAACATCAGCATTTGCTGAAAAAGCAAAAAAAAGTGCAGCTAACGGTAATATTTTAACGTATTTTTTCATTATTATTATTGCCCCTAATCAATCATCCTCAAAAATGGAATTCAAACTATACCACATTGGCCTTCTAGCATTAAGAACAATAGTCAGTAATAGATGATTTTCCATAGTATTTTCATATTCACTTACAATAAGCCTTGACTTTAAGTTTGCCTGACGTATCATGCAACATCCGCTTGCTATGAATTTAGCAATTTATCAAATAAAAATTATCTACGTAGGAGACACATACATGGGATTTATTTTAGATCTAACTGAAACATTAAAAACACCAGCTGGCATGGTAGGAGCTGTTGTAGTTGTAGGTGCTGTATACGCCCTTTTAAAATGGGTATTTGCTGAACATCCAGACGACGAAAAATAAGCCTAAGCGAAAGTTCAGGTTTATATTTAAACCCCTAACTATCCCGTGCGGATAGTTAGGGGTTTTATTTTAGATAAAATTTCCAACACACCCTCACACCGTCTGTATTATAATTTACACATTTTCAACAATGAAATGTATAAATCTATAATCAATCAGGTTTCAAAGCTCCAATCCAAACAAGTTCCTGCTACTGGAATAGGTTTATTCAGAGTTCTTTACGGCTTAGTCACCTTACAAGAAATTTTATTTCTACTGTATTTCAATCATCTGATATTCGACCCTATCCCCTATATAGACGTTGAATTTCCAATGATTCCCTTTTTTCTATGCGCCTGGGGAGTTATTGCCTGCTTTGTTACAGTCGGCTATCGTTATCAATTTTCTATCATTGCTAACTATATCTTCTGGATTATTTTCATCAACTTCACGACTATGCAACGTGATTTTGATGGTGGTTTTGATACCTTCATGATCGGCGCCGGTTTTTTTCTGCTTTTTATGCCCGGAGATCGTGCCTTCTCACTGGACACTTTAAGATATAAACTTAGCACCCCTTTTAGGCATTACAGTACCTACCCAAAACCCACCGTTTCAAGTCTGGCTTATTACTTACCAGTGATTATATGTCTTGGATTTTTATACTTTGATTCCGCCATACACAAACTTTTTGCCGAACATTGGCGAAATGGGCTAGGTTCCTGGCTACCGTCAACACAACCCTATTATGTTTCGGCTATTGATATGTCGTTATTACTTAATAACGAAATTTTAGAAAAAATAATAGGCTATACCATTCTGGTTTTTCAGTTAACATTTCCCTTCTTTTTCTCTTTCTCACGCTTAAGACCCATTTACCTGATCATTGGACTAGGCCTACATCTTGGCATTACTCTATCGCTAAACATTTATCCCTTTGGCATGGGCATGGTTATCTTTTATACACTGGTCGTCCCCTTTTCATGGTGGCGCAACATCGGCGCATTACTCACGGCAAAACAACCCGCTCTGACGGTCTTTTATGATCAGCAATGCCCTTTATGTAACCGTACTGTTCTTATTCTTAACCACTTTGACATTTTTAACGGCATAGACTTCAGAAACGCTCAGGAATATGCGTCAAACTATCCGGCACTCGCTCAACTATCAGAAAAAACATTGCTGTTAGATTTATATGCGCTTGATAGCGAAAATCGCCTTTATGCTGGCGTTGATACTTATATTCAAATTCTGCTAAATATGCGTTATATGGCTCCGATTGGCTTTATCCTGGGCTTGCCTGTCATTAAAACCCTGGCTATCAATAAATATCGCGCTATTGCTGATTCACGCACCCGTTTATCGTGTGATACTGACTGTCTTATTTCAGTCCCTTTGACCGATAATAATTTATATCATCGGGTATTTGAAACTTTTGCCACTCAGAAGCCCAAAGCATTTTCAAGAAAGCTCACGAAAATACTGGTCGCTATACTTATTTTGCAATTAAACAGCACGATACACTACGCGCTTATTTACAGACTGGATCTGGATATCAAGAAAGCCCCTATCAGCGCTCCGATTGCAGAAGCCAGTAACGCGCTTATTATGGTCTCGCTAACCTTTTTAGGGATTACCCCTCACGCACTCTATCTACATGATCATTTCGCTGGCTACGATCATATTTTAGCGATTACTTACACAGATAAAAATGGCGTTGAGCAATGGCTACCGTTTGTGAATGAACAAGGTCGATTATTGGCACCCAACTGGGGACGTGTTCACTCTATGTGGGCAAACATTGCTGTTACACCTACTATTAACAACGTACGGCTTGAAAAATTCATTATGAAGGTAACGGCCTTCTGGGGAAACAAACTAGGCTTAAACATCAATGACACCGTATTTACTATCAAGATGAAAAAGATTAATGCGCCCAACGATTGGGTTTATGATCAGTTACATCTAAACTTTGCTGCACCGTGGACTAACATCGGCTCGGTAAAGTGGCATAACAATGTGATCTCTTATGACTTGCCTGATAATATCAATACTCTTTGATTCTTTTCATGTTGTTCTCTTAACGTTAAAAATCCTGTGATCCTTGACTATATACTTATTTAATAATAAACATAACTTTATTATTGTTTTTATTAACATCAATAGCTTAGTATGAGTGTTTTAGGGGCATTCAGGGGTGACATCGGTATTGTCCCGGTTATTAAACGATAGCTCCGACTGTTATACGTTTAATCGCAGCGGTTATGAATGTAACCTCTGCAGTTATAGTTATAATCGCTGTTGTTATACGTTTAATAATAGCGGTTATACCTGTATCTTCTAGTGTTATAGCTATAATCTTGGCTGTTATAGTTATAATCGCTACTGTTATAGTTATAATCGCT
>QVQE01000088.1 GCA_003584865.1 Methylococcales bacterium
CTTCGCCAAGTGCTTTAATCCCCAGCGAAACGGTATCCCGCGAGCAACCCAAAAGTCCGGCAATATAGCTGATGCCCCCATAGGGAAACTTTAAGGCTTCAACCCTGGCTTGCTGTAACGGTGTTTCATGCCATTCAAACTGTATTAAATCGCGATGAATAGGGAAACGTGCCGCTCTAAGCTGGTAGCTTAAGCTGCGTGCTTGACGGTCAACTTGCTCAGCCTTAATCAGGCGATCCAGCCAGACTTCCGGCATTACCGGCTTTTGTTGGATGGCATATTCGGCTTGCCATTTACTCCAGGCGGCAGCCATGCCGTAGAGATGCAGGTTTTTTAGTAAAGCGGCGCGATCAATGGACATGGCGTTCGCTCCGTAACGTATCGTAGCGACTGCACTTCAATGGTTTGTGCGGCGGTAGCTTGATCTACCACATCTTCGACCCAGTCTTCATATTCAGCACCCAACATTTATAGGTATAACAGCAACTGTTAAACGTATAACCGCCGCGATTATAGGTATAACAGCAGAAGATATACCATTAACAGCAGTGATTAAATGTATAACCGCTGCGATTATAGGTGTAACAGCAGAAGATATACCATTAACAGCAGTGATTAAATGTATAATCGCTGCGATTATAGGTATAACAGTAGAAGATATACCATTAACAGCAGAGGTTAAATGTATAATCGCTGTGATTATAGGTATAACAGTAGAAGATATACCATTAACAGCTGCGGTTATACCTATAATCGCTGCGATTACAGGTATAACCGCAGAAGATAGTTCATAGCGGTCGCGATACTACCAATATGACCCTAAGAGACCTCTAAAACACCGACCGTACCTTCTTGAGCCTCAACCATTAACAGTATAGTCTTTATCCTGATTTCGGTTGTAACCATTGTTATCGCTTTGCAGCCATTCGTTACTTGCTCCGCCTTAACAGATGCTTAAGTAGTCAATCTAACTAAAACAATGCCCGAAAAGCACGGGCTGATTGTTCTGGATCGTTTTCAAAAAGCCCTCCAATAACAGCTAATAAATCAGCGCCCGCAGCCAATAATTGACCGCCATTGTCTGGCAGAATACCGCCAATGGCAACAATCGGAACAGAAATCTTCAGCTTGGCTTGTTGCAAGGTTTCCAGTTGCGCAGGTGCCGCTAAGGGCTTTGAAGTCGAGGGGAAGAATCGTCCAAAAGCCACATAAGTCGCGCCTTGTCTTTCTACATCAACCGCTTGATCAACGAAGTTATAACAAGACACACCAATAATGGCTTTTTCGCCCAGGTGCAATCTTGCTTGGGCAATGGCACCATCTTCTTTACCAATATGAACCCCATCAGCGCCTATCTTTGCCGCTAACTCAACATCATCATTAATCAGTAACGGTACGTTAGAACGATGACAGACTTTTAACAATTCACTGGCTAAATAAATGGCATCCGACGGGTTTTTATCCCGATATTGGACAACCACGGCGCCGCCTTTAATGGCAGCAATCACTTCATTAACAATGAGGTCAGGGGATTTATGATCGGTTTGGGTAATGGCATACAGTCCACGTGCTGGAAACCTCATGGTTCGTCCTCCATCCAGAAAAAACGATTGGGAATAAACTGGCCTTTACCGGGTTGATAGGCACTGTTTAATGAGTTCCAGGTATATTCCTGTGCCTCCATGACGGCCTGAATGGGTTCTAGCCCATGCGCCATTAACGCGGCAATACTGGTCGCTAAGGTACAGCCAGAGCCATGATAACTGCCGGGTAGTCTATCGTAGGTATAGGTTTCCCAACAACGACTATCATAAAACAACTGATTACTGACCGCAGGGGTACTCTCATGTGTGCCGGTAATTAAAACATATTCACAACCCTGATCCAGTAAGTCCAAACCACAGTCTTCCAGATCATCACCGCCTGTTAGCTTGCGTGCTTCTTCGCTATTGGGTGTTAAGACTGTGGTACAAGGGAGTAGTAAATCCACAATAGCGGCAATGAGTTTCTCGTTAGATAATTCAGTGCCACCACCCGCTGCTAAAACGGGATCAAGAATAACCGGAATATGGGGGTGTTGTTTTAAAATTTCATGAATAGCGATAGCGGTTTCATGGTGTCCGATTAAACCGATTTTAAACACATTAACGGGCAAATCATCTAATAATGTTTTCGCTTGGCGGATAATGTTTTCTGGGGTTTGAGGGAGGAGTCTTTTTACATTTCGGGTATCCTGTTCGGTTAACGCAGTGATTACGCTGGCAGAATGGCATTGATGACTGATCAATGTTTCAATATCCGCCTGAATTCCAGCGCCCCCACTGGGGTCATGACCAGAAAAGGAGAGCACAACAGGGCGATGAGAGGACATGAGGTTTCCTTGAGAATTATTGTCCTATAATAACACACGTCATAAGGGTCGTTTAAGCGACGCCAATCTCACCCAACAAACTGGCTATCATATTTTCAGCTTGGTGCAGGTAACCGCCACCAAATAAATTCAGATGATTCAAAATGTGATATAGATTGTAAAGCGATTTTCTGACCTTATAGCCCTCATTTAATGGCCAAACGGCTTGATAAGCGGCATAAAAGTCTCGACTAAAACCGCCGAATAATTCAGTCATCGCCAAGTCGGCTTCTCTGTCGCCATAATAACAGGCCGGATCAAAAATAACAGGATTGCCTTGCTTATCGGTTGCTGCGTTACCCGCCCATAAATCGCCGTGTAACAGGGAAGGCGTCGGCGTGTAATCAGTAAACAACAAAGCTAAATGGGTACAGAGTTGTTCTCCTGAGGCTTGCAACCGACCACCATAACCGTTTGTTGCAGCCAGTTGTAACTGAAAACCCAAGCGTTGGTCACGCCAAAAGCTTGGCCAGTGCTTACCTGGTTGATTTAGTTGTAAGGTACTGCCAATGGTATTGTCTCTATGCCATCCAAAATAAGGTTGTACTGTTTGATGACATCGAGCGAGCTGTTGCCCTAATAAACGCTCTGAAGATGAGCTGGCTCGACTTAATTCCAGATATTCCAATACCAGAAAAGCATGGCTATCGGTCTGACCATAAGCAATAGGATTCGGAACACGCAGCGTTTGCGTAGCTGCCAACTCTTGCAATCCAGTCAATTCAGCCGCAAACATATCAACTAATTCAGGGCGATTAAGTTTAACAAAATAGCGGGTATTGCCATCTTGCAATTTAAAAGCCGCATTGATGTCACCACCTGATAACGGTTGCACTGAACGGGCAGTAAATGCTTGTCCTGTTGCAGTGACGATATGTTGTGATATAGTGTCCCAGTTCAATTATTCAACCAACGCCTTCAATAACACATCTCTTACATCAGTATAAAATTGTACATTAACCCTATTAGCCATGTCATCTGACAAATCAAACAATTGACGACGGCAACTCACCGACATTAGAATGGATTCTATAAAGGTAAGACGTAATGACTAAGCTTTGATGTTGAATTACTAGGCGTTCTCACTAAGGTACCGTCTGTTCTTGTTAAAACACCCACTGTTCTGGTTAAAGCACCTGATGTTCTGGTTAAGCTACCCACCGTTCGGGTGAAGGCACTGACTGTTCGAGATATGCTACCCAGTGTCTAGGTGAAAGTCCGTACTGTTTCAGTGAGCTTGTTAATGGTCATAATCTGGTACGGACGACGTCAAGGAACGTACTCACAGACTGGGTGTTAACACTGGAAGGATGTCGGTTTGTACTCGGAGGGAAAGTTTTTTACTTTTTGCGAGTTACTTTGGTCGGTCAAGGGTAGAGCGGATTTAGCTTAAGAAAATTAAAATATCATTTAGATTGCGGTTAACGAATAAAGAGAGTAGCTTGTATCCTAGAAAATATAAGGGAGTAGCCTTGGTTTTCTAGTAACTCATCTCTCAGTTATTAATGTTATTAATTTAATAATGGTGAGCAGGCAGCTTAATCTAGCCGAAATATTTCTCCTATCATGACTTTCAATTCATACTTTCCTACCATCCAAGACGCGCAAATCGTCTGGCTTTCTCATTACAATTTAAAATTACCGATCTATGGACCTATTTGCGGTATTAGTGATCAAGAAATTACCGATACCCAAGCAGACCTTGCGTATTATATTTGGATGCTACAGCACTGGCATCCCAGTATTCAACGTGACGCGAAGGAGTCGACGTCTTATAAAGCACTGATGGTGGCGGGTTCCAGTTCGAATAATGACAGTATTAATTACCCTCAGCCCACTGTATTTCCTGATGCTCCTCCTGCACCGACACCGGGTATTCAAAAACGCTTGTTTAGTCAGGTTGTTCGGATAAAAGCGAGTGCTAAATACAGCGAAGCAATCGGTCATGATTTAGGTGTTATTGGTACATCTAATACGATAGAACATTTAACCCCCATTCCTTCAGCGTTAGTAGAACTGGGTGAATCTGGGCAACGTGTTGCCATCAGTTTTAATAAATATGGTCATGACGGGGTCTGGATTGAGAGCCGTATTAATGGTGGGGAATGGGCTTTTCTTGCTATTGATACGCTTAAGCCCTATTACGACGAGCGCCCACTGGCAGAAGGCAGTACCCATGAAACAAGGGAATACCGCTTACGTTGGTGGGATAAAAGTATCGCGCATGGTGAATGGAGTAATATTCAGTCGGTATTGTTAGGGGTATAAATAGAGCTTGATCCAGTCGAAGCATGAACGGTTAAACTGTGCATGGTTCGACTGGCTTTGAGCGATTGGCTATGCCCCCCCTTTACTTTCTTGTGAGCTTAAACATCATAAAACAGGTAAGGTGAATTATGAGTAAAAAAATTTCGAAAGAGCCAATAGTAATTAATACAGAAGAGCCAACACGGATTAAAAATTTTCATGAGGCTCTACAAAGCATTAAATGGACTGATGATGAATACATTAAGAACCTTGAGACGATTTATGATGCACTGATTGAGGTAGCGTTAAATGATTTGATTTTTTACAACAACCAACGAACTAAGAACAAAACCAAATCATACTGGGCAAGACAAGGCTCATTAATATTTGGCGTACTAGGCACATTAGCTATGGCAATACCCGGTACAGCTCAAGGGGTGAATTCATTACAGGGTATACCCTTTATTACTTTTAGCTTTATTTCTTTTGCTTTAGCAGGCGGTATGTTTACATGGAATCAGTGGTTCTTCGCGAGTGATAGCCATATTCGCTATGTGGTAGCTCAATTTGATTTAGGTGAAGCGATTGTAAAATTTACTCTGAATTGGCAAAAGTGGTTAAAGCAAAATAAACACCTTCCACCGGACAACATAGATACTGATAGCGCATTTAATCTATTTAAAGAATTTTCAGAACATATTTATAAAATCATCCGTAATGACACGCAAGTGTGGGGAGACAGCCTCATTAATGTCATAAAAGCCCAAGAAGACTTTTTAAAAAATCACCAACCTAAAGCATAACTGGATGTATTAACCACCGTTTCAATGCACCCACACAATTATTAGGAGTTTTTATGTCTCAGTTTTATCCGCGCCCAGAAGCCCAAGCAACTACTTGGGATGATTTAATGCATCCAGTCAAAATAGCTGTTGGTGACTTGTTAATTCGTATACATGGCGCGCACGGCAGTGTTCGTTCAAAAAATGCGGATAAGTCAAAGTCGTTTATTCAAACGGGCAATTGTTTTCTGGTTTATGGTTCACGTGGTACGGGTAAAACGACCGTGTTACTTAATGCAAAAAAGGCGGTGTGTCGAAAAGAAGGCGATGGTTTTTTTGCAGAAACAAAAGATAGCAAAGACAACGAAACGCCCGATGAAACAAAAAAACAAAAAGCCAAAGAACATGCTGAAAGTTTGCGTAAAGACGGCATTATCTGGTTAGATATTCTCAATCTTGAACCCATACCTAGCGAAGCTAATTTGCTGACGATTTTACTGACTCAAGTACGCAAAGCACTCTACAGTCATTGTGATAAACGTCAACGTGAACAGCGTTCCATTTATGAGGAAGAGGCTAATAGCGCACAGCAACTGCTTCATAACCTTATTAATGATACTACCTTAATGTGGCAGAACATCGTTGAGCCAGACACGCGCAATATCTCGGCTCGCCAAGTGAAAGCCGCTGATATTTATGCTAACTTTCCAGAAAAATTCAAGACAGCAATGGATAAGTTAATAGAGGAGTTAAGTGATGTACGCGGTTTTGATAGTAAAATCTCTATTGTGCTGCCCATTGATAACATTGATCGTAGCACAGAACATCTGCAATCTATCGTTAAGCTGGCACAATTAGTCTCGCATCCTAACTTGTGGTTGGTTATGGCAGGTGACCGCGTTGAAGTAGAAACCTTTTTAGAACGTGCCTATTGGAAAGAATTAATACGCAGCAGCGACGGTGCAGGCGCACGCGGAAAAACAGACAGCGATGGTGAAGATGAAGCTTTGTCCATGGCTCGCCGTCAAGCTAACGCGACAGCACAAAAACTGTGGCCGGCAAATCACCGTGTTGAAATCAATTTTCTTATGCCAGAAAAGACTTTGGATTTTATATACAACAAGAATTCTTCTTTTTCGGCTAATACAGACATAACACTCGACATTAAAACGCCTTGTGTTGAGTATAAAGCACACCTAGAGTTTAGGTGTCAGTGTTATTTAGGTGTTAGTGAAAGGCGAACTATCAGGAACTTACTCGAAAAAATAAAGATTCCTACGACACAGGGACAACGTGTAGAGCCAAGTAACTGCAATATAAATCTATTCAATTTGTTTTATGTTGAAGATAAGGTCACAGAAATAGGTAAAGTAATTGATAAAGTTAGTCCTCAATATTTGACCCGTGCAGGTCATCATGGACTTTCGCTACCAGCACGTAGCGTACTTGACCTTTGGCAATTATTAGATTGGTTAGTCCATGATGCTTCGCTCGGCGAAGACTTTAAAGCTGAAAAGATAGTCAGAACCCTATTACGCACCGCGATTTCCAGTAGTGATATGCTCAGCGGGATGGCGCAAGATTTACAGACCTATATTTTGCGACGTGGTGAAAAAAGCGGGACTATTTTATACTTCCAAGATAAAGTATCGTTAAATGTAATACCCATGACATCAACGAATAATGATTTTGAACATAAGCTTAGACCCGTTTTTCCAAAAATAAATGATCATCTTCGTTCGCTATTAAAGATCAAAAACATCGAGGATATAGTTTTAGAGCTTCGATTCGATCTACCCATAAAATCATTTGATGCTTCTAAAAGGCAACATCCACAACCATTTTTGACAGAAAATGCCCGCGACAACGAGAATCGGAGAACTGAGCTTCCGCTGCTAGTGGGGGCATGGGTAATGGTACTGTACGATATATTGGCACTTGCCGAAGCAGAAGCAAGTAGTTATGTAATTGGGGGGGCTAAGTTGGATGATAATTATCCTAACGTTACAGTGAATCACTCCGTCATACAAGCTGGAAAATATAGAAACATCAAGCCGATAAAATGGCTTCCTCCTGCTTGGGGGCTTTTTTGGGGGCGCAATATATTCAGTTTGCGTTGGCAAAATTTCCGTAAAGAGATTCTTAAGGCTAACTTACAAGATGGCGATTCAGTAACTAGATTATTAGCCGCCGGTTGGATTCTGTGCGTATTAAAAACTTCTATTGAGCTCATAGCATCTATTGACGAGACTGTTAATTCAAAATTACCAGATAACAAGCTAAAAAAAATAAAAGATATCACTGTGATTAAAGACGGCAGGATAAATGTCAATGTGTTTGAAAAAAAAGTGATGCTAGCGGCTGGATGTTTTTATATTTTAATACAAGAAGTTAAGAAGTATCAACTCGAACAAGAGCTAAAGGAAAATAAAAAAGATAAAGTTATCTCCGCAGCTTATGACATTATGCTTGCAACAGGAAGATGGCTAGAAACAGAGTTTATTTATTTTTTAAGTTATGCGTATGTACCCATAAAATCAGACGTTTCAAAAAAACGCTTTGATACTATTTGGAAGACATTAGGCTATAAAAAGGATGAAAATGATACTTTAACAACTCATTGGGCAAAAAATGCAGCCTTCATTCTGGCTACAATAGAAGAAAAATTTCCAGAACCTGAAGATGCCGATAATAGCAACATTGAAATTACCAAAACAACCACGACGGAAACTAATGGTACAACTCCTATAGTAACAATAAAAGAATCTACAAGAGTAACTAAAAAAATTATCTATCCAATCGGTAAATTATTATTCACTGATTTGTACGATAAGTTAGAAAGCCCAACATCTGCAGGCAACCTTTAAAATGCCTGCCATCCATTCCTCCGACACGACCACCCCGACACCACGTCGCGTTCCAGAAGCCTATCTACGCGCTGAGATTTCGGCGTTTCCTTTGGTGAGTGAAGAGGCGTTTCGTTGTTCCTTAATCGAACTTGATCCCAAAATCGAGGTTGATTCATTGACTCATAAAGGCACGCGTACTTATCAATTATGGCGTAGTTGTGAAACGTCATTGGCACAACATACAGGCTGGTCATTGGATCGGCTGATTGCGGCACGGGATAGAGCTTGGTTTGATAGTGAGCATCAAGATAAGTCAGTGCCTTTACACCGTTATCTTAAACGCTTAGCTCGTGCTCATCTTGTCCCTAGAGCAGGTGCGACTGAGATCGAAGAAAGCACAGAGTTATCTGCATTGGATGCGGAGGCGCATTATCATTGGCTAACAATTACCCTGCCAGAAGATATATTGCTCACTGGATTGGGGGTTGAACCGGCGCCTGTACGTGTGGATACTGATCCACCGCTATTGTTGCGACGGTTGTTGGATGATGGTGTGGCTGAGATTCATCAACATATCGGTGCCGGTATGAGTTTTCCATTGTTATGGGTGTCGGCATTGGCAGCGATTGCTAATTCTTATATCAAAGAGGAACAACTGGAAAGCCCGGGCGCACCGTTTGGTGATGGTAAATATCTGATACGCTGGTTATTGGCGGCAGCTATTGCCCGCTGTGCCTTGGCTGAACATTTAATACGCGGAGAGCAGGATTTTAAAGGCTTTTTAAACGAGCAATTTTTTGATGGTAAACCGGTTCCTAACTCTTATGCGGGTCAGAATGGCTTAAAATTTGATGAAGCGCATCTCACTTGGTCAGAACGACAAAAAGACATCCTTAAGCACACCCTGGAAGCGCTTGCGGCGGGTGACCCAACACAGTTGCCTGATATAGAATTGCTGCGAGATTTGTATGCTGACATACATCCGACCGCATTAACTTTTGATGATCAGCCTATTGAAAGTGTAGAAGATGCTTTTCAGCGTTGTGATCCTATTGCCATTCGGCTTAATCTGCGTGGCGAAAATGTCGGTGAACGTTGGTTAATGCGACAGGCAATGGCGTATCTTAATGAAGGTTTAGATGACTATGATAAATACTTTGCACGGATTTTGTGGCAAACCATTCGTATTCGTTGTCAGTATTACCGTGCTGTGGTGCAACGTCCTTTAACCGGTGGTTTGCAATGGTTTATTCGTTTTTATGCCCGTCTGAGTGATTTGCGCAATCCTATCAATCCAATACTACTGGAAATGGCTTATCACGTTGCGGGAGGCGGTCATAGAATTCGTGCTATAGAATTTCGTACTAGCATAGCGAGCACCGCTGTTGAAATTGGCGAAGAAGTATTAAGACATCTGAAATCTTGGCAGCGCATATTAGAACAGCGTAATCAGTCTATGACTGATCCTGAAATGGGTATAGTGTTTCATTTTGTTAAAGACCGTGATGATCATAAAAATTGGGAACATGGTATCCCTGCCGCTTTTTGGGCAAATACTTACGCTGAACCGCGTAAAGAGAATCCCGATAATAGTGATGATGACGGGCGTTATGTTACCTATCACGTTAAAAACTCGGCCAAAGCCTGTGCCTTAGCAGAACTCATTGAGGCCGTGCCGTCCTGTTTATGGGTGATTCGCGGGTTGGATGTGGCGACCGATGAATTAGGAGTTCCCACCTGGGTGCTGACTCCCTTATTTCGCCATGTACTCGATGCTGCCGCAAAAGCCTCTGCCAGACCCAATGAAGGCAAGTTTCAACATCACCCTCCACCATTGCGGGTGACTGCCCATGTGGGTGAAGATTTTCGGCATTTGCTGGAAGGGTTGCGGCGTATCTATGAGCAGATACACTATATTCTTGGCAATACACCCGGGCGTTTAGGTCATGCGGTCGCTTTAGGAGTAGATCCGCAAACGTGGGCTGAATCAGTGGGTTCAATTCTCATGCCAGCAGAAGAGCGCTTGTGGGATTTGGTATGGGAATGGCGGTTATACACGCAATATCGTATCAAACCAGGTTTTGCCGCCGCCGCACCTGCGGGACGTATCGAAACGGTGATGAATCAAATTCGTTCGTTATCGGAATTGGTTTATGGCACAACACGTTATACTGTTGAGCAACTTGCAGAAGCACATCATATACTGCACCGTTTTTTAGTGCCCCCCTTTACGTCGTCTCCTGCGGTGGAAGGGCATTTTGATACATTTAGACACTGTGCAGACAACATCCGAACCTGGCGTGATCATAATGATAGGCAAATACTCGCTCCGCATCAGGTAAGCAAAATCCTAAAATCTTATCTCGATGACGAAAAATGTTTTAGACGAGGACAAACCTTAATTGATATTCCTATTCGTGGTGGTGAAGTTGTAGCATTACAAGCCATACAATACGCCATGCGTAGCGGTATTGCTCAAAGTGGTATTGTGGTGGAAGTCAATCCTTCCAGTAATTTATTGATTGGGGATTTATTAGATTTGCGTAATCATCCGATTTTGCGCTTACGTCCGCCTGTTCCAGATCCAGACGCACCGCCAGCTATTGCCATTGCAATAGGTTCAGATGATCCTTTAACCTTCAGCACACAATTATTGCGTGAATATACCTTATTACATCAAGCCGCTTGTGCGGCAGGCTATCCTGAAAAAGCGGTTTATGAATGGTTAGAGTCCATTCGTCATACCAGTATGGACGCACGCTTTACCCGAGCATGGCGACCTAACGCACTTGAAAAAGTTAAAGAGCTTATTATGGTCTTATCAGAGTATTTACAGTTGTAAGGTTAAATAACTTGAGATCTAATCTAATTCAGTGTGGGTAATCAAATTTTATCAATTAGAGTTGATACGGGTGTTCTTGTACTTTTTAAAAACAGATAACTTCTTGATGCTTCGAAATCCTTACAAACTGGCTAAATCAATGACGAAGCGATATTTAACGTCACTTTTTAAAACTCGCTCATAAGCTTCATTGATGGTTTGAATTGGAATGATTTCTACATCTGAGGTGATGTTGTGTTCAGCGCAGAAGTCGAGCATTTCTTGGGTTTCTTTGATTGCCCAACCCAGGCGATATTTAACGAAGGTAAAGGCCGATAACCGCTGGATTCAGGATAACGCCACGCTTCCAAAGCCACCGCAAAAGCCGCAATTTCCACACAACGTTGATCCAGTTCCAAGCCATGAATATTTTCAGAGAGTACCCGGGCAATGGCTTCATCGGCGGTTAAACCCTCGGCTTTCATGCGCATCGGCACCAACATTAACAAAGTCGCCACCAAAAAATGTCCCGACCCGCAACACGGGTCCAGCATTTTTAGCTCACTTAAATTTTTTGGCCATTGCTTAAAAGTCCCCGCTGCTGGTATATCTGTTTCTTTGTATTCAGCATTCTCTTGATCGTTTTGTTCGGGTGCATACCGCAAATATTGAAAAGGCAGGAGGTCTTTATACTGGGGATAATGACTCACCCACCACGCGCCTAAACTGTTATCCAATAAAAAGCTGACCATATAAGGTTCGGTAAATAACTGGGTAACCGCCGATAACTCATCTGCACCAATTTTATTGCCGGATTTATTGACCTCGTCTTTCTTTTGGGTTTGCCAGTATTGATAAACCCAACCTAAACTATCTGAAGCTTGAAAGGTTTCAGCGTCCAAGCCTTCTAATAACTTTTCGAGAGCGCGTTGATGTTCGGGTGAAAAATGCAAGCCTAAGACCGGATTTTCAGCGCGAAACAACTGTGGCAACATGGCAGATGCAAAACGCCCAGCTAACTCCCAGCCATTAATTCCTTCTTCATCGGCTGCCAGTTCAAAACAGTCTTGTATGGACAGTGGCGTGACCCCGTCTTCATAGATTAACAAATGGTTTTCTGCCAAGAAACGCGCAAATAACATCCGGTGCCACTGTTCATAAGCGGTCTCTTGTGTTAAATGCTCAAGACCTTGCTCAGCGTTATCTTGTCGAATGTCACCCAGTTGCCGACCATCCGCCCGTAGTTTATTACGTTGTTGACGCATCGCCTCTGTTAAATGCTCACCTGGTTTGCTGGCACCGACTGAAAGCCGCTCTAAGGCAGAACGAGCCGCAGTCTCGGCTATACTACGCGCGTTAACAATGGTGTTTTCTAATTGTTTACGCAGTCTTTTATCCAGGGGTTGTAAGCTCATATTTCTCTCATAATTGAATCACTAATGAACTCGAATAAGATATTTTAAATTCCAGGCCATACGTTGTTAAAGTTTTTGTCGAACATGTATTTTCAACTCCGATAAATTCAATTTCACATATTTCGAAGGAGCAAATTTGCACGATTCACTGACGTTGCCGGATAGAAACCTGGATGAGTGTCACCTATAATTGGACTCTCAATGCCGAACCATTCTGAAATATCCTCAAATAATGAACGAATAATTGGAATATCCAGCTGACATTTTGGCACTACACTCCAATCAAGCGCGATCAGTGCATCTTTACCTCCTTTAGTCTCTTCGTAAGTTACCTGTCCACGTTCAGTTAAATGTTCAAGATAACGTTTCGGATGAAGTTCATTACGCCACCAAGGTTTGTTTTGCTGTTTCTTAGTGTTTTCGGCATGGCAAATAGTCAACCAAAGTGAATCATTACTCTCAAATTGCTCGACATCGCTAGGATGAACAAGACATGTATTTACACCGTTTTGAACGCCAGCTAATGCTAGAGATGCTGAATCACCAAACAGATAGGCCTCTACCATGGGTTTGAGCAAATGAAAGGAACATTTCTGCTGTATTTGCTTACGACGACGCTCTTCAGTTTTTAAGTCGTAATTTTCAAGACTAAAAACTGTATTCACAGCCGCACGAAAATGTTCGGCAATCACGGCTTCTTGATTCAAATTCCCGAGTTCAACATCATCGACAACTATCACCAAATCTGCAGGGTGCCCAGTCTTGCTTGAGAAAGTTTCTGCAAACATGGCTTTAGCCAGCTCAATCATAGGCTTTGACGGTAAATTGCCAGATGTCAGTGGCTGTAATGGATAACTAGTTACACATTGGGCTTTTCTAGGTGTATCCCAAATTACCTCATCACTATCTCGAATATTTGGAAAGAAGCGTTGGAGTGATTTATGGAGAGCAGATTTTTCCATATCTCCAGTAACTATGAATTTAATCCGAGCCATGTTCAGCACTCATCCTCATTGCTTCCAATCTCACCTTGTTCGTAAAGATCCCCTAATTTGAAGCCCGCCAACCATTCGCGATTATAAAGCTTGTCCAACTGACTTGGCATAGATTCATCAGCTTCCGGTTTCTTCATTACGTAGATTTGTTCAGGATATCCGGTCAATTCGTCCAACAATACGGTCGAGTGTGTTGCCAGCAGTACGGTGAGATAATGCTCTCTTGCCCAACGAGTCGTTCGCCGTAAAAATGCCCGTAAAGCATAAGGGTGAAGACTGTTTTCAGGTTCATCTATAGCAATTATACTTTCACTCTTGGCATCGGCTATCTCGCAAAACAAAATGAGTAGTTGAAGAACGCCGTTTGCCTCGTCGGATAATGGACTAGGAATTTCTTTACCTGGACGATAAATGCGGGCAACTAATGTGTTACCGGCTTCAACGAAATCCATGGTTTCGAAAGTATTAGGAAATGCAGCAGCAAGACCTTCGATTACAAAACGATATCGGTGATTATTGGCTCGCTCCTGATGCCAACGACGTAATAAGGCAAGCGCGTTGTTGCCTCTAGCGTATAAATTACGATCTTCAGTAGTATCTGAGCCTTTATGACGTAGGGTCCATAAATCAGGGTCGTGATAAACGGAAATGTTTTGAAGCAACGCAGCCATAACCCGAAGTGCAGGATCATGTACGCCCCGATCTATTAGCGTCCTTAAACCTAATTGTTGACTAGGTTCGATCCGTTCGTCCCCATATAAGAACTCACCCAAACTGTCTCGCGAGAAAATTACTCGTCCCCGTTCAGATAGATGTTCATTATTCAAATAATCGACCGAACCTTCACGCTCAACAAGTTGGATGCGCCAGCTTATATCACCAATATCTATACCAATCTCCACGGGTTCTTCTCTGTTAATTTCCCATGATCTAAGATTACTACTACCGCCAAGGACTATACGCACTGCCTCAGGTAATCCACGCTGATAGGCTAAACTCAGCAGCTTTAAGGTTTGCAATAATGTTGTTTTTCCTGCACCGTTTGCTCCAATCAACACTGTTACAGGAGGTTCTGGACACCAGTTAACTTTTTGTAATGCACGTAAATTGCGGATATGAATCGAAAATCTAGGTGCTTGAACGGGTCGTGAAACTTCTTTAAGTAGCGGAATTAAATTATCGGCTTTTGTGTGTTCGTGTGCGGTTATTTTTTGCTGTTTGCGTGCCCAAGCTTCTATGTGCTCAATTACTCTATTTTTAAATCCAGGAATGCGTAGTCCCCACTCTTGTCTGCATAGTTGCCATACGGTGTCGTCCTTTAATTCGTTGTAAACTTGCATATGGATTTGATTAGCGTAACAACGTATCACTTCAAATTGGGCATTTTGATATAGACTTTTTCTAAGTCGAATATCATCTCGTATTTTCTCCAAAGTCAGATCTTGTTCTAATGCATCTAGTTTTGCAAAGATTGCATTCATTAAATTGTCTAGCCATAGAGTCGCGGCTCTTGATGCTTCGGCTTCAACTGCTGCGTAGAGGTTCAATTTTGGATAACTGCCATTCCGGCGACAAGTTGCGTAAATAACAGAGGCATAACGAGTTTGATCAACCGCTCGGTATAGCCCTTGCAACGGATCGCGAAGAGGTATGTCAACAGGTAAATGTTGGGACATTGTTGCTATAAGTGAATCATCAACGGATTTACGAAGGGCTGGGCGTAATTGATCATATGCACTTTCCAAAAATAGAGAAGCATTTTCAATTTGTTCACTAAGGTAATCTTCAGTTTTTTGCCTAAGTTGATTAAGGCGGCAATCAATTGCCTCAAGTAAAGAATTGCGACCGTCATTCAAAACATCAAAAGCGATAATTTGGTTTTTTTCGAATCTTTGTGTAAGTCCTGCTCCTTCTAGTGCTATGTAACATTCATCAATTTTTAACTCCTTTCCAAACTCTCTGTCACCGTCTGCACCATTAACCTGTTCAGCATCACCTTGATCCAACAAAACTAAGAGTGTTCGATGGAGAGATTGACGTAATTCTGCATCTCCAGAGATAAAGCGTAACAATGTGCGTATTGCATCTCCTGGTGCGTCCTTAAAAGTCGCACACAAAACCAGCAAGGCGCGAGGATCACGCACAAACGTCTGTAAATCTTCGCGGGATTCCACTACGCCATCTAAACCTCGAGTATCGATAAGTGTTAAATTTAGTTTTGCTTGACTGCTGGGTAGTGGCTCTGGAACTACAACAGTCATTCTGCGGGGTAACATAGCACTTGGTTCAGTTCCCAGATTTATTGCTTCGAAACGGCTTTTAAGTGCTTTTAGGTTTTCTAAACTGTGCTCATCCCACCACCATATAGTTTGGGTTCTAGCTGATAGATTTGCTCGCTCAAGTAAATGTTTAGCAAATGCAGCCAGCGAATCAAATTGAGAAATGGCAATATCCAATGGGCGAATAGTACGTCTTTTTTTTATCCCCCCTTCCGTAACTGTTTCCTGATATTCGTTATAACCAGTCATTCCGCGAATGGCACGTGGACTCTCCTGAACGATTTCAATATCATCCATCCCAATTCGTGCTTCACTAGGTTGGCGGCGACGCCATTGGTCCTCGGCAAAAATCTCGATTTCCTTTTCCATATCCTCTGCTGAAAAAGGTTCGATAATTAATCCGATGCTTCCCCCATCGTTTTCTTTTGAAGAACGAATGCAAACTTCGCAAATGGTCGTTCTACCGCTGCCGATAGCTAATACGGAATTATTTTTTAAACTTGCTTTATCTTTGGGGCTATCGCCGACAAGAAGATTAGCGGCAATACCGATCAACGAAGATTTGCCTACCCCAACACTACCGATGAAAACGATATCATGATTATAATCATCCAAAAAACGCTGATTTTTACCGATAACTTCAATCCATTGCTTAGCTGTGGTAGCGGTATCATGTTGGATTTCTGTGGATGATGTTACTAATTGATCAAGCTGATCAAGGATAGTTTGAGAAGAATGTTGAGTCATAATTATTCCGGGAAAGCATAGACAGGGCAATGCAATAAACAGCGTAAAATTCTAAATCTAGGATTATGGCATAACCCAGACAATCACTTGAACTAAAGATATTGTATGACAAACTCAAACTGCTGTCCGCTTCTGGTTAATGTGTTCCGGTGAACGAAGCGCTTTATACCTCAGCATATCCTATATGGCGTAACTTATCGGATTATATGGCGCATTTTATGACCTCTCACCTTAGCTGTTAAACAACCAGCGGCCCATTTTGTATATCCTTCAGCATTTGTTGCTCAACTTCCGCTAACCACAGTTTAATATCGGCTTCGGTTTTTAAGGTTCTATGCGGTAATTTAACCGACTGTACTTTGGGTTCCAGCAATTTAGCAGCCTCTAGGCTAGCGGAATCAAACTTACTGCTTTGTGCTTGAATGCGGTCATTCCAACGTTTTATTGAACAGGCTTCCAGGTTGTCAATTATATCTTCGACACTGTTGACTGTAAGCTCATCCGGTTCATGGAGATCATGATTATTCAGAATAGCTTGTTGCTGGGGCAGGCTTAGTTTTTGCCAGTTGATATTGTCTTCAAGCTGGTCTTTGAGCGCGTAATACTGTTGATTAAATTGTGTACTCAGCTGAGTAATGGCGAGACGTAGTTTATCAGTAATGGTTTTAATTTGTGAGGCTACGGGATCAGGCTCTGCTAATAAACTGCGATTATGCAGGATGGCCTCATACTGTGTTTGTAATTCTTCGTGGAACACTAGGCCTTTACTCAGTTGTAATAATTGCTTCAAGGTATTCCAGGCGGGTAGACGTTTGGCAATTTTTTCTGCATCGTGTTGCCATGCATCGAGCTGGGTTTTTAAGGCGTCGCGCTGGTCGTACAGGGCGAGAAGTTGGGCATTGCCTGAGGCCTGAGTAATTGCATCCAGTAATGAGATATCCACTTTTTCGGGTTTAGGTGCTTCACCACCGGCAGACTCGGCCAGTTGTCTGGCATGATGAATAAACTCGGGTAACCTGGCGAGTTCTTCTTGCGGGTGACATTTAAGCCCGGTTTCGGTTAACAGTTTTCTTATTTGGATCAGTTGAACGGGTTTGATGGTGATTGATTCAAGCTGGAAACTGGCCTGGGTTAATTTACTGCGCTCCAGTGTTTTGTTATCAACCGGTTTATGTGCCGCATCTTTGGCACGAACCACACCACTGGCCAGTAAGGCGAACAGGCCACCATCAATAGCATCTTGTGACCATCCATAAGGGGCAGCTTTAAAAGTGTCCCGAATTTCTGCGCCTTTTTTACTCACGCCGATATACTTTATAATTTCGGCACAGACGGGATGCTTTTCAATATCACCGCTGTAATCAACAGCTTCTAAGGCATTTTCAGCACCGTCTTGGCGAGCCCGATCATAGACCTTACCCCAGCCACTGTGATCAGCAATATCAAAATTACGATACAGCCTGATCATTGATGCCTTGGCCGCTTGTTCTATTTGAGCTTTTAAATGATCGGCAAAAACTTCTGAGCCTCCGGCCTGAAAGACTTTAACGCCTTGGATGACTTCTTTAAGTAAATTCTCGACCTGCTTTTTAGCTTCATTAAGACGCGTTTCCATCGCGATGCGGGCATCTTTTCCCTCAGCGGTGGTTGGAATTCCTCTCATATCTAAAGTCGCTTGAGCGGCCTCTTGGGTAATGATGGCTTTATGAAGCTCTGATTTATTGCGGGCAGGGAGGAATATATAAAGGGTAGGTAGGTCAGGGTGGGCATTGCGTGCCTCGGCTAATAAGGATTTTTCATCCGTTTGCCAACCATCCTGAACCCAAAGATAGATTTTTTTGTTGGCATCCTTCGGTACTTCAGCATCAAAGTTGAGTTGTAATGTGCGTTGTTCTTTACTGTTGCCCTGGGTAATGCGGACAGTGGTCGCGAGTGCTTGTATTCTATGATGCAGCAGGTCTTCCCGCTTGTTTTCGATGCGCTGTACATTACCCTCAAACTCGGCTTCCTGTTGACGGTAGGTATCATACCATTGACTGCTTTCTTGAGTTTGTAGTCTAAACTCGATGCCATTCGCGGTATCCAGCGCCATTAAAATGCCTTGGCTCTGGAGTTGTTGTAAGAGATCAGGAATTTTCTTACGGAGTTCATGACTGCCGCTGTTTAAGTCGTCTAATAAAAGATCGGCCAGGCTATGTTCAGTGGCTCTAACACCAATATCCGCATTGGCTTCGGTGGGTAGTTTGCCGATTAAATAAATGAGTGCCAACAGTCTTGATTGCAGTTGCTCATCATCTGTACCGGCTGATAATTTTCCAATTGTTTCGCTGATTTCTTTGGAGATCATTCCTGTTTGTAGCAGGTTTGACGCGATTTGTTCGTAGATAAAATCCGCACCAATAATATGCCCCAAGGGTTGTTCAGCACTTTTTTGGGTGGCTTCGTGGATTATTTTAAGTTGATTTCGAAGTTGTGATACCGTGCCAGTGGTATCAATAATGCGTAGGGAATGTGCATAAATTAATTTAGGCAAGTTCAGTTCGAGAATTATACTTTGTGAGAAAGAAATCTTGTTCAAAATTGACAAATGATCGAACCTTACACCCAAGATATTGAAGCGCAGATGCAAGAATTGTATAGTCGTCTGCCAGAGAAAAGTAAACGTTTATATGCAGGGGTTGAAGCCTTAAAGTTTCCC
>QVQE01000109.1 GCA_003584865.1 Methylococcales bacterium
AGCTGACTTGGCTGGCCATACCTTGATATCCTTTGTCGGCATCAACTTCGCAACCATCGGGCAACCTTTCCAAGGTTTTCACCTCATCACTGAGTTTTTTGTCGTGCATGGCTCCTGCATTTACATTTTAATTTGCGCTTAAGTTCGCGTTGCGCCTGTCTTTAATGATTTTACGAATTATCCGGCTTTAAGCGGGTAGCCGTTTTTTGCATTTAAAATAGCCTGACTTAACTGATAAACAGCCATCACATATAAAGGGCTATGGTTATAACGGGTGATAACATAAAAGTTGTCTAAACCAAGCCAAAGCTCTTCAGTTGTTGTTTGCCCTAAAGCCTCCTGTTCATAAGCCAGCAACTTTACTTTTGTATTTAAAGGCAAGGTAGTCGATATTTTTAAGTTAAGCGCTTCTAACTGGTCAAGCCCTAACGCTGGTTTAAGCTCATTATTCAAGGCTGTTTTATAGTTTTCTCCCGTTGCCGTAACAGGCACAGCAATCGCTTGACCAGTTTGCCACTGATGTTTAATAAAATAATTTGCCACACTGGCAATAACGTCACTATTATTATGCCAAATATCACGATGTCCATCGCCATCAAAGTCAACCGCATAGTTTCTAAAACTGCCAGGCATAAACTGTGGCGTACCCATAGCACCCGCATAAGAGCCGATAGGCTCTAAAGGATTAAGATGCTCCTCACGACACAACAACAAAAAGTTTTCTAACTCACCAAGAAAAAAGGGACTACGCGCAGGATAAGCAAATCCTAATGTAGATAATGCTTGAAGTACTTGGAAATTACCGGTCTTCTGACCATAAAAAGTTTCTACACCAATAATCGCGACAATAATTTCCGCAGGCACACCGGTCTGCTTTTCCACTGTCGCCAATGCGGCTGCATTGTCCTGCCAAAACGTTATCCCGCCTTTAATACGGGCATCCGTTATAAATATCTTCCGGTATTTATACCAAGGTAAAGCTTCTGCCGGGCTTGAGATTTTTTTGAGTATATCCTGGTTTATCTCGACACCCTGAAATAATTGCTCAATCTCGGCCTTATCAAATTGATGCATCACCACCATCTTATTAATGAAGGTAGTGACCAGATCAGCATCCTTTATATTAGCAGTGCAAGCGATCAACGCTAGACCCACTGCCAGCAAAATAGGTTTTAAGCTTGCTTTAACTAATTTTTTATTCATAACCATTAACTAAATTTTCTATGCGTATGAATTGACATTAAAATGCCAAAGCCCGCTAACAAGGTAACAATAGAAGTACCGCCATAACTAATGAGCGGCAAGGGCACTCCAACCACGGGCAGAACACCAATGACCATACCTATATTAACAAACACATAAACAAAAAAAGTAAATGCTAGGCTACTAGCCAATAACCGACTGTAACTATCCTGCGCTTGGGAAGCAATATATAAACAACGGGCAATGATCAATAAATATAAGGTTAACAAGCCCAAGCAACCCACTAAACCAAACTCTTCCGCAAACACAGCGAAAATGAAATCTGTAGAACTTTCGGGCAAAAAATCTAATTCTGATTGGGTACTACCCAACCAGCCTTTACCATAAATACCACCCGAACCTATGGCTATTTTTGATTGAATAATATGATAACCACGACCCAGAGGATCTGCCTCAGGATTTAAAAAGGTAAGCACACGATCACGTTGATAATCATGCATGAAATGCCAGATAATCGGAGTCAAAGCGGCTAACCCCGTCACAATAGCTGCTATAATCCACCAGGAAAGACCCGCAAAAAACAGCACGCCAGCACCTGAACTGGCAACCAATAAAGCCGTGCCTAAATCAGGCTGCTTAGCAATCAGTAAAGTAGGTATAACGATAAGGATGACCGCAACTAACAATTGTTTTGCCCTAGGAGGCAAGGGATATTCGGCTAAATACCAGGCAATCATCATAGGCGTAGTGATTTTAATCATTTCTGAAGGCTGAAAGCGAAAAAAGCCTAACTCAAGCCAGCGTTGCGCACCTTTACCTATCTGCCCCATGATTAATACAGCCACCAGTAAAACAATCCCAAAACCAAATAAAACACTGGAATAACGTTTGAATTGATAGGGATCAATATGAGCCAATACAATCATTAAAGTAAAAGCAAGTCCAACACGACTCAACTGACGCATTAAGACATCCATATTTTGACCACCTGCGCTATAAAGAATAACGAAACTGACTATCGAGGTCAGCAACAATCCTATAAACAAAGGAATATCAATATGCAGCTTTCTAAGAACATTCCCCAACACTGAAGGCGCTTCAAAGTGCTCATGACGTGTTTCAGTTTTCATATTTTTCCTGTAAGAATTGCCTGATAACCTCACCGGCTATTGGAGCAGCAACCGATCCGCCATGTCCACCATTTTCAACAACTACGGCGACCGCAATCTGGGGATCATCAACGGGTGCAAAAGACACAAAAAGAGCATGATCCCGATATTTAAAGTCGATGCTATTTTCATCATATTTTGCATTTTGCTTAATACCTAATACTTGTGCAGTCCCTGTTTTACCGGCAATTTGGTAGGTGATATTTTTATTGATACCTTTAGCTGTACCATGCTCACTATGCACAACATTGACCATGCCTTTAATCACCGAACTAACGTTTTCCTGTTTTAGGGGAATAGAGTAATTACTGCCCTCTGCTCCTGAGGCAGTCCCTTGCTGACCAACCATTTTATCAACCAAAAACGGCGTCATGACTTTACCGTTACTGGCTAATGTAGCAGTTGCTTTCGCTAACTGTAAAGGCGTGACTTGTAGATAACCTTGGCCGATACCGGTTATCAACGTCTCTCCCGGATACCACGCTTGATTTTTTCGGTCACGCTTCCACTCACGAGACGGTAATAAGCCCGACTTTTCACCCACAAGATCAATCCCTGTTTTTTCACCAAAACCAAATTTGTGTAAAAAAGTATACATATTATCGATACCCAACGCAGAGGCCAGCCGATAAAAATAAACATCACAAGACTCAGTAATCGCTCGAGTTAAGTCTACAGCACCGTGCCCACCTTTTTTCCAGTCTCGATACCGATGTGTCACCCCGGGTAACTGATAGAAGCCGGGACAGAAAAATTTTTGCCCCGCATTAATGACATCAAACTCAAGCCCGGCCAAGGCAATAAACGGTTTCATTGTAGAACCCGGGGGGTATAATCCACGCAACGCCCGATTATAAAGCGGTTGATTTTCAGACGATTGTAAAGCTTGATAAGCCTCGTTAGCGATACCCACCACGAAGGGATTAGGATCAAACCCAGGGCGACTAACAAACACTAAAACGCCGCCGGTTTTAACATCAATAGCCACCACAGCACCATTAAATGAACCTAAAGCATCATAAGCGGTTCTTTGCAAATCGATATCCAACGTTAAATAGAGATTAGCTCCTGGCTCAGGATTAACCTCCTTTAACGTATTCAGTAGACGTGCCTGAACATTGGTTTCTACCTCTGCATAACCCGTCTTACCATGTAATTGACTTTCATAAGAACTCTCTATACCTAGCTTACCAATATGAGAAGAGCCACGATATTCTGCTATCGGCAACTCCTTCAATTCTGCCTCATTAATACGTCCAACGTAACCTATAACATGGGCAGCCAAGTCACTATAAGGGTAATGCCGGACGAGTTGCCTATGAATGTCAACGCCCGGAAAATAAGGCATGGCGACGGCAAACGTTGCTAACTGCTCCTCACTCATACTAACCAGCAAAGGAGAACTGACAAATCGCTTTTGGCGTTTGCGTAATTTTTGATACTGCTCAATATCCTCATCGGATATAGCTAGCAGTTTTTGTAACCGCGATAGCGTATCCTCCATATTGGGCACTTGCTCAGGAATAATTTCCAAACTATAAGACGGCCTATTCTCGGCTAAGACCCTACCTTTTCGGTCAAAAATCATACCTCGGGTAGGTACTAAAGGAACGATCTTGATACTATTGTCTTTTGCCAATAATGAATAATGTTCGTGTCCCGCAACTTGCAAATAGACAAGCCGGATAATTAAACCCGCAGTTAAGAGACTAGCAAGAATGAACGCCGCAATAATCCGGTTTACAAATAAGCGCTTTTCCGATGAATGGTCTTTAATAGCATATAGACGCGACATGTGTTGCCAGATATTTTATTTTATAAATCTAAACAAACTGACAAAATGCATGAAGCCATAGACTAAAGGCCAGCATAACGTACCCGTAAAAACAGGCAGCCAGAATGAAGCATGTAACTGTGCGGGGTGTTGAAGATTCTTGATGAAAAACAGCAATAATTGAGATGATAATAGACAGAAAAAGATAAACAGGCCTTGCTGAAAAAACGGAAACTGGCGTAACCGGTTATGAAATTTAAGACACACATAAACAATCAGTGAATAGGCCAACGCATACTGACCCAACAACCGACCCGTTAGCTCATCCGTCAATAAGCCAAATGTCCAGGCATAAAAAATACCTACCCGCTCAGGCACTTTCAAAGTCCAATAAATCAACACTAAAAGCACCCAATCTGGATTTAATAAAGCCATTTCCTCCGATAGAGGCACTACTCTTAAGCACATCGCAAGCACTAGCGTTAATATAATTTGAAAATATCCAACCTGATTATTTAACCTCATCAGCATGATCCTCTTTATCGGTTATTGACTTTGTAATCAGAGGAACCGGCGCTGATTTACTCCAAACTATCATTAGCTCTCTATTATGATCCAGTAAAGCTTTTGGCGTTGCGGTAATCATAGCAAACGCTTTATCAGGTTGTGCAGTAAACTCATCGACCACCGCAACTGGGTAACCTTGCGGGAAAGTCCCTCCCAAACCGGAGGTTATCAGTAAATCACCCGGACGAATGTCAGCGTTACTGGGCAAGAACGGTAATACCAGTCGATTCAGTTGACCACTACCCATGGCAATAGTAAGTAAGCCGTTACGATTGACCTGAACAGGGATCGCGTGATTAGGATCGGTAATCAACATAATCTCAGAGGTAAACGGCAACGCTCTAAAAACCTGCCCAACAACACCATTTGCATCTAAAACAGGCTGCTGCGGGTGAACGCCAAAACGGGTTCCTTTGTTAACCACCACAATATGTTCGTAAGGCGCCATATTAACCGATAACAACTCCGCCACCAGCACCTGCTCCCCCAACTTAAACGAGTTTTCTAATAGCGCCCGTAAACGGATATTTTCCTTTTCCAAAGCCTCAAACTTAAGTAAACGCGATTGATGAATGACCTGCTCTTCACGCAACCGTTCATTTTCTAACTTTAATGCGCGATAAGTAATCACAAAGCGAGCCGCATGCTCAACGAGAGACGTCGGCAAATCGACCAGGTATTTTAAGGGATCAACAAGCACTGAAAGTGTGCTACGAACTTCATTTTGAGAACTTCTATACTCAGTCACAAGTAAAATAGTTGAAGCAATAACAGCCACTAACAAGCGGGTATTAATTGATGGCCCACTGGCAAAGATAAGTTTTATAGCAGCGCCTCGCGTAGTTGGTTAAAAAAAAGAGCTTAACTCTAAAAGGATATTACTCCAGTGAGAAAGTTGAAAGTCCTTTTTTGTCCAATAGCTCTAGCACCATCCCGCCGCCCCTTGCAACACAGGTTAACGGATCATCTGCGACATGAACCGGCAAGCCTATTTCCTCAGAAATAAGTAAATTGATGTTTTTTAATAAAGCCCCACCGCCTGTTAAATAAATACCCTGATTAGCCACATCCGCACCTAACTCAGGCGGCGTTTGTTCCAGAGCCACTTTGACTGCACTGACAATACCCGCTAAAGGCTCTTGTAGCGCTTCTAAAATTTCGTTGCTATTTAAAGAAAAACTGCGGGGTGCGCCTTCTGCCAAATTACGGCCTTTAACTTCAATCTCTTTAACCTCTTTACCAGGATAAGCCGAACCAATGGCTATCTTAATTTTCTCAGCAGTCACTTCGCCAATCAGAGTACCGTAGTTTTTCCGCACGTAGTTAATAATAGCCTCATCAAAGCGATCGCCGCCAATACGTACAGAACTAGAGTAAACAATACCATTTAACGAAATAACCGCCACTTCGGAAGTACCGGCACCAATATCCAGCACCATAGACCCGCACGCCTCATCGACAGGTAAACCCGCACCGATAGCCGCAGAAATAGGCTCCTCGATCAAATAGACTTCACGCGCCCCCGCCATCGAAGCCGATTCACGTATGGCACGACGTTCAACCTGAGTGGAGCCTGAAGGCACACAAATTAAAATACGTGGACTGGGACGTAACCAACGATTCTTTTTGTGAACCTTCTCAATAAAGAAACGCAACATGCGTTCAGTAATAGCAAAATCAGCAATAACTCCATCTTTAAGAGGACGAATGGCAGTAATATTGTTCGGCGTGCGCCCCAACATTAATTTTGCCTCGGCACCCACGGCGGCTATTGTCTTTACACCACGAATCTTATCTTCTTTGATAGCAACCACCGAAGGTTCATTCAGCACAATGCCTTGACCAGGAATATAAATCAGCGTGTTGGCCGTGCCTAGATCGATAGAAAGATCATTAGAGAAAAGACCGCGAATTCTTTTGAACATCTTTACCTGTTTCCTGTAGGAAATAAAAACTGTGATACTTTATCAATCAAGCCGGTATTTGGGCAAGCTATAAGTATCGTATTTGTAGTAATATACTCAGCAATGACAGAAGGTACAAGGTTAAAAACAAAGATCGTCTAACTGAAAACATCAATTTTTAACTACACCCCCTTTTCTGTCGCTTGACCTCACCGCGTTAGCAGAATAGCAATGCGTTAAACCGAATTAAACAGGGAGACAACCATGTCATTAACGGCAGATGATGTAACCCAAATTGCGCACTTGGCGCGTTTGGGAATTGACAAGCAAGATATCGACTCTTATACCAAGGATCTATCAGGCATATTAGACTTAATGACTCAAATGAGTGAGCTAAATACCGATAATGTTGACCCTATGGCACACCCAATGGATCAAGCACAACGCCTCAGAACAGATAGTATCTCAGAACACAATAATCGCGATAAGTTCATGTCCATTGCGCCACAGGCAGAAGCAGGACTTTATCTTGTACCTAAAGTGATTGAGTAAAGGAACCCCCCTAATCATGCATACGAAATCATTAACAGAATTGGCTCAAGGCTTACGCTCAGGTGAATTTTCCAGCGTAGAGCTGACCCAACATTTTTTAAAGCGAATCAAACAGTATCACGATTTAAACACTTATATCACCGTCACTGAAGAAATTGCCTTACAAAATGCTATCGCTGCGGATGCACGGCTCGCTAGCGGACAAGGTGCAGCACTCACAGGCATACCGATGGCTCAAAAAGACATCTTCTGTACTTTGGACATCAAAACCAGTTGTGGATCAAAAATGCTGGACAACTTCATTGCGCCCTATAACGCCACCGTCGTTGAGAAATTTAATCAAGCCGGTGCGGTGCTGCTAGGCAAACTCAATATGGATGAATTTGCCATGGGTTCATCGAATGAAACCAGTTATTACGGTGCCGTTAAAAATCCTTGGAACATTAACACCGTTCCAGGGGGGTCATCAGGCGGTTCGGGTGCGGCAGTTGCCTCACGATTAGCGTCCTGTGCAACGGGAACCGATACCGGTGGTTCAATACGCCAGCCAGCGGCTCATTGCGGCATTACGGGTTTAAAACCCACTTACGGGCGAGTATCCCGTTATGGCATGATTGCATATGCCTCCAGCCTGGATCAAGGTGGCCCCATGGCGCGTAGCGCAGAAGATGCAGCCATATTATTACAAACCATGGCCGGATTTGACCCAAAAGACTCCACTAGTGTGGACTTAAGCGTACCTGATTACAGTGCGGGATTGAATAACTCTCTGGCTGGATTAAAGATTGGCTTGCCTAAGGAATTCTTTAGCACTGATTTAAACAGTGATATGGCAGCAACCCTTAAAACCGCTATTAATGAATACCGTAAGCTAGGAGCAGAGATCAAAGAAGTATCCATGCCTAATCTTAAACTGGCTATTCCAGCTTACTATGTTATTGCACCAGCAGAATGTTCAGCGAATTTATCCCGTTTTGATGGCGTTCGTTTTGGCTACCGCTGCGAAAATCCAGTGGATTTAACTGATCTCTATACCCGCTCTCGTGGCGAAGGCTTTGGTAAAGAAGTAAAACGGCGCATTCTGATGGGTACTTATGCTTTATCCACCGGCTATTACGATGCTTATTATGTTAAAGCACAAAAAATTAGGCGACTCATCAGTGACGACTTTAAAAATGCCTTGACCGAAGTCGATGTCATCATGGGGCCGGTGACACCCACTCCGGCTTTTGGCATTGGTGAAAAAATAGCGGATCCTATAGAAATGTACTTATCGGATATTTATACCATTGCTATCAATCTGGCTGGCCTACCTGCTTTATCTATTCCCGCAGGCTTTATTAACGACCTGCCAGTAGGTCTACAAATCATTGGTAATTACTTTACCGAAGACCGTTTATTGAACATTGCCCATCAGTATCAACAAGTCACCGATTGGCATCAACACACGCCTAAAGGCTTTGAATAAGGAGATAACAATGGAATGGGAAACAGTAATCGGCTTAGAGATTCATACTCAACTCGCCACACAATCAAAAATATTTTCCGGTGCGTCAACCGCTTATGGTGCCGAACCCAATACTCAGGCGTGCGCTGTTGATTTAGGCTTACCCGGTGTTTTGCCGGTGTTAAACGAAGAGGCTGTACGCATGGCAGTCATCTTTGGTATGGCTATTGAAGCACACATTGCGCCTTATTCGGTGTTTGCCAGAAAAAACTACTTTTACCCTGACTTACCTAAAGGCTATCAAATTAGCCAAATGGATCATCCTATCGTAGGACAAGGGCACTTGGATATTGAGGTCGAGGGTGTCACTAAACGCATTGGTATAACCCGTGCCCACCTTGAGGAAGATGCGGGTAAGTCATTACATGAAAGCTTTCATGGCTTAACAGGCATCGATTTAAACCGTGCCGGAACACCGTTATTAGAAATCGTCTCAGAACCGGATATGCGTTCGGCTAAAGAAGCAGTCGCCTATATGCGCAAATTACATGAACTAGTGCGCTATTTAGGTATCTGTGATGGTAACATGCAAGAAGGTTCTTTCCGTTGCGATGCCAACGTCTCAGTACGCCCCAAAGGTCAACAAGCATTTGGCACACGCGCGGAAATCAAAAACATTAACTCATTTAAGTTTGTTGAGAAAGCCATTAATCATGAAATTGAACGGCAAATTGAGCTAATTGAGAATGGCGGTAAAGTCGTTCAGGAAACCCGCTTATACGATTCCGTTAAAGATGAAACCCGTTCTATGCGCAGCAAAGAAGAGGCTAACGACTACCGCTATTTTCCAGACCCTGACTTATTGCCCGTCCTGATTGATAAGGCGTTTAAAGCACAAATTAAAGCCAATTTACCCGAATTACCTCAGGCTAAAAAGCTTCGCTTTAAAACCGACTACCAATTAGATGAAGAAAGCGCGACTATTTTAACCACGTCACGTCCCTTAGCGGATTACTTTGAAGCCACGCTGAAGGCCTCACAGTCTGAGCCCAGGTTATGTGCCAATTGGATTACTGGTGATTTATCGGCGGCACTCAATAAAGCAGGACTAGAAATAACTGACTCCCTCATTAGCGATGAACGCTTAGCGGGTTTATTAAAGCGTATTAGCGACAATACTATTTCAGGAAAAATTGCTAAACAAGTCTTTGAAGTACTCTGGCAATCACCAGCCACCGCCGATGAAATCATTGCTGAACAAGGCTTAAAACAAATCACTGATACCGGTGCCATTGAAGCTATCATCGATAAGATCATTGCCGATAACCAAGGTCAGGTTGAGCAATACCGGAGTGGCAAAGATAAAGTATTCGCTTTCTTTGTAGGCCAGGTCATGAAAGAAATGAAGGGTAAAGCGAATCCCGCAGAAGTGAATAAGCTGTTAAAAAATAAACTACAAGGTTAAAAACAGCCTGCTTGAAATATATAAAAACGGGAACCTAAGCTCCCGTTTTTATTAGTCGTTAAATCAGCCCATTAAATCAGCATTACAATTATAAATGGTAAGCTGTTTCGCCATGCTCAGAAATATCCAAACCTTCACGCTCGGCTTCTTCGCTCACTCTTAAGCCTATTACAATATCAATTAATTTGAAGGCGATAAAAGACACTATACCCGACCAGACGATACAGATACTTACCCCCCAAAGTTGGCTGATAAACTGCGTTGAAAAGCTATACTCTGCGACCCCATTAGCAACATAATCCCATACGCCAGTACCCCCTAAGGCTGGATTTGCTACTACCGAAGTACCCAAAGCACCAATAATTCCACCAATCCCGTGAACACCAAATGCATCCAATGAATCATCATAACCCATAAGACTCTTCAGACTTGTCACCGCAATAAAACAGGCAACACCTGCAACCAAACCTAATACGATAGACCCCATTGGCCCCGCCCAACCACAGGCAGGCGTAATAGCCACTAATCCAGCAATCGCTCCAGACGCGCCACCCAACATACTTGGTTTACCACGAACAATCCATTCTGCCCCACTCCAGGCTAATGTAGCTGCAGCGCTGGCTAATAAGGTGTTAACAAAAACCAGGGCAGAAAGACCGTTCGCTTCTAAATTAGAACCTACGTTAAAACCAAACCAACCCACCCATAATAAAGAAGCACCCACCATTGTCATCGTGACACTATGTGGAGCAAGTGATTCTTTGTTATAACCAATACGTTTACCAACGATCAAACAGCCGACCAAGCCAGCAATACCCGCGTTAATATGAACAACCGTACCACCCGCAAAATCTAAAGCGCCTTTTTGAAATAGAAAACCTGCCGTAGCACCCGCAGTAGTACCCGCTGCGGCATCAGTATAGGCATCAGGACCTGCCCAATACCAAACCATGTGAGCCATGGGTAAATAAGCAAAAGTAAACCAGATTAACATAAACACTAATATTGCTGAAAACTTAACCCGCTCAGCAAAAGCACCGATAATCAAAGCCGGCGTGATGCCCGCAAACGTTAACTGAAATGCCACATAAATATATTCAGGAATATAAACCCCTTTAGTGAAGCTAGCCGCCATTGAGTCTGGTGTGATACCGAACAGAAACAGTTTACTAAATCCACCAATAAAAGGGCTACCTTCAGTGAAGGCAAGACTATAACCGTAAAGAGCCCATAGCACAGCCATCATAGAAAAAATAATAAATACCTGCATTAATACAGAAAGCATATTTTTTGCACGTACCATACCGCCATAAAATAAAGCTAACCCTGGAATAACCATCAGAATAACCAGAACGGTTGCTACAATCATCCAGGCGGTATCGCCTTTATTGATGCTAGGCGCAACTACTGCGGCGGGATCCGCCAACGCAAATCCGGCAAAACTGACCAAGGCAACAAAAATAACGCTATTTAATAACTGTTTCATAACTCCCCCGTACCAAGACTAAAGCGCTTCATCGCCGGTTTCACCGGTACGAATACGAACAACCTGTTCTAAATCGGTCACAAAAATCTTACCATCACCGATTTTTCCGGTGTTGGCTGCTTTAGTAATAGCTTCGACAGCCTGTGTCAGCAGTTGATCAGCAACCGCCACTTCAACTTTCGCTTTAGGCAAAAAATCAACCACATACTCCGCTCCACGATAGAGTTCAGTATGTCCTTTTTGACGACCAAAACCTTTTACCTCAGTTACGGTCACACCAGAAACCCCTATATCTGAAAGTGCCTCACGGACATCATCCAACTTAAACGGTTTAACAATAGCTGTTATCAATTTCATTTGATCCTCTCTCTTTAGTTTTAAAGTAACGATTCGAGATTACTTAAAGCAGAGAGTGTGCCAAGTATAATTTCATCATTATTTTTATTATCCAAGTACACGTAATAAGGTAATGTCAATAGGGTAATAAAAGAAACATCAATACAATGAAATGGGAATAATCGAGAGAACATCTTAACAATCCTGATCTTATAAGCATTTATATGCACCAGATCAGAGCGCAAGACACTTTACGTTCCATGATGGTGCAAAAACTTTGTTCAGACTATTTAACCAACATGAACCGAATTGAATGCATACTAAAAAAACTATTCGTCTGCTATCCCCAACTCCTTTATTTTACGGGTCAGTGTATTTCGACCATAACCCAATAAAAGAGAGGCTTCGTGACGACGTCCATGAGTAAAATCAAGAGCGGCTTTAATTAAAATGGCCTCAACGATTGGAATCGTCTGTTTTGCAACTTCCGGTTCTTTTATAAGCAGTTGCTGATCTATCCAGCTTCTCAATAACGCCTCCCAGTCAGCACCGGCATTATCTTTTTCGATAGGCGCACTCATTAATTCTGGCGGCAAATCATGTAAGTGAATTTCTCTACTGGATGCCATGACCGTTAACCAACGACAACTATTTTCTAATTGCCTAACATTTCCTGGCCACTCCAGTGTACTCAAATAAGCCTCGGCATCAGGCTTTAAAACTTTATTTTCAACTCCTAACTCTGAAGCTGCCTGTTGTAAAAAATGACGCAACAACAAAGGAATATCCTGCTTTCTCTCACGTAGAGCCGGAATATGGATGCGAATAACATTCAACCGATGAAATAAATCTTCTCGAAATCGTCCCTGCTCAACGAGAACCTCAAGATTTTGATGCGTAGCCGCAATAATACGCACATCCACCTTAACGGCTAAATGAGCCCCTACCGGGTAAAACTCACCATCAGCCAAAACCCGCAATAACCGGGTTTGTAATTCTGCGGGCATATCGCCTATTTCATCCAGAAAAAGAGTTCCCCCATTGGCTTGCTCAAAACGTCCTGCTCTGCGTGCTTGAGCGCCAGTAAAAGCCCCCTTCTCATGCCCAAACAACTCAGATTCCATCAAGTCTTTGGGAATAGCGGCCATATTTAAAGCAATAAAAGGACTTTTAGATCGGGGACTATGGCGGTGCAACGCCTTAGCCACTAACTCTTTACCCGTGCCGGATTCACCATTAATCAGTACAGTAATATGAGAACGTGCCAAACGACCAATCGCCCTAAAAACCTCTTGCATGGCCGGTGCTTCACCAATAATTTCGGGCGTTGGCTCACTAGCAGCAACAGCAAAACGAGAAGCATCGTTTTGCTGTTGCCGACCGTGTAAACAAGCACGCTGTGCCAGGCTAACAACCTCCTTAATATCAAACGGTTTCGGCAAATATTCGAAAGCACCGCCATGAAAAGCAGACACTGCGCTTTCCAAATCAGAATGAGCGGTCATGACAATCACCGGCAAGTTGGGATGACTCTGTTGAACCTTATCCAAAAGCTCTAAACCATCCATACCCGGCATCCGAATATCGGTTATCAAGGCATCCGGCAAATCACTTTCTAAAGCGCTTAGAAAATCCTGCCCGGCAGAGAAGGTGCGAGTAATAATATCTGCTTTTTGTAAAGCCTTCTCAACCACCCAACGTATCGATTTATCATCATCAACAATCCAGACAGTATCAGGTTTAGCCATGACCTAGCTCCATAGGCAAAAAAATTGAAAACATGGTCTTTCCCGGTTGACTATTACATTCTATTAAGCCGTTATGCTGAGTAATTAATGCTTGAGCAATCGACAACCCCAAACCAGTACCTTCTGCTCGTCCTGTGATCATAGGGTAAAATATCTGGTTCATCATATTGGCATCGATACCGGGTCCGGTATCGATAATGTCACATTTAACCGCTAATTTATAGTGTTTACGACCTACGTTCAGATGCCGATAGATACGTGTTTTAAAAATAATACGTCCCTTCCCTTCCATCGCCTGCACCGCATTTTTAGCAATATTTAAAATAGCTTGAATGAGCTGATCCTTGTCCGCAAAAATATCAGGAATACTCGGGTCGTAATCACTTTGGATGGTCAGACTACCTGTGGATTCGGCTTGAACCAATTGCCTGACTCTCTCTAACACCTCATGAATGTTAATCGCCTTTTTATTCGGCAATTTATTCGGCCCCAGCATCTTGTCCAACAATCCTTGTAGACGATCTGATTCAGCAATAATAATCTGGGTGTATTCTTTCAATTCTGGATCATCTAACTCCAAGTCCAACAATTGCGCCGCACCACGCAAACCACCTAAGGGATTTTTAATTTCATGAGCCAACCCCCTAACCAACAATCTAGCGGTATTCTGCTGAGTTAATAGTTGCTCTTCCTTAGAAATTCGTAAATGATTATCGACTTGTTGAAATTCAACTAATATTTCATTGACTTGCTCATTAACTAATAAAGGCGTAGCGCTGAAATTGGTCGTCACATTATGAGGCATCCGACTCAAGGTTAATGCCCGATCGACCAGAGGCTCCGCCATTGTTAACGACTGCCTCAAATTATGTAGCAATGCAGAATCAGATGCCTTAAATAATTCATCAGCATTTTGTCCTACTAAGTGATGGGCGCTATCAGCGAACAGGATCTCGCCTGCCGTGTTAATAAAAGTGAGTATTAATTCACGATCAAATAATAAGATCGCAGTATTCAGATGATCTAGCATTCGCTTATACATATTCTTTTTAATCAGTCTTTTTTTGATATAAAGATTTACAATGCTACAAGCAAGTTATAGACCAACTCCCATACAAAGGTTAGAAGTAGAAATAGTTTCTTATTTTACTCCTTATAAAAACAAAAATCGCACCAAAATAGGTCGCAACACAAACCGAAAAGATATTACAGAAGCCAACTCTCAGTAAAAATAATACTCCATGACTACCATCCGTTAGTTATCAAAGCGTCTCTCCACCCAATCCATCCAAACAGGAAATCCAGTTACCATATAAAATCCGTAGATGATTACCACTGCAATAGAAAAACCCAAAAGGGTAATCACAACCCTTAAAGTAATAGGCCAGCTCATTGATAAAGAAAAACGGTAGGCTAGTTCAGAAGCAAAAAACAATATAAAAAATACGATAATGCTTAAAAGTATATTCATTGCGACACCACCACACTCAAATAAATGCCAATTGATTAATTTTGACGGATTAACAACACCTAAAATGAGAGATTATATTAATCGATAAACTCAACTATATCTAGAAAAATAACCCATTGTTTTTAAATAAAAATCTGGGGGGGAGCTGGTTATTTTGGGTTTAAAATAGCTTTAACGACCCGTATAGCGGAATGTGAAGCGCCATTGGAATGGGTGTCTTCGGTAAAATCACCCGCAAAATAAATGCGGCCTTGTGGCTGTCTTAATGAATCAGAAAGACTATCAAAGCGCGATCTACCCACCGGCCACGAAGCAATAGCACGTGGATGATAACGATAAAAGGTCATTTGCTTGACGGATGATCTGAAACCAGGCCACTGTTTCTCAAAAGCCTCAGTCAGTGCTTCCTGAACATCCTCTGGCCCGCCACTCACCCTGCTATTGAAGCGGTCAGCATAAGCGCCATTAACCAGTAAGTTTAATATTGCATCTTTATGGGGTTCAGACTTTCCCTCATAAATAACACCCAACAGACCATCCGAAATAATAGGCAGAAGGCTGATGCCTTTTGTTTTCCAAAAGTGGCTGGCCTTATTATCTACCCGCACATGGGCAGTAAAATAGGAGCCACCCGATTGCGTTTGTATCGCTTCTTTTCTATCTTTAGACAGGGGTGGACTAAACTGAATATCATTCAGTCTGAATAAGGGTACAGTAGTGATGACGTACTTTGCACGATAAACTTGTTGTTGAAAAGTGCCTGTATCGGAGGTGGTGACTTCCACACCGGTGTCAGTCGATTTAATATGAGTGACGAGCTTATTAAGATGTATGTTGTCAGTACCGATAAAATTGGCTATGGCTTGTGCAGCCCGTTGATTACCACCCACTACATGATAAGGGGCTTGACCTTCCCCTGAAAGCAAATACCATTCTGCAATGCCATCCAGTGCGCTGATTTTAGTCCATGAGGTAGCAAACTCCGGTTCGGTTTGGATACGCACAAATTCTTGAGCTTTGGAAGATAGCCCGCTGGTTTCATGTATCCAGTCAGCAAATGACAGGTCGATTAGCGGTAACAGATTATTTGCCAAGGGATGCTGGTCAATCTGCTTATAAAGCCCGGTCATTTTTTGATCCCACTCTTTATAGGCTTTCATTTCATCAACACTCAGCACGGACGCGAGAAAGTCCTGATTGCTTTTATGAGTAAAGGGATAAAGTGTGCCTTGATAGTAAAAGCTTGAAAAACTGGTATAGAAAGTTTCCAGCGGAATTTTAAGCTCACGCATAAGATCAAGCGCCGGATTGCTTTCCCAAAATTCTTCTAACCCAACCTCTGCGTGAGCATTATCAGCATAATTAGCAGTACGGATACGCCCCCCGATATGTGGACTCATTTCCAGTATAACGGCTTTTTTACCTGCCTTTTTTAAATAATAGGCTGAACTTAAACCCGACAAACCTGCACCTACAATCAAAACATCAGGGCTATTTTTATCGGCACATACCCCGCCAGATCGACAACTAAGCAAGAGAATAAAAAGAGAGCGTAATAAAAAACGAGGCAGGCTTTTAAGAAAGGAGAATGTCATTCGAATCGCTATTGATTAAAGTTATATTTTAAGTTCATTAGAACCCAAAACGTTGTCTATGCAAAGATATGCTAGATCTAGCGGGCTTATCGTGTAATAACGACAGATCCACGTTTCTCACTCCAATTGCGTAAACTGTTAGCGTTGCAATAGAGCTTAGTTCATGGTCTTTGGCAATAGCATACCAGTTATTCGCATCTAATGGGAATGACTGAAAAAGCATATTTCCTTCACCTGCACCACAGTCAACAAATGCACCGCCTCCGACTGTAGTTGTACCACTGGGTGCCGCCACAGTTGATTCTGGATGTGCATTGGGATTTGAAGAAGCCTGCTCATATTGAGTTGTTATAGCTTGTAATCCAAGGAAGCGACTTTGAGCCGTTGAACTCCACTTAACTCCGATTGCATACGCAGTGATTGTCGCTGGACAGGAATTGATGTGATCCTTTGATGCCACAGACCAAGTACCCGCAGAAGCGGGGTATGAGGCTGTCAAATAGTTACCCACACCCATATAAGTGGTTTGTGCTCCACCGCCAGTCATGGCGTAATCAGAATCTACGCTGATTGAAGCAGTGGGGTGTGCAACTAATGTGGATACACTAGAAAAAACCTTAACATCAAGCCAATTATAGGGATCATAAACCGCAACCGCATAAACCGTGAGTATTGCCTTATCAGGCACTACAGCATCTTTGGCTTTAGCTGACCACTGGTTGTCGCCGATTGGGTAAGACGCGGTGAGTAACTCTCCATCCCCCTGACAAACCACTTTTGCTCCACCCGAAAGGATCTTGTAACCGTTAGGGACTTCGACAATGGATGTCGGATATTCAGTCTGGGTTGACGCTGCACAGAAAATGCGTACACTTAGAGGTGGGTTCAAGAAGCCTGGGAGTGCTGCTTTAAGTTGATCGTATCGAGACCCTACAGGCAGGAGTTTATAAATCGGCACAAGTGCATTATCACCAGCCCCAGTGTTGAAATCGATGAATACAGGAAAATCCGTGATTGTAGATTGCCAGTCAGCCAAAGTCGTTTTTGTGGTATTACCTCCAACAAGAATTAACGATGACGATGACTGGTAAGTTTCACTGGATTGCTGACTATCGTAAGAAAAACTTCCTCCCGTTTTAAAACTACCCACGACGCTTGCGTACGCGGCTGATAAGTCAGCTTTGAAGGTTTGATCTGAATACTGACTCTTAAATTGACTGTAAAGTGATAAAGAAGCCTTTGCCCCCATTAGGATACTCGATGTGTAGTGAGTACCATGTTTTTTATAAAACTCAGTAGGCGACATTAAACCTTTTAGATCTGCCTCAAAGGTTGGATCCAACAACCCATCCAGGTTATAGGGGAGAGTCAGGCTGTATAATTGCTGTTCAAAAGTATAAGTACCAAAAGAGTATGATTCGGTAGTATCCTCTGTCATATCAAAGGATGATTCCACTGTTCCAGAAAAACCGCCATAGCCGCCACCGGCTTGAAGGCTGGCAGTGATATGCTTCATGTAAGTATCCCGCCCCGAGCCGATAACCTGATCAGCTTTGGATATGTTTCCAACAGACACCATGAACCCTTTTGGGACGTTATAGTTTTTGGATAAAACGTGTACCTGTTCCCATTTTTCCGGGTCAGAGGGTAACTTAAGAAGCGATGTAATCGAATTCCAGTCTGCATAGGACGCTATCTTGGTGTTCACGCCCCCGCCAATCTTGTCGAGGCCCGGTAGTTGATTTTGTATTTGCGAAAAGGGCATATTAGTTCCTTTATTAATTAATAAATATTGATAGATATAACTTTTGAATTAAAAGTTATATCTATCAACTGGATTTACCGTGTGTATAAGTGTGTATAAAGTTAAGAATTACACTTCGACAAAAATTGATCTTAGCTGTTGGAGTGAGTTTTACAAAGTCTAATAGTACTTTATATTTTTTCAAGAATTACTCTTATATTGGAGAGATGGGAGGGTCTAACAATAAGCTTTAAGTTAAACTGTTGATGATTGTAGGGCGTTTTAATCTACAGAGAAATAGGCATCCTTCATAGCGGCCTAAAAGTAGTTGACACTTTTGATGTCAATAAAAAATTAACAACAAGCTACCGTAGCCATTAAAAAACG
>QVQE01000166.1 GCA_003584865.1 Methylococcales bacterium
ATTCCTGTTGTTTCTTTGTCAGCGAGCCTTACTCTTCTGACAACCAGGGAAATAAAGAGCTTTGGATATTAAGCCATGTTTGTGATAAAGTATCTCGTAGCTTGCTCATCTCATTGATAAAATTGGATTTTAGAAGCTTCTATTTTATCATTTTTAGGCAGGTTATTTTTCTTTTTTGGCCGTTCTAAGGACATAATTTTACTCATTGACACTCAAGCATGGTCAACTTATTAGCACCCCACATCAAAACAATCAAAGATGCCGCTAAAAAATTAACTGGCGAGAAGAGGCGGGCATTTCAAGCGCAAGTGGCTATTGATTGCTTGAATTCAAAACCTTACCTGGCCGAAAAAATGTTTGGTTGGGATCGCAGAACCGTTGAGCTTGGATTAAATGAGCTATGCACCGGATTGGTTTGCTTTAACGACTTTAAGGCACCCAGCAACAAGAAAGCAGAGACCAAAAAACCACAACTGGAGCTTGACATCGTTGCTTTGGCAGAACCTGAAAGCTAGATTGACCCCAAGTTTCAGACGCTGTTTAGATTTACACGCATAACAGCCAGGGCTATGCTAGAGGCTTTAATAACCCAAAAAGGCTGGACAGATGAGCTACCTTGTGAAAAATCCATCAGTAATATCCGTGACTTCATTGTCGGTTACTTTGGAATGGGCAAAAAACCATGACATGGAAAGGCGTGTGCCCTGTTGTGAAACTGCTGGAAACTACTTACCAAAAAGGTGTAAAGCTGTGTAGAAAAACATTTTTAGCTATGAGCAACCGGATAGACAGAGACTCATCACTACCGAAATACTATGTGACTATCCAACCTCAAACCTAAGGAAGACAACTGGGGGTGTTTTTTGCTAGTTACCTAACTACCATTCAATCTAATAAAAATGACAAAACCTTTTAACGATAATTCAGAAGTAACAGCTATTAGCACGCAAATAGAAATACTTAAAAAGCATTTTCCGTTCTATAATTAACACACTAACATTTTCGAGAGAATGTAATTATGAATAAAATAGTCATCACCCTACTAAGTACCTTGGTCGTATCTGGATGTGCAACTTACGGAGGTTATACACCAGCTATTGACGATAGTATCTACAATCAACCGCAACAACCTTATCAAAATCAAACGTCTCCACCGCCTCAACAACTCTATCAGCAACAGCCTGTGCTTGATAAAAAAGGCCGACCTGTTAAAGATCAATACGGTAACCCCGTTTATAAACAGGTTCCTGTTGTAGATCAGTACGGGCAACCTGTTTATCAGCAAGCGCCACCACCGCCACAATCTTATCAGCCTCAGCAGCAGGGTCCCCGTAACTCTGCGAACCAGGATGGAGCAGAATGCCAGCAAATCGCAAGAAATGCCTCAAATACAGCGACAGAAGCGGTAACGGGCGGCTTAGTGGGTGGACTCGTAGGAGCCGCCGGGGGCGCAGCACTCGGGGCGATTATGGGTAATGCTGGAACGGGTGCGGCTATTGGTGCAGCAACAGGTGGTATTGGTGGCGGAGCCTATACGGGAATATCTGCTGATCAAAAGTTTAAACAAGCGTTTAACAACTGTATGAGAAGTCGTGGTCATAACGTAGTTAATTAAAAAAACCAAGCGTATGAGTAAACAAAAATTATCGTTACAGGAACAATTACTAAAGTCCGGTTTGGTAAGTAGTGCAAAGGCTAAAAGTGTTAAATCTGACAAACGAAAGCAAGAGCAACAGCAGCGTAATAATAATTTAGTGGTTGTAGATGAAGCGAAAGAATTAGCTAAAAAAGCCCATGCTGAACAGGTAGAAAGAGACCGGGCGCTTAATCAATTAAAGCAGCAGCAGGAAGAGCAAAAACAGTTAATTGCTCAGATAAAGCAACTGATTGAGCTTAACAAACAGCCTAAAGATGAGGAGGGTATAGCGTATCGTTTTGATGATCATCATAAAGTAAAGACTATTTATATCTCTGAAAGCATGCGTGAACAGCTTATTCGTGGGCGTTTAGCGATTGTAAAGCTGGGCGAAAGTTATGAAGTTGTTTCTGCTGAGGTCGCAAAGAAAATAAGCTTACGTGATCCGTCTTATGTGATGGTGGATAATTCGCAACCGGTTGAGGAGATCGATAAAAAAGATGACCCTTATGCAGACTATCAGATACCTGATGACTTAATGTGGTAAATGAGTGTTCAATTAAAAGGGAGGCGATGAACACCTCCCTTTTTTGGCTACTTTTTAGCGCTTTCTTGCGTAATTAGTTTGTTTATAACTGCTATCATGTTTTCATGAGAGCCTGCCAAGGTGCCGTTGGTTTTATATTTACCATTAATAATAATGGCGGGTACCCCGGTAATGCCATATTTAGCACCCATTTGTGGAGCTTGTCGCATTTTTGTATCGACAATAAATGAACTATAAGCTTCATGGAACTGTGTTTCATTAACACCGTGTTCTACAAAGAATTTGGCTAATGAGGCTTCTGTATCAAGATCCTGTTTTTTATTTTGGATAGCGTCGAAGAAGTCAGCATGGACTTTGTCAACGACACCTAATGCCTCGGCTGTAAAATAGGCTTTAGCATGTTTGCTCCAGGTTTCATTAAAGGCGGCAGGTTGGCGGATAAACTCAACGTTTTTTGGTAAGCTCTTGGCCCATTTTTCTATTAGGGGTTCAAAAGCATAGCAATGTGGGCAGCCGTACCAAAAAAATTCAATAACCTCAATTTTATCGGGATGTTGTGTGGGTTGTGCGGGAGAAATTATTTCATAGCCTTGCTCATCTGCGGTAGATGCCAACGAAAAGAGGGATAAAAACATGATTAGGGTGAGTCGGGCGATGTTTTTAAACATAGATTGGATTCTCAACGGGGGGTAGTAGAGTATAAAAATTGCAGATAATACCCCATTAAGATATTATCTACTCAGTTTAATTTAATTTAATTTATTTCATCATTGAAATGCGATAAGAAACGGCTTTGATTTCTTCAATAGTCATTTTCTTGGCAATCATGTGCATCATATTTTCTGGATTATTGCTGCGAGTATCGTTTTTAAAATCAGTCAATGTTTGTATTAAATAATCGGCGTGTTGCGATCTAATCGCTGGGAATGCTGCTGGCTTGTTACCTTCGCCCAGTGGTCCATGGCAGGCTATACAGGCAGAAACTTCGCGAGCCAAGTCTCCATTACGATACAAATCACTGCCTTGAGCAATAAGATCTTGAATAGTTTCTTTTTTACCAGCCGTTTTTTCAGCCTCTTCTTCATCGTCATCTAAAATGGACAAGGTGTTTGCTGAAATTTCTTGTTTAGCGTAGTAAGCGGCAAGATTAGATATGTCTTTAGGGCTTAATCCGGCGGCAATAGCGTTCATCAATGGATTTTTACGAGTGCCGTTTTTGAAGGCCTCTAATTGCTTGGTGAAGTATGACGGATTCTGTCCTGCAAGCTTTGGAAAGGTTGAAACCAGGCTATTGCCATGCTCGCCATGGCAACTAACACATGACTCGGCTTTTTCTTTTCCTGCGTTAATAGAGCTTTCTGCATGTAGAATACCTGAAGTACTGGTAAACGCCAAGGCTAGTGAAAGTGCTAGCAGTTTTTTTTTCATCGGGGTCCCCTTTGTAATAAATTAGTTGTTGTGCGCTAGCCTTATAATACTTATATGTTGGCTGCTGTGTGTGGCCTGATTTTACCCTAATTAGTCAGCTTAAGCGAGGCAACGATGAACCCAGTTTATCATCAAGCAAAATTTATTAACAGTTCGCCTGATCTTAGGGATACACCTCAAGATCAAGGAAGAGAAATAGCGTTCGCTGGACGCTCTAATGCCGGCAAGTCGAGTGCGATTAATACACTGACCAGACAAACCGGTTTAGCGAGAATTAGTAAGACACCGGGTAGAACTCAGATGCTTAATTTCTTTGAAATTAATGCTCAGCAACGTTTTGTTGATTTACCGGGTTATGGTTATGCTAAAGTACCGGTCGCGGTGAAAAAGAAATGGCACGAGTTGATGGAAAAATATTTAACGCAGCGAAAATCCTTGTGTGCCATTATTTTGGTGATGGATGTACGGCATCCGTTAACTGAATTTGATTGGCAAATGGTGGAATGGTGTCGACATACCGGCTTGGCATTACATATTTTATTGACGAAAGCCGATAAGCTAACCTATGGAGCGGCTAAAAATACTTTATTTCAGGTTCAAAAAGAATTAAACGATATTAACTTTCCCTTGTCGATACAAACTTTTTCAGCATTAAAGAAGACCGGGATTGATGAGTTACATCAGGCTTTAGATGATTTGTTTAATCAGGAAGAGATGTTTGAATTTGAATCTGAGTCTGAATAAAAGGACGTACAAAAAAATACCCCAATGATTTATCATCTTGGGGTATCTAAGAGAAATCAGCCGATCAATGAAAAAGAGGGGGCGACTGATTTAATGCCAAGGCATTTCGCCCGTTGAGACTTAAGACATTAAAAAAGTTTCCAGATAACAGAATTAGTTAATGCGCTTCATCCCAATTATTACCTATACCTATGTCAACCAGTAGCGGCACATTAAGTTTCACTGCTGAACACATCAAGTTTCTAATTTGCGTGCAGGACGTATCAAGCTGAGCTTCTGCCAATTCAAACACCAGCTCATCATGCACTTGCATAATTATTTTGGCATCCGGTTTTTCTTTAAGTAGCCATTGATCGGTGCTGATCATAGCTAGTTTAATAATATCCGCCGCAGTGCCTTGCATAGGTGCGTTAATTGCTGTACGTTCTGCATATTGACGGCGGGCAGCATTTTTAGATTTTATTTCGGGTAAGTACAGGCGACGCCCCAACACTGTTTCAACAAAGCCCTGTTCTCGCGCTTGTTCTTTGATGGTATCCATGTAGTTTTTAACACCTGGGTAACGAGCGAAATAGAGATCAATATAAGATTGAGCCTGGCCTCGCGTTAATCCCAATTGATTGGCCAGACCGAAAGATGACATACCGTAAATGAGGCCAAAGTTAATGGCTTTTGCCGAGCGGCGTAAGTCCGTGGTAACTTGGTCAAGGGCGACGCCAAACACTTCCGCAGCAGTTGCTTTGTGTATATCTTCACCGGCGCTAAAGGCTTTTAGTAAGCCAGCATCAGCGGATAAATGCGCCATAATCCGCAATTCAATTTGTGAATAATCAGCGGCAACTATCTTATAGCCAGGTGGAGCTATAAAGGCTTGGCGTATCTTACGACCTTCGGCGCTGCGAATGGGTATGTTTTGTAAATTAGGGTCAGAAGACGATAATCGTCCAGTCGCGGCAACCGCTTGATGATAAGAGGTGTGTACGCGCCCTGTTTTATCATCGACTTGCTGAGGTAATTTATCGGTATAAGTTGATTTTAACTTGCTTAAACTACGGTGTTCCAAGATAAGTTTGGGTAGCGGATATTCAAGTGCTAGCTCTTGTAAAACAGACTCTTCGGTAGAAGGCTGACCTTTGGGGGTTTTCTTTAAGATAGGTAGCTTTTGTTGATCGTAGAGAATCGTTTGAATTTGTTTGGGTGAACCCAGATTAAACGTATGACCTGCCAAATCATGTGCCTGTTGCTCAAGGGCGGAAATATGACTGGCAAGTTCTAAGCTTTGTTGTGCAAGCATTGACGTATCAATGAGTACACCATTGCTTTCAATACGGGTCAGTACAGTGAGCAAAGGGATTTCTATTTCTGCGTATAACTTGAGTAACGAAGGCTGCGCTTTTAGTTTTGCTATGAGAGTCTGATGCAATTGCAGGGTAATATCCGCATCTTCTGCGGCGTAAGGCCCTGCTTGCTCTAAAGGGACTTCTTGAAAAGGAATTTGCTTGGCTCCTTTACCGGTAATATCTTCATAAGTGATAGTGGCAACACCTAAATATTCTTTAGCGAGATCATCCATGTTATGTTTGGTAAGCGTGCTGTTTAATACATAAGATTCCAGCATGGTATCGTGGGCAATTCCCCTCAAAGTGATGCCGTGGTTCGCTAAGACATGTGCATCATATTTGAGGTTTTGGCCCAGTTTGGTTTGGTTTGGGTTCTCAAGTAGAGGACGGAGCTTTTCTAGAATCTCGCCTCGCTTTAACTGCTCGGGCGCATCTGAATAATTATGACTAAAGGGAACGTAGGCGGCCTTGCCTGAAGTGACAGCAAAAGAGACCCCTACAATTTGGGCTTTGCGGTAATCAAGACTGGTTGTTTCAGTGTCAAATGCAAATAGTTCGGCTGATTCAAGTTGTCTTAGCCATTGTTCAAATTTTGCATCAGTTAATATTGTTTCATAGCTTGATTCAATGGCCGTGGGTTTCTCTTCAGCCATCACGGGTTCTACCACGTTGTCCAGCAGTTTTACCCAAGACATAAAACCTAATTGGGTTAACAGTTCCTTGAGTTCTCCGGTATTAATGGGTTGACGTTTTAAATCAACGATACTGTAAGGTAGACCAAGATCACATTTGATGGTGGTTAGTTGCTTGGCTAAGGGCAGTTGCTCTAGACTGGCACGTAAGTTTTCACCAATCTTTCCGGTAATCTTATCAGCATTGACCATTAAGTTTTCTAAGGTGTGATACTGCTCTAACCATTTAGCCGCTGTTTTGGGTCCCACCTTAGGTACTCCCGGTATGTTGTCACTGGTGTCACCCATTAAGGCGAGATAATCAATAATCTGCTCAGGTTTAACGCCAAATTTATCAAACACACCTTGGATATCCATACGGGTATTGGACATGGTGTTTTCTAAAATAATTTGATCCGTGACTAATTGAGCCATGTCTTTATCTCCAGTAGAGATAATTACTTTAAAGCCTTGTTGAGCGGCATGTTGGGCTAAAGCCCCTAAAACATCATCCGCTTCGACACCGCTTTCCATGATTAAGGGTAAGCCCATAGCCCTAATCAGTCGATGTAAAGGTTCTATTTGCACTCGCAGATCATCTGGCATCGGGGGTCTGTGCGACTTATATTCTGAATAAAGATCATTGCGAAAGGTCTTGCCGGGAGCATCAAATACAACGGTGATGTAATCGGTTTGATAATCGGCTATTAATTTGCGTAACATATTGGAAACGCCGTAAATGGCATTCGTGGGTTCACCTTTTGAATTGGTTAAGGGTGGAACCGCATGATAAGCACGAAATAAAAAAGACGAGCCGTCGATGAGAACCAGATTCTTTAAGTTGTTTTGTGGCATAGGTTTAGTGACAAGTAAGAGCGATAAGGAGTAGCTTAGCCTTCCAGGCTTTAGCTGGAGCGTCGATTAAGTTTTACGTTTCACTTCCATTATATTGGGGGCACAGCTAATCTTGTTAAGAATTTGGCTTAATTGATTGGTATCTTCAACTTGAATGGTTAAGTTTAATGTTGCAGAAAAATCAGGATGGGTATCAAGTGCAGCGTTATAGATATGAATTTTAGCTTGTGCAAGTATTTGAGAGACATTATTCAGTAAGTTTTCGGCACTAAAGGCTTGCACAATAACCGGTACGGCATGGCTGGCTTTTTTCTCGCCCCAAGACACAGTGATCAGTTGGGGCTTTTTTTCTATGGGCAGTTGGGTAATGTTTTTACAATTTACCCGGTGAATTGTAATGCCGCTATGGTGAGAAATATAGCCAACAATGTCATCACCTGCAACGGGTGAACAGCAATGTGCTAATGAGGTGTGGACATTATCAATCCCTGCCACTGAGATGCTTGATTTAGTCGATGCTTCCTTCTGGCGTGCATTCGGTATGCTTTCAAGTTCAGGTATCTTTAGATAGCCAGCAATCTGCCGATTATTAATATCACTGCGTCCAATCGCTTCAAGTAAAGCATCAGTGTTGGGCTGTTTAAAATGACTTAGCATATCAACCCAATTCAGGGTTTTTATGCCCAAGCGCTTACTTTCTTTTTCTAAAAGTTGTTTTCCCCGGGCAATATTCTCTATTTGTTGTTGATCACGAAACCAGTTTTTTACTTTGGTAATCGCGCGTGTGGTTTTTAAATAGCCAAGATTGGGATCTATCCAGTTATGATTAGGTGCGCTTTCTTTTGCAGTTAATATTTCTATTTGTTCACCGGATTTTAGGGTATAAGTCAAGGGAACGATTCTGCCATTCACTTTTGCGCCTCGGCAACGATGACCAATTTCTGTGTGAACGGCGTAAGCAAAATCCAACGGTGTGGAGCCTTTGACTAAATCAACGAGTTTACCCGCTGGGGTAAGAACATAGACGCGGTCGTTAAAGAGTTCGCTACGAAAGTCCTCGCTTAATACTTCTTCATTGTTTTTTTCTGCGAGTAATTTTCGTAGACTGGCTACGCCTTTTTCAATAGCGGCAGATTGTCTGCCTCCTTCTTTGTAGGCCCAGTGTGCGGCCACCCCCAGTTCTGCATAATCGTGCATGTGTTGAGTACGAATTTGTACTTCAATACGATTACCTTGTGGGTCTAATATCACGGTATGTAAGGATTGATAGCCATTTTCTTTGGGGTTTGCAATATAGTCATCAAACTCTTTAGGGATGTATTGCCATAAGCTGTGGACAATGCCCAACACGGTATAGCATTGTGTTAAGTTATCGACAATAACGCGCACCGCTAATAAGTCGTAGAGCTCGGTAAAGTCTAATTGTTTACGCTGCATCTTCTTCCAGATGCTATAAATATGCTTAGGACGGCCATAGCAGGTGCTGTTAATATTTTCGCTGGTCAGGTGTTCTTGTAAAAGCTCAACAAAACCATTAATGCAGTTTTCACGTTGTATTCGGTTGTTGGCAAGGGACTTTGCAATGCTCCGGTAGGCTTGGGGTTCTAAATACCTGAAAGCCATATCTTCAAGTTCCCACTTAAACTGATGAATACCCAGTCGATTGGCAATGGGCGCATAGATATCCAGTGTTTCTTGAGAAATGAAGTGACGTAGCTCGTAGGTTTCTTTGGCTAAGTTCCGTAAGCGATGAACCCGATAAGCCAGTTTAATTAACACAGCTCTGACATCGTGTGTCATCGATAAAAGCATCCTGCGGAGTGTTTCTGCCTCATCCGGTTTTTTCTTCATGTCCTGGGAATAAACGGTTAATTTATTCAGCCAGTTAACATCACCAACGATGGCAGCAATCGTTTCACCAAACAAGGCTTTAATATCAGGCTGTGGATTTAATTGAGCCAGGCGAGGATCGCTTAATATAGCGGCAAGCAGGGTTTTAAAATCAACTCGATACTCTTTCAGTATGGTTGCGACATCAATACCTTTAGGTCGGTGGTAATGCGGATCATCAGGAATACGACCAACAATTTCTAAGGCAAGCTCAAGTTCATTAGTCTCACTGTCTGAAAAGTCGCTGGAAAGTGGTTGAGTGTGATCTTTTGTTTTTTGCATGGAGGAAGTGAGTACTAAATTTTTTCTTCAGCTGAGCAGTCGCTATACATACTCACTCTCAGGAAACCAGGAATCCTCCCTCCTTCAGACGGGGAGGATATCAAAACTTCTTATTTATAATTACTTTATCATCGATAATTAATTCAGACACGCCACCCAAAGCCGTTAGTAACTTACAGGATGCTTTTTTGAAACCACCTGTTTTAACGTTTTCACCTAACCAGATTAAAGTAATGTAAGATTCACGATCAGTTTTTGTTTCTGATGGAAAGTAGACTTGCTCATTAGTGGCTTCTTTAATTAATATGGGGCATTTATCCCCTGCCATTTTTTGGATGGCAACGTAATTGTTAAAACTGGCTTGTATTTCTTTTTGCGCATTAGACGGTTCTTCCTTGCTTAAACCGACCAGGATAAAGCCCGTGACAATAACTCCAAAAATGGCGAAGATGACTTTTGTTGTTTCAGACATTTTATTTCCTCTTAATGTGTTAGGTCCAGTCGTATGACTGAACACGTAAAAACTCCTCAATTCTATGCGAATTAAAGCCTCTCAGCAATCAAAGTTCTTCATAGTGCACTATAAATAAGTTTTAAGCCGTTATTTCGTGTGCTTAGCTAGTTCAGTTACTTCTGGATAGTTTACTTTTCCAGTCATTAAAGTTGGAATGGCATCCACGATTAATATTTTTTTAGGTAAATTTAAATTAGAAACACCGGGTGATGCGGCGACCAGATCGTGAATAGTTGCTTGTTTTTCGGTAGTGACCAAGATAATTTGCTCACCTTTTTTTAGATCGGGAATGCTGACGACAGCATGGTGAGCATCTGGCCAAGTATTAGTCGCTAATTGCTCCACAGCCACCAGGGAAACCATTTCTCCACCAATTTTAGCAAAGCGTTTGCTACGGCCACGAATACTGATAAAACCTTCCGCATCGACATGTACAATGTCGCCAGTGTCATGCCAACCTTTACCATACATTGATTCAGAAGGAATCAGTGTGCCTGGATTATTGGCTAAAATATAGCCCAGCATGATATTGGGGCCGCTCACATGCAGTTGCCCTCCGTCATTAATGCCTTGAATAGGTTCTAATTGATATTTCATACCTGGCATAAATCGACCAACAGTTCCTGCTTTATGATACATGGGCGTATTAACTGAGGTAATTGGCGAGGTTTCAGTAGCGCCATAACCTTCTAAAATTCGAATGCCGAATTTATCTGCCCAGAGTTGGCGAGTGTTTTCTTGAAGTTTTTCAGCACCCGCAACCACATAACGCAAGTTATAAAAGTCGTAAGCGTGGGCTTTTTTAGCATAAGCGGCAAAAAATGTATTGGTGCCAAACATGATAGTCGCATGGGTTTCATAGGCAATTTCAGGAATAACGCTGAAATGCAATGGGGTTGGGTAGAAAAAAGTTCTCATCCCACTGATAATAGGCAGTATTGTTCCCACGGTAAAGCCGAATGAATGAAACATGGGTAAAAAATTCAGCACGATATCGCGGGCATTAAAGCTGATGCAGGCTTCCAACTGTTTGAGATTGCCAACGATATTAGAATGCGAAAGAACAACCCCTTTAGGTGTGCCCTCTGAGCCAGACGTAAACAGAACGACCGCAGGACTGTCCGGGTTAATCAGGTTTGGATTATACCAAAGATTAGTCGTGGCAGACTTTAGTGCGGCCATTAACTTATTGAAGGGGGATATGTTTTTTGCTATATCTTCCAGGAAGATTAAAGAACCGTGTTTTTCTAATTGACTGGCTTCATCTTGCAAGTGACCGAGTTCTATAAAGCGGCGAGAGGTTATGATGGTCTTCACTTTTGCCGTTTGACAGGCAGAGACGATGTTTGCCGCCCCCATTGAATAATTTAACATGGCTGGAACGCGGCCATGTAGTTGTAAGCCCAGGATAGACACTAGCGTTTTATAAGAATTGGGCAGGAAAACGCCTATGTTTTCACCTGGTGTAGTGATATGACTTAATTCATGACCAAGGGCTATGCTACGGGTAATCAGGTCATTGTAGGAGAGCGTAGACCGATCAAGATCTTCTACTATGATGTGTTGTCCGCCATGAATTTTTCGAGCCTCAAGTAAACTGGAAAAAATAGGTTGTCGATAATGACTGGTTTCAAACATCATAGTGGACATGATGTCAGCCAATAAATGACCGCAATAGGCGCGACGTTCTTTACCCTTAAGATTTTCAGGCGCTGATATATGGGTTGGTTTTGAAATATGAATGCTAATTTGTGGGAATAAGCGTAATCGGACTATTTTGTGTAGCTTTGAGAAATGTGTATACTGAGCGCCTGCTATACGGATAGGTAAGATCGTGGCCTGTGTTTTGTCTGCGACCATGCCTGTGCCATCGTAAACCTTCATCAGCGCACCCGTCACTGAGATTCGGCCTTCAGGAAATATCACTGTACGCGTGTCATTTTCAAGATGGTGAATTAAATCCTTTAGCGATAAAGGATGCGTAGGATCCATTGGAAATACTTTAGATAAGCCAAGGAAAGGTTTTAGCCACCAGCGTTGAGAAATTTGGGTGTTGATGGCAAAGGTTATATCGTCAGGTAAAAAAACACCCAATAGTAACGGATCTAGAAAAGAAGTATGATTCGCTACAATCAGAACTCGTTGACCGGCATTAACGTAGTTATCTAAGCCTGTTATTTTGACTCTGTATAATAAGCTTAGTAACCACCGTAGACATATTTTTAGCATATATTTATTTTAGGTTAGTAAAACAGAAGAATAACACAGAAATAACGTTCCTGAAAACGCGACAAAGTCGAGTACCGTTTTAACACTCCTTATTAAGCATGACCTTTTTAAACATTGACCTTCTGAGTCTTCACTGAAGGACGTCAGGAAGGTAAACAAGATAGTCTAAAACAAGTTGTGTGCGTAAAAGGTTGAGTTTAATGTACGCCATGCGGATGTGATTCCAGCCGAAAGTAAGCGGTTATCGGAAAATCTGCTCTATGAATCGTCATTAGCGACAAAGGCGATTCGACGAAACCGTGTAACAAGATAAATCCGCCAACAAATCCTACATAACGCTTATAATAGGCCTTTTTTGATGGTAATGGCAACTCAATCAATGGCAGAATTTATCCCCGGCCAACGCTGGATTAGCAACACCGAGTCAGAACTTGGTTTAGGTCTTATTCTTGAAGTCAGTTTTAAACGTGTTACTGTGCTTTATTTAGCCAGCGACGAACGCCGCATTTATGCAAGTGATAATGCGCCGTTAACTCGGGTTGTTTTTACCATTGGCGATACCATTCAAACCATTGACGAAGAAGAATTAACTGTTACCCGCTTAATTGAAAAGGACGGTTTAATCATCTATGTCGGCAAGAATGCAGACGGGGAAGAAATTGAACTCGAAGAAATTGAACTCAACCACCATATTCAGTTCAACAAACCTCAAGACAGACTGTTTACCGGACAAATCGATCCTAGCTCCTGGTTCCTGTTGCGCTATGAAACCTGGCTAAGACTTCAGCAACATCAACAATCACCCGTCAAAGGCTTAATGGGTGGACGCACCTCATTAATTCCGCATCAGCTTTATATTGCCCACGAATCAGCGAATCGATCAGCCCCAAGAATTATGCTGGCAGATGAGGTTGGCTTAGGTAAAACCATTGAAGCGGGCTTAATATTGCACCATCGTTTGATTAATGGTCTAACAAAACGGGTTTTAATCATCGTACCTGAAAGCTTACTGCATCAATGGCTTGTTGAAATGCTCAGACGTTTTAACCTGCGTTTCAGTGTATTTGATCAAGCCCGTTGTCTTGAAGACATTATTCTTGATGACATGGATGAAGCTGAACAAAGTGATAAAGATCATAATCCGTTCCTGAGCGAACAATTAATCCTGTGTAGCCAAGGCTTTTTTTCAGCTTACCCAAAGCGCCAACAGCAAGCCTTAGACGCTGGTTGGGATATGGTGATTGTTGATGAGGCACACCATCTTGAATGGAGTGAACACCGTGCCAGTCCAGAATATCAATTTGTAGAACGTCTCAGTGTTCAAACGCCTAGCCTTATTTTATTAACCGCAACCCCTGAACAACTTGGAAAAGAAAGTCATTTCGCACGCCTTAGATTACTTGACCCTGATCGTTTTTATAGCTTTTCTGCGTTTGTAGAAGAAGAACGCCTGTTCGAACCCGTTGCCAATGCAGCGAAGCTTTTGCTTGCAGAACAAAAACTGGATGCTCAGGATCAACAAACACTCACCACCTTATTAAAAGATGATAATGTCGGTGGCTTATTAGAAAACCTGAGTGACCCTTTAAAATCAGCTGTGGCAAGGGATGCCTTAATTACAATATTGCTTGATCATCATGGAACTGGGCGAATCTTATTCAGAAACTCACGCCAAACCGTACAAGGCTTTCCAGACCGCGAACGCTTCGGTTACGCGCTGACTGACGAGCGAAATGACAGCGATTTGCAACAAGATCCTCGCTATATTTGGCTCGTTAATAAGCTGATCAAAGCATCCAAATCAAAAGAAAACCCTTCCTTGAAGGGTCAAAAAGCCCTGTTAATCTGTAAACATGCTCAAACAGCCATCGATTTAGAGCAAACCTTAAAGAACCGTGCGGGCATAGCCTCAGCCGTCTTTCATGAGGGCATGTCTATTATCGAACGCGACCGTGCTGCCGCTTACTTTGCTGATGAAGACAGTTCCGCTCGCTTATTAATCTGTTCCGAGATTGGCAGTGAAGGCAGAAACTTTCAGTTTGTTCATCACCTGATTTTATGGGACTTACCCACCAATCCTGACTTATTACAACAACGTATCGGACGCTTGGATCGTATTGGTCAAAAGCATGTCATCCAGATACATATCCCCTATATAGAAAACACCGTACAACACACTCTCTATCAATGGTATGACCGAGGGCTTAATGCATTTCGCGCTAACAACTCAGCTGCTCAAGCCGTTGCTGATCAATTACATGAAGAACTGGATGCGGTATTGCAAAACAATCAACCAGCCGTCATTGAGGCATTCATTAACAAAACCCAACAACTGAGTCAATCGATTGAAGCTCAACTACACAATGGTCGTGATCAATTATTAGAACTCAACTCATGCCGCAAGGAATCAGCGGATGAATTAATTGAGCAACTGAATAGCTATGACAATGAAGGTGTACTATGGCCTTACATGGAAAATGTCTTTGAATGCTACGGTGTAGATACTGAGTTTCATTCAGCGGACTGTTTTATTATTCGTCCTAGTGATCATTTACGGGTCTCACACTTCCCTAACCTTTCAGAAGATGGTCTGACTATCACCATTAATCGTCACATTGCGCTGGCCAGAGAAGAACTTCAGTTCTTAACCTGGGAACATCCACTGGTTACTTCTTCAATCGACTTAATCTTATCCAGTGAAACAGGCAATGCCGCTATCAGTGTTGTAAGACACCCCGACTTAAAAGCAGGACAATTTCTGTTGGAATGCTTGTTTATTGTCGAATGCAGTGCGCCCACTGAATTACAAATCGGACGTTTTTTACCGCCCACACCGGTGCGTGTTTTAATTAACCAATATCAAAAGGATTTGACTGACGCCATAGACCATGCCAGTTTATTTGAAACAGGGAAAAACTTTGATAAGCAACAAATCATTAGCTTTCTGAATAATCAACGACTATTGATTACAAAACTGTTATCTGCCGCTGAAGAGAAAGCGAAAATCGATATGCAGGTTTTAGTTAATGAAGCTACGAATGCGATGCTGACATCGTTGTCTGCCGAAATAAAACGCCTGGTACGCTTAAAGAAAGTTAATCCGACTATTAAGACAGAAGAAATTGAATACATCAAAGATATGACCATGCTCGCCCATGAGAATATGCAAGCCGCACAGATACGCTTAGACGCTGTGCGTTTTATTATTACTAGCTGAGTATCACCATGTTAAACATTGGAAAAATTAACACCTTAAACGTTGTCAAGAAACAGGGTCCAGACATCTATCTTGACAACGGGGTTTCTGCAAAAGTATTACTGGCTGATAAAAGACCGCCAGAACACTGCGAGTTAGGTGACAGTCTTGATGTATTTGTTTACGTGGATTCTGACGGCCATCTAGCCGCAACCACCAAAAAACCCTTGGCATTAGTTGATGAAATTGCTTGGTTAAAAGTCGTCTCCCTGAATTATATCGGAGCCTTTTTAGATTGGGGCTTACCTAAAGATTTATTAGTACCCTTTAGTGAGCAACACCATGAAATGGAAGTCGGACGCTCTTACTTGGTTAGAGTGTTTCTTGATGAAAAAAATCGCCTGGCAGCCACCACCAAGATTGATCGTTTTATTGCCGATGAAGTTGAAGAGCCTGAAACTTTTGAAGCGGGTCAAAAAGTATCTTTAATCATTGCTGAAAAAACTGATTTGGGCGTGAAAGCCATTATTAATAACGCTTACTGGGGTATGCTCTACCACAATGAATTGTATCAACCAGTTAGAAAAGGCCAAAAGCTGGACGGTTACATTAAACAAATCCGTGACGATGGCAAGATTGATCTAGTCTTGCAAGAACCCGGTTATGGAAAAGTGGTCTCACTCACTGACAAAATCCTGCTAAAACTTAAACAAAACAATGGCGTGTTACTGCTCAGTGACAAGAGTCCTCCAGAAGCTATCTACGCTGCCTTTGGTGTCAGCAAAAAAGTATTTAAACAGGCCATAGGCTCATTATATAAACAACAGCTCATTAGCATCGATGATAAGGAAGGCATTAAACTGGTTTAGCGATTGTTATAAACTCACCTGCCGACATTATCAGTCGATTAATACAGGTCAACCTATGAAAACCTCGCCTACAATCAACCACGCCAGAGTACTTCTGGTAGAAGACCATAAAAACCTTGCCTTAGCCGTGGGAACTTATCTTGAGAGTAGCGGCTTCAATATGGATTATGCTTATGACGGTCTCTCTGGATTGCACTTGGCCACCACTCAACGGTATGAGGCTATTATTCTGGATGTCATGCTTCCGGGTATTGACGGCTTCGAAATATGTGGCCGATTACGGACGGATTTACACTTGTCTACACCTATCCTTATGCTGACCGCACGGGATCAACTGCAAGACAAATTAAACGGTTTTAAACAGGGCGCTGACGATTACCTTCTAAAACCCTTTGATATGCTGGAATTAGAGGCTCGGATAATTGCACTCATCCGTCGAGAACGTGGCGAACTGGATGGATCAGTTTACAGCATACATGATCTAAGTCTTAATAATCGAACCATGTAGGTTGTACGTAATAATCATATCATCCATTTATCCCCAACGTGCCTTAGAATTTTACGAATCCTGATGCGTGAATCGCCGGCGCTGGTCACTCGGGAACAACTCGAATATGAACTTTGGGGAGAGTTATCTCCTGATAGCGACACCTTGCGAAGCCATTTATATAAATTGCGTAAGGCTATCGATAAACCTTTCGATCTACCCTTGCTAGAGACACAACAAGGTCTTGGGTTTCGAATAGTTGCACCTGTACAGTCGTAAAGCGGCCGCTAGATATTATCAGTTCTACCACCTAGCAGGCGAGCCTTAGGGAAGACTACCGTAATCCGCGTACCTTCACCCTGTTTACTCCGTATTTTTAACTTCCAACCATATCTATTACATAATTGAGTGACAATAGTCAGCCCCAAACCATGACCATTGCTATCCGCATGAGCCCGATAAAAAGGTTCGAAAACATGCTCTAACTGGTGTTGACTCATGCCGATTCCGGTATCCGAAATGCTAACCTGCCTGTCACCAATGGTAATGGAAATAACCCCTTGACGGGTATAAATAAAGGCATTGCGGAGCAAATTGCTAAACAGGATAGCCAGTACTTTTTCAACTGCAGGTATTAATAATAGACAGTTTTGCTCAATCTCCAGGCTAACTTTATCATTGCCGATTGCCTGATTAATTTGCTCCATCAGCATAATTAAAAGGTCATTGATTAATACATCCTCCTCCGGTAATGGCGAGGACTCTTCCCGTGCCAAGAGCAGCAGCGTCTCTATCAAACTCTCCATATCGCGCAAGGTATGGTCTATCCTTGCTATGGACTGGTTTTCATTGGGCAGAAAGTCGCTACGTTTTTGCAGTAATGCCAGCGAACTTTTGATAACAGCCAACGGTGTTCTCAATTCATGACTGGCATCACGCGTAAAATTCTTTTCACGCTGGATAAATTGTTCCAGTCGTTCGGTAAAATGATCGAGTGCATCGATCAGTTTAATAACATCACTATCGGATGTTCGTCGTAATTCATTCAAATCTAGCTGAGCTAGACCCTGTCTGCGGAAATCAAATTGCTCAACTATATACGCCAGTTTTATCACTGGGGAAATGGCATTCCTAGATTGCCGATACGATAACCAGGCAAATAGATAGATCAGAAGCAATACCAGACTCAGGGGAACCACACCAAAATAAAAGGCTAAATTAGCGACCTGTTCTTCATCAAAAACCAGGTACAAACGGGCGTTCCCATGATCTTCGATATAGACTATCGGCTTTCGCCCGTTAAAATCAGCACGAAAATACCCGGGTAGTTTCTGTTGCAATGGCTTCGGGATATTAGCGAAGCCATTGTCTATCGCAAGATAACCCTTAAGATTTAAAGTGTCAGGTGTAGGAAAATCCGGATTTTGTTGATATCGCATCCAAAAGTGAGCGGCTTCACCGACGAGCGCCTGACGAACCAGCACCTTTTCGACAATTTTTTCCGCAGAAAAAACACCCAGCAAGGTTGCCAAACTAATCAATAAAATCTGAACCAAGAATGCCTTGATAAGTTTGTTATGCAACCCCTGCTTTTTCATTGTGTTGTTTAACTAGCTTTGTTTACTAAAAAGATAATGCGCTACCAGCCACTCATTACCGTTGCTGTAACCAAATAATTCTGCACAAGACATAAAAAAGATACGCCAGCGCTGTACCCAAAGTTTGGCCTCATTTGTACCGTAGGTTTCGGAAAAGAGTTGCCTAATTTCTCCAGCATTCTTATCCATATTATCAAGCCAGGCTTCGGCCGTTTTTTGATAATGGCTACCCGATAAATCCCATTGGCATTGCAATTTTAAATGCTTTTGAAAATGCAACAAGGTATCACGGGCAGGCATCAGACCCCCGGTAAAAAAATACTTCCCCATCCAGTTATCATCGCCTTGTGTTTCAAACGGGTATGCCAGATAGCGATGACAAAAAATATGCACAAACAATTTGGCATCCTTCATTTACCGGTTTACACTTTATGCAATTCTTGGCTTTATAAAGTCATGAAAACGGGTTTCTTTCGATGTACAAATGAACACAAACCTTCAGTTCATTGTACAATGAAGGTTTATATCCATGCCATTAGCCAATCCAGA
>QVQE01000136.1 GCA_003584865.1 Methylococcales bacterium
GGTATCGGCTCAACAAATAAAGGTAATATTATTGCGTCATGGACCAAAGATACAGATCGCCTAACAATTGAATGTTTGCCTAATGACAGAGTTCGCTGGGTGTTAAGCTGTAATACCGATGGTGTTCGTGAAACTGCTGCTGGAGAAGTGACATTTTTCAGAGCCTCATAATGAACAAATAACCCATGTGGTTAAAGAGTTTCGCAAACATTTTAACGCTAAACCAAACGCTGGATTTGCAATTGGTAAAGTTAGCGATATTAAACAAACATGCTTAACCGAACGTAATATTAAAATTTATATGGTAAAAAGTACTCAAAGCGAGATGCTTTTATCCAAACAGTACTTACAGTTTACCGGTATTTAGTAAAATGCTTGTGAGAACTAAACCTTAGCGTATAGTCTGTGATTCTTGTCGGGGTGCGCTATAATTAAACTGTACACTAAAATTTAAACAAACTTGGAGATTAACTATGAAATTAAGTAACAATCAATTCCTTTTTACAAGTTCAAAGATTATTAACTCGATGATATTAATAGCAACTATTGCTTTTATACCGGGTATATCGTTTGCTGTTGATAAAGATGCTCACGAAGATCAAACAGAGTTACGTATTAAAGAGCTACACGGTAAATTAAAAATCACCTCAGAGCAGGAAGGGAAATGGAGCAAAGTTGCCGAAACAATGCTGAGTGATGCAAAAACGATGGATGCTCTTACTCAAGTTAGAATTGATCATGATAAAGATATGACAGCAGTCGATGATCTAAAGTCTTACAGTGCCATTGCTGAGGCTCATGCAAACGGTATAAAAACGCTAATTCCTGTTTTTGAAGATCTCTATGTCAGTCTATCGGATGCTCAGAAGAAAGCAGCTGATAGCTTGTTCCACGACCCTCAATACAAGAAAGGCCATAAGAAGGCTGTTGGAAAATAATGGTATCGCGATTATCTAATTATTGGGCGATTCTAGTCCGTTATTTATAATCGTATTAAGAACTCTAAAAATTAGAAAGGTAGATATGAAAACTTTAATTCAGAAAAACAGATATTTTAGATCCGCTTTAAGTAAGGTGATGGTCGCACTTGCGATTATCTTTGCAACTGTCGTGTTATCTCCACAGACTGCCTTTGCTGACAGAGATGATGGTGGATATGGTGGATATGGTGGATATGGAAATCAAGAATGGCATGGCGACCATGATGGTCGCGGTTACGGAGATCGTGGTGGTCGCGGTTATGGGGATCATGATGATTATCGCCGTGGTTATGGTGGTGGGTATGGCGGATATCGACCTGCGTATCCTCAGCCTTATTCCTATGCGCAGCCTGTTTATGTGCCACCGCCGGTTTATGTACCAAGACCAATGTATGCGCCACAGCAAGCCCCCGGAATCAATCTGGTTTTCCCTTTGAACTTTCGGTAAATCTCATTTTATAATCGATGGGTGACACAATTGAAAAAAATAGTCTTAATACTTTTGTTGTTGTCGAGTGTTGTCTCTTGCGCCTATTACCCCTACAGCGGTGGATATAGTTATTATCCAGCTTATACACCCTATTATGGTGGCTTTGGCTATGGCTATAGAGGAGGATATGGTGGGGGTTACCGAGGTGGATATGGCGGATATCATGGCGGATATCATGGCGGGTTCGGTGGAGGCTATGGTGGCGGGTTTGGGGGCGGTCATGGTGGTTTTGGTGGCCACGGCGGACATCGATAAAGCCCGCTAAGAACTGCACGATAACATAGAACAACCTGCTCGTTGACGCGCCCAATCAGGGCGCTTTTCAGCGAACAATGCTTTATCGGGTTGTTCATCATAGGGGTAACGTAAAACCTCCAGTAATTCATTTACCAACGAAAAATCACTTTCTTCTGCTTTATCAATTGCAAGTTGGGCCAGGTAGTTGCGTAAAACATATTTTGGATTTACCGAGTCCATGTGTTTACGTCTATCACTATTTGAAGTACTGTCTTTCTGTACTCGTTGCCGATAATTTTCCAACCAATCATTTAACCGATTGATATAACTTGGTGTGACTTGTCCTGGCACGTAATAAGCCGCTGATAACAATTGAAAAGCTTGGGTATTATGTTCTGATTGAGAAATACTTGTATCACAATTGATTTTAGCGAGCTGGCGATAAAACAGCGTCATATCAGTTTCGACTATTTGTAATATCATCAATAACTCTGAGCACAAAGCGTCGTCCATTTCTGGCTCAAACGCTTTAAAGCCCAGCTTGTTGGCCATCATGTTTTGCCAACCTTGTTCAAAGGTCGTTGTGTATCTATCCATAGCCTTTTGTAGCGGTTCTACCTGTTCAATGAGCGGATAGATTGCATTGGCGAGTTGCCCTAAGTTCCAAAAAGCAATTTGTGCCTGATTACCAAAGCGATAACGGCGTTCTTGGGCATCAGTCGTATTCGGCGTCCAGTTAGGGTCATAGTTCTCAAGCCAACCATAAGGACCATAATCAATCGTTAGACCCAATATCGACATGTTGTCTGTATTCATGACGCCATGAACAAAGCCAACGCGCTGCCAATGGATAATCATGTTAGCGGTTCTTTGACAGACTTCATTAAACCAGGTGAGATAAGTTGCAGTTGATGGAGTACCCAAGTGCGGAAAATCAGTACGGATAGTGTAATCAACCAATTTCTTGAGCAAGTCATGATCACGTCTAGCCAATAATATTTGAAAACTGCCAAAGCGGGTAAACGAAGGCGCGACACGACAAACCACAGCCCCGGGTTCTGCCTTAGGATTGCCGTTATAAAACATGTCCCGAATAACGCTTTCACCCGTTACTATGACACTTAAGGCACGGGTAGTGGGCACGCCTAAATGAAACATGGCTTCACTACATAAGAATTCACGTATTGAAGATCTTAACACGGCTAAGCCATCGGCGGTTCTGGAGTAGGGCGTAGGGCCAGCGCCTTTAAGTTGCAAAGCCCAACGCTCATCTTTTTGATTAACTACTTCCCCTAAGTTGATAGCACGACCATCGCCCAATTGACCTGCCCAGTTACCAAATTGATGTCCCCCGTAGCAGCTAGCATAAGGGTCCATTCCTTCTATTTGACGATTACCCGCAAAGATTTCTGTAAACTCATCCGATTCACAGAACTCAGTCGATAAGTCTAATAACTCTGCAACTTCAGCAGAATACGCAACCGTTTTTGGCGCACTAACAGGTGTGGGTAATACTCTTGAGTAGCAGGCTCCCAAGACTTGCCGGCGAAAGTTTCTGCCCTCTGGATCAGCAGGTAATTCCTCAATAAAACGATTATCAAAGTTTAAGTTCACGGGAGCGGAGTGTTTCGTCGGCGTCTTCATATCAAGCCTGGCTATTTAAATAGTCTTCATAATTACCGCTGAAATCAACAATACCATTAGGTGTTAACTCAATAATGCGGGTTGCTAGAGAAGATACAAACTCTCGGTCATGACTGACAAAAATCAGAGTGCCGGGATAGTTTTCAAGTGCGGTGTTAAGAGACTCAATCGATTCCATATCCAAATGGTTGGTGGGTTCGTCCATCACCATGATGTTATTTTTTTGGAGAATTAATTTACCAAATAACATACGGCCTTGTTCACCACCCGATATGACCTTAACAGACTTGTTAATGTCGTCAGCGCTGAACAATAAACGTCCCAAAGTGCCTCGGATGGCTTGATCATCATCCGAGTCTTTACGCCATTGCCCCATCCACTCAATAAGCGTTAGGTTTTCTGCAAAGTCCTCTGCGTGGTCTTGAGCAAAATAACCGACTTCGGAGTTTTCTGACCATTTAACTTCGCCCGTGTCAGGGGTTAATTCGCCGACGAGAGTTTTTAACAGGGTCGATTTACCAATCCCATTCGGACCAATGACCGCAATACGTTCACCCACAGGGACCATTAAATTCAGATTTTTAAAGAGCGGTTCGCCGCCATAACCTTTGCTTAAATCACTCACTTCGAGTGCCAAACGGTGTAACTTTTTAGTTTGATCGAAACGTAAGAAAGGATTAACCCGACTAGACGGTTTAACTTCATCGAGTTTAATTTTGTCGAGTTGCTTAGCGCGAGAAGTGGCTTGTTTAGCTTTAGAGGCATTAGCAGAGAATCGACTAACGAACGTTTGCAGTTCAGCAATTTGAGCTTTTTTCTTGGCATTCCCAGCCAGTAAGCGTTCACGGACTTCCGTGACTGCAACCATATAATCATCATAATTACCGGGATAGACACGCAACTCGCCGTAATCCATGTCAGCCATGTGCGTACACACACTGTTTAAAAAATGCCGATCATGCGAGATAATCACCATGGTGCAATTACGTTCATTCAGGATGTCTTCTAACCAGCGAATAGTATTGATATCCAGGTTGTTGGTCGGTTCGTCCAATAACATAATATCAGGATTAGCGAACAGGGCTTGAGCTAATAAGACTCTTAATTTCCATCCCGGAGCCACCGCACTCATTAAGCCGTTATGTTGTTCTATAGGAATATCCAAGCCTAAGAGCAGTTCACTGGCACGCGATTCAGCTGTATAACCACCGTATTCAGCAAACACTGATTCTAGCTCAGCGGCATGCATGTAATCGTCTTCGGTTGCTTCCAGATTGGCATAAATCGCATCACGCTCAGACATGGCCGCCCACATTTCAGCATGACCCATTAAGACCACATCCAGCACCCGATAATTTTCGTAAGCAAACTGATCCTGACGCAAATTCCCCAGTCTTTCATTAGGGCTGAGGCTGACGTTACCTGCTGAGGGTTCTAAATCGCCGCTCAATATTTTCATGAAGGTAGATTTACCGCAGCCATTAGCGCCAATCAGGCCGTAGCGGTTGCCATCGCCAAATTTAACTGAAACGTTTTCAAATAGCGGTTTAGCCCCAAATTGCATAGTAATGTTTGCTGTAGAAATCAAAGTATTGTTCTCAAGTGTAATAGAGTCTGTAAAAAATAATTGGCTTATTTTATCAGATTACAAGAAGCCACTATTAATTGAAATGTAAATTTAAACGGTCATGTAAGATAAGTTGACTTATATTAAGTTCATACCGTAAATTAAACGGTAACATCTACTACCATTTTAACTCTTACTCCCTATAAAAGGCACTAAAGGAATGAACAAAGGAACGTACGGTTTAGTTTCACAACGATTACAATTCATTTTATTAGCCTGCATTTCGATAGGTATTACTAGCTGTGATAGTCAGAGCCATTCAGATAGTCCGGCTTTACCTCCACCCCCCCATGTAAAAATAGCGCAACCTTTAGCTCAAGAAGTTACTGAGTGGGACGAATATACAGGACGTATAGAAGCGGTTAGTTCAGTTGATATTCGTGCTCGGGTGAGTGGCTATTTAGAGAAAGTAAACTTTAAGGCAGGTGCCAGGGTTAAAAAGGGTGAGCTTTTATTTGAAATTGATCCGAAACCTTTTATTGCACAATTACAATATGCGCAAGCTGAACTTGAAAGCGCCAAAGTTAAACGTGAATTAGCCAAGAATGACTTGGAACGTGCGGAGCGATTGTTCAGTGGTAAAGCCATTTCGGAAGAAGAGCATGATGCCCGTAGTAAAGGAGCCCGAGAGTCTGTCGCATCTGTGCAATCGGCTGAAGCGAATGTCAATACGGCTAAATTAAATTTAGAGTTTACTAAAATACGTGCGCCCATTGATGGGCGTATCGGTCGAGAGTTAATTACCGAAGGCAATCTGGTGAGTGGAGGCGGTGGAGATGCAACCCGTTTAACCTTTATTGTTTCAACTGACCCTGTGTATGTCTATGTTGATGCAGATGAACATTTAGCCCTCAAATATCGTCGTCAAGCGCACCAGACCGCCAACTCAAAGGCTGTAGAACACACCCTAGCACAATTGGCCGTTTCTGATGAGACTGATTTCCCTCATTTAGGTTATCTTGATTATATTTCACCGCGTGCTGATACGGCAACAGGAACCGTGTCTTTGAGGGGCGTATTTGCTAACCCCGATGATTTATTGAGTCCGGGGTATTTCGCCAGAATGCGAATTCGTGCGAGTGTACCTTACTCGGCTATTTTAGTGCCTGATAGAGCTATTGCGACTGATCAGGCTCAGCATTTTGTATGGGTTATAGACCAGGAACAAAAAGTGCAATATCGCAAAGTTGTTTTAGGTGCTCATATCGGACAATCTCGCGTGATTACATCGGGTTTAAGTACACAAGACTGGATAGTGATTGAAGGACTGCCCAGATTGATGCCGGGAATTAAAGTGAATCCAGAACGTATTTCACTGACCGCATCAAAGGGTGAGAAATAAGTAATGAATAAATTTGCGCATTTTTTTATTGATAGACCTATATTTGCTGCTGTACTGTCTATTTTGATTGTCTTATTGGGTAGCCTTGCGTTAATCACCTTACCCATTATGCAATATCCAGAGATAGCCCCGCCGACGGTGGTTATCAGTGCGACTTATGCAGGAGCCAATTCTAAAGTCGTTGCAGAAACAGTGGCGACACCCATTGAGCAAGAAGTGAATGGCGTTGAAGATATGCTGTATATGTCTTCTCAATCCACCAACAGTGGCAGTATGGCCCTGACGGTCGCTTTTAAGCCTGGAACAAACCTCGATAAAGTCCAGGTTTTGGTGCAAAATCGAGTCGCTTTAGCTGAACCCAGACTGCCAGAAGAAGTCAGGCGGCAAGGCATCAGTGTTAAAAAACGCAGTCCCGATTTAAGTTTAGTGGTTAACCTGGTATCTCCAGACCAACGTTATGACAGTGTTTATCTTAGCAATTATGCGCTATTGCAAATCAAAGACACGCTGGCGCGTTTACCCGGTGTGGGCGACATTGTGATCTTTGGTGCCCGCGATTACAGTATGCGGCTCTGGTTAAATCCTGAACAAATTGCAGCTCGTAATTTAACGGCAGGCGATGTAGTCAGTGCCATTAGAGATCAAAATGTTCAAGTAGCGGCGGGTGTGGTAGGTCAACAACCCAGCAAAGAGAAAGTTGATTATCAGTACACCGTTACTACCCTAGGGCGGTTAATGAACGCTGAACAGTTTGCCGATATTGTGATTAAAAAAGGCAGAGACGGTCAAGTCACCTATCTTAAAGATGTTGCTCGCATTGAGTTAGGTGCCAAAGATTATAACTCTGGACTGGTGCTTGATGGCCAGGAATCGGTGGGGCTCGCTATTTTTCAGCTACCCGGTTCTAATGCTTTAGATACCAAAAAAGCCGTAGTTGAAACGATGGTAAAGCTTAAAAAACGCTTCCCCGAAGGCCTTGATTACAAAATGATTTACGATACCGTAGTCTTCGTTCAACAATCTATTAAGGCAGTCACTAAAACATTATTTGAAGCCTTGTTATTAGTCGTTATTGTGGTGGTTATTTTCCTACAAAACTGGCGTGCGACTATTATTCCTTTATTGGCCGTTCCCGTTTCCTTAATTGGTACGTTTGCGGTCATGTCTGCAATGGGGCTATCTCTCAACACCTTATCTTTATTCGGGATGGTATTAGCGATTGGCATCGTCGTGGATGACGCCATTGTAGTGGTCGAAAACGTTGAACGACATATTGCCGAAGGGCTTTCTGCCAGAGACGCTACCCGTCTCGCCATGACTGAAGTCGTTGGGCCTATTATTGCCACTGCCTTAGTATTAGTCGCGGTATTTGTACCCACTGCTTTTATTACGGGAGTTTCGGGGGCATTCTACAAACAATTTGCGTTGACTATTGCCGTATCAACGGTGATTTCAGCTTTCAATTCTTTAACGCTCAGTCCTGCCTTGTGTACCTTATTACTTGATCGTGCGCACGGAGATAAAGATAAACTGACCCTTATTATAGATAAATTATTCGGCTGGTTTTTTACCGGCTTTAATCACTTCTTTGATCGCTTTGGTAAATCCTATTCGGGATTGGTTGGTCGATTGATTCGTATGACCTCGGTTGTGTTAGTGGTTTACGCAGGCTTGTGTGGCCTTAACTTTTTAGCATTTGAAAAAGTACCTACTGGTTTTATCCCTCAACAAGATCAAGGCTATCTCATTCTTTATGCCCAATTGCCAGATGCAGCTTCATTAGCTCGTTCACAGGCCGTTGTTAAAAAGGCAACGCAAATTATTTTAGAAACAGAGGGGGTTAATCATGTTAATGCCTATGCTGGATTTTCAATTTTAAGTGGTGCCAGTCAATCTAACGTCGCCACGCTATTTGCTACCTTAAAAGATTTTGATCAACGAGCGGGACATCCTGAACTCTATGCGGATAGAGTGATTGAAAACCTCCAACAACGACTTTCTAAAGTCGATGATGCCTATATTAAGGTATTTGCACCGCCACCCATCAGAGGTATGAGTTCAGTCGGTGGTTTTAAACTACAGATTCAAGATAGAGCTAGCGCCGGTATTGATGCCTTAAGACAGGTAAATGCAGACTTAATTAATTTAGGAAATAAGCAGCCTGGTTTAGTCGGTTTGTTTACTACCTTTAGAACCAGCGTGCCGCAATTATTTTTAGATGTTGATCGTACCCGGGTCAAATCTATGGACGTGCTGTTAAAAGATGTGTTTGATACCTTGCAAATTTATTTAGGCTCATTGTATGTCAATGATTTTAACCTCTTTGGTCGTACCTATCAGGTTATGGCGCAGGCAGATTCAGCGTTTAGAATGAAACCTGAAGATATTGTTAAATTAAAGACCCGTAATTCACAAGGCGGCATGGTACCTTTAGGTTCGTTAATTGATATCAAAGAAATTAATGGCCCCGATAAAATCACTCGCTATAACATGTATCCAGCGGCAGAAATTAACGGCGGCACCTTACCAGGCGTCAGTACCAGTCAAGCAATTGATACCATGAACGCATTAATGGCGAAAGAACTCCCGCCGGGCTTTGATTTTGAATGGACAGAACTGAGTTTGCAACAAGTGCTAGCGGGTAACGTGGCCTTATTGGTGTTTCCTTTAAGTGTTATTTTTGTATTTTTAGCATTGGCTGCACAATATGAAAGCTGGTCCTTACCATTTGCCGTTATTCTGATTGTGCCCATGTGTATATTATCGTCAATGACGGGGGTCTGGTTAATGCACATGGATAATAATATCTTTACCCAGATTGGTTTTATTGTCTTGGTCGGTTTAGCGAGTAAGAATGCTATTTTGATAGTGGAATTTGCCAAGCGGCGACAAGAAAATGGCCTGAGTGCTTATGAAGCTGCAAAAGAAGCGTCACGGATTCGTCTACGCCCTATTTTAATGACCTCCTTTGCGTTTATCATGGGCGTATTTCCCTTAGTGGTTGCTACAGGAGCAGGGGCTGAATCCCGAAGATTATTGGGGACTGCTGTGTTTAGTGGCATGATAGGCGTAACCTTCTTTGGTCTACTGTTAACACCTGTTTTTTTTGTCGCTGTACAAGCATTAGCACAACGTATAAAGCCAGCAAAGCACACAACTGAAAATAAGCCCTCACACTCAGGAATAGAGCTATGAGCTTACAGCGTATAAAACCAACATTAATGACGGCTGTTTTGAGTGTTGTATTATTAAACGGATGTGCCGTGGGTCCAGACTATAAACTACCCAGCTCCGAAACACCCCAAGCGTTTGCCAGAGCGGATAGCCCTGAGTTTTCAGCACACGGCGTTGAAGTCAATTGGTGGACGTTATTTAAAGATAAGCAGCTAAATTCGCTCGTTGAGCAGACGATACAGCATAATTTTAGTTTACAAGCTGCGCGGTCTAACATTCTTGAAGCTCGTGCCCTGTATTTACAGGCCGCACTTAATTTGGCACCCATTGTGAGTTCACATGCTAACTATACCGATCAAAAACGCAGTGTCGGGGCTTTAAATAATCTCTCTTACGCACCTCGCACTTTAAAGCTCTACAATGTTGGTTTTGATGCCCAGTGGGAATTAGACTTATTTGGTCGCGTCAGACGCAGTGTTGAAGCGAGTAATGATGAAGTGGAGATTCAAGAAGCCACATTACGGGACTTAAGTGTCAGTTTAATTGCCGAAGTTGCCCGCAATTATTTTGAGTTACGGGGCTTACAAAATCAGTTAGCCGTCGCTATAAAAAATGCTGAAAATCAAATCAAGACGGTAGAGATTACCCAAATCAGACTTGAAGGCGGGCGGGGCACAGAATTAGATACCTCAAGAGCAATGGCTCAACTGGATTCTACCCGTGCCATTATTCCACCGTTGGAAGCCGGCATTTATAGAGCGATACATCGACTCAGTGTATTAACTGGTCAACTGCCCGATGCCTTGACAAAAAGCCTCTCACAAACAGCGCCTTTACCGAAGATTCCCGAAACCATTCAAATCGGCAATCCCGCTGAGTTGTTGCGCCGTCGCCCTGATATACGCATCGCTGAAAGATCATTAGCGGCTGCAACTGCCAGCATAGGGGTTGCGACCGCTGATCTTTTTCCACGTGTTACCTTTGTAGGTACGATTGCGCTTGAAGCCAGTATGTTATCTGCGGTAGGCGCTAAAGGGTCTGATTCTTATTCACTGGGTCCAAGGATCAGTTGGGCTGCTCTGGATTTAGGGCATGTTTATGCGCGTATTAAAGCGGCTAATGCCAATGCAGAGTCTAGTTTAGCTCAATATCAACAAACCGTGCTCAATGCACTGGAAGAAACTGAAAATGCCCTGGAAAATTATAATCGTGAAAGGGCACGACAAGCTCTGCTATTTTCAGCTGCAGAGGCCAGTGTCAGGGCAGAGGAGTTGGCACAATTACGCTTTAACGAAGGTGTCAGTGATTTTTTGACCGTATTAGATACTGAATTACGGTTGTTAGACGATCAGGATAAATTAGCACAAAGCGAAACCGCTACTGCAACAGCTTTAGCGGCTGTTTATAAAGCCTTAGGGGGTGGTTGGGAAGTGAGCGTTCAGTAATCTGCGCTTATTTAGGGGGGCTTTACTTGTATTATTGGACTTCGATGCTATTGTCACCGACTTTTGGCCAAGCGGTTAAAACGGCTTTAACAACAGTTGCTAGGGGTATTGCGAAAAACACGCCCCAAAACCCCCACAAGCCTCCAAAAAATAGAATGGCGACAATAATGGCTATGGCGTGTAAATTAACGGCTTCTGAAAACAGAACAGGCACCAGCACCACGCCATCTAGGGCCTGAATGATTGAATAGGCGATAATAATGTACATAAACTCATCACCCGTTAAACCCCATTCAAAATAGGCCACACCCAGCACTGGAAAAGTAACCAGGGTTGCGCCAATATAAGGAATGATGACTTGTACACCCATTAATACGGCTAATAGCATAGCGTAATTAAGATCCATGGTTGTGAAAGTGATATAACTAACAAACCATAGAATCAAAACTTCCGAAAGCTTACCGCGCACATAATTACCCAATTGTATATCGACTTCCTTCCAGACTCTGACGGATAAATTTCTATCCTTTGGCATAAATTGTAAAAACCAGCTTATCAGCGTTGCTTTGTCTTTTAAAAAAAAGAAGACCATCATGGGTACTAAAAATAGGTAAACCAAGGCGCTGACTAAGCCTACGACAGAGGCGGCTGAGAGAGACAAAACACTTTGCCCATAGGATAATAATTCTTTTTGTACCGCAAACATTATTTGCTGTACCTTGTTTTCGGAAACTAATTTTGGATACATTTCCGGTAAGCGCAGGATACCGATCTGGGCGCGGTTAAGAATGTCGGGAATATGTTGAATCAGTTCAATGGCCTGTTGGGAAACCAGTGGCATCAGATAAAACAGTAAAAACCCCAGGCACGTCATAAACGCGGAAAAGACCAAGTAGACCGCAGGTAACCGAGGTAAGCCCATTTTCTCGGCCTTGCCGACCAATCCTTCCAGTAAATAAGCAAAGACGACTGAAGCAAATACCGGCATCAATATATTCGATAATGAATAGATGAGTATATAACTGGCAAGCAAAATAATTGCTAGCGCAACTGCCTGGGAGTTGGGTAAAAAGCGCTTGATGGACTCAGAAACTGAATGCAAGTTTACAGAAGAAGTGTTTGTGGTCATTAAAGGCAAGTTTATTGTTGATATTATCTTTAACATTCTACAACCAATAAAGCTATTCTAAGCAAGATCTTTTAGCTCATGGTGTTAATTGTGTAGCACACACGCTTTGCACGGGTTGAGTTCTTTAAGGTATTTTAACCCGATTTTTATCGCGTTGCCTATGGTGTGTAGGGAACCGTTAAAAAGTGAGTTGTGACAAGCAGAAGTAAGGGGGTCAGAGTAAACTTAAATTCATTTCCCGTTTCAATTGTTTTTTTTTGCCTTATAGCAACCCTATTTGTTTGCAACAAATAAATTGTTTTAGAGGTCAGATTATAGAACACACAACATTTAAGTTTACTCTGACCCCAGTTATTCTCAGTTATTCTTGGGTAACTGGCTGGGTTAAAGTTATATTTATTTAAGTTTACTACGATGCCAGTTACTCCCGGTTATTCGTTATTCCGCGTTGATAATCTGCAAAAACTCTGTGGTGAAATCAGTTTGTGTGGCCTCAATATAAAGCACTTCCTTACAATACTTATGAAAGCGTGCGGCGGTCATGTACAGCATAGGGGTTAATGTCTTTAATGAATTAAAGTGCTCCGCAATTTCTGCATAATCGATATCATAGTCATGAGCCGCAAGATTACGAGCCATCCGGCATAATTGCCATGACTCAACCGATTCAAGTACACCTGCTTTTTCGTAAAAAGCGAGTATTTTAAGAAAACTATCGGCAGGTTCACCGGAAAGAATACAAGCATGTCGCATAGCAGCCCCTAATGTATCTTGCAATTTTGCAAATCTTTCATTGATTGCAGCCATGGCTTCAAATAGCACAACCTCTTTCTTGTGCGCTTTCAGCAAATCATCTGTTAATGGCCATGCTAATTTACGACTAGACGCATCAAGAAAGTAAATGCATCGTTGAATTGCTTCTAATAGCTCTGCTAGATGCTGTTTTTGTGAACTAAGCAGCGTTAAGTTCAATTAAATCCCCAATTGAACTGCTTGAGACTTGGCAATATTTTGAAATGCTGAGGTGGCGCCACTGCGAGTTTTCGAAACGATATCAACGGGCAAGCCAATTTTTGCTTCGAGTTCCATTTTGATTTTTGCTTTGAGTATTAAGGATAGGGAGGTATCGGATTCAATTAACAGATCGATATCTCCACCCATGCTGTGATCGTTAAGTCTAGAGCCAAATAAGTAAACCTCAGTTCCAGTGCCAGCTAACCGAAAGACTGTTTGAGTAATTAAGTCTATTTGTTGTGTTGTCAGTCTCATTTATTTATTTCCTGCTTCAATCGATGGGTATCAGACTTTGTCGCTAATTGTAAATCCATTGCTTCTGAAAAATCGGTTACTTGAGCCTGTACTGACGTATTGGATGATAAAACTGGCTCCTCTTGATTTAGTCTAGCATAAATAAATATGAAGTATAGATTGTTACACTTGCCAGGCAATAACTAAGAAATCTCTCTAGTAAATTTTATTACTTGCCTATAAAATCCATTCGAAAGATTTTCCTTGGCAGGCAAGGACTTAAATTTAACTTATACGGGATTAACTCATGATAAAACTTGAATTGGCAGAAGTGATCAAAGCGCTACGGAATGAACTGTATAAGGCAAAGCAAGTCGGTGCAGGAGAGACTATCCGGTTCAATGTGGACAGTGTCGATGTTGAGTTTGAGACCGCCGTTGAATACGTGGGTACCGCCGAAGCAGGTGGAAAAATAAAGTTCTATGTTTTTGATGTGGATGCTAAAGGGAGTGCCGAATATAAGAACGCGACTACACATAAGATCAAACTCAGTTTAAAACCAGTGGATGGGAAGGGTGATCTGATTTTAGCTGACGATGAATAACATCAATGCATTTTGACTTAATTGCTAGAGTTCTACCCACAAAAGCTCAAGGAGGCCGGACTATTGGAACAGGTTATCCAATTACTAAGGATTTGGTGCTGACGGCACGGCATGTGGTGCTTTTTGAAGGTAGAGATCCCAATGTTCCTATTTCGATAGAATGGCCTGATTTAAAGGACAATACGGGTAAGCTCTGTTCAAGCATTGTTTCTGAAATTATCGAGTTTGGTGAACAATATGATATTGCCTTATTGAAATGTGATATTCCACCGAAAGCGCATAATTCTTTGCCCTATTTGACGCAGCAGTTTCCTAAAGCTCACGAAGAATGGGAAAGTTTGGGATATCCACGTATAGGTAAAGATGAAGGCGTACGAAATAAAGTTTCTGTTTTAGGAAAGTTTCATCCATCTGATAATACGCATCAGATTCAATTGACTTCAGAAAGCGATGCTATAGAAAAAGAGGGATGGTGCGGAATTTCCGGTGCCCCTGTGTTTAATGGCAATACCTTGTACGCAGTAATTTCTAAAACACCAACAGAGCGTAAAGAATGTTTTACAGCGGTATTGATTCCCTGGTTAATAAATAACCTTCCTACGTTTTCCAGCGCTATCGGATTTTCCGAAAAAAAAGCCTTACCACCCTCACTTTCAATAAACGTAGATCATCTCCCTCGACCCACCACCGCCTTAATCGACCGCACAACTAAACTCAAGCAACTTACCAAAACTTTTATCAATCCCAATAAGAAACTCGCGATTATCGTCGCGGATGGCGGCATCGGTAAATCGGCGTTAACTGATGAATGGTTACGGAAAATCGAGAAAGAAAATTATTACGGCAAAGAATACGTGTTTGGTTGGTCGTTTTATGCACAAGGTACTCATACATTGTTTACCAACTCGCAAGAATTTTTTAACCAAGTATTGACGTTTTTAGGCATCAGCGAAATCCCCACAAATGAGAATAAAAAAGCGAGGATTTTAGTGCAGTGTTTGCGGGAAAAACCATGTTTACTGATTCTTGATGGATTGGAAGCATTACAACATGGCAAAGATGGCGAATTGCAAGACACAGTGTTAAAAGAATTTATCCACTGTTTCAGGTGTGCGGAGGTGAAAAGTTTTGTTTTGATTTCTTCACGTCAAGCAATTTTTGAAGTAACCGGACTCAATCAATGGCATCAAGAACATTATCAGACAATCGATTTAACAACCTTGTCGCCTGGCGTCGGTGCGACCTTATTGAAAAAATTAAGGGTAACAGGCAAGAGGAAAGACCATCTGGCAATTAGCAGAGACTTAAATGGTCATGCCTTAAGTTTGGTGTTAATCGGGCATTTGTTAAGAGAACATTACAACGGTGACCCAAGTTATGCCAAAGAGTTACCGCCTTTAACGGAGGCGCATGGAAATAGTTATGCCGAAAAAGACAGTCGTCATGCCTTGCGGGTGTTGGATTATTACGATAAATTGCAAGATGATACTTCCCGTCGTTTTTTACAGTTATTGGGTTTGTTTGACCGTCCGATGAACGTGACAGAAAAAGCAGTTTTGATTGAGAAAGCTAGCCACGCGGAACCGTTACGCGCTTTAACGACAAAACAACTCCAAGAGGTAGAGCAGCGATTAGTAAAAATGGGGGTGTTATTGGATAAAAAAGGCACATTTCAACGCATGGAATGGGATACACATCCGATTATTCGTGATTATTTTGGACAAAAATTTAAAGAAAATAATCCTGAAGCTTTTAAACAAGCGCATGGGGTTTTATTTGATTATTATCAAGGACTGCCAAATAATGAATTTCCTGATACGTTGCAAGAAATGCAGCCGCTTTACCGCGCAGTGAGACATGGGTGTTTAGCAGAAAAAAAACAGGAAGCTCTTGAAGTTTATTTGAACCGTATTCGTCAGAATAATGAATATCGTAGCTGGGATAAATTAGGAGCATACTCACAAGATTTATCAGCCTTAGCTTTTTTTTCACAAGATCGGAAACAAATGATAGTAGATAGTAACTTAACGGAAGAGAATCAAGTAGTAATATTAGATTCGACTTCATACTGTCTAATGGCATTAGGACGTTTAGAAGAGGCTGTTGAATTAAGAAAGACGGAAGTAGACTTATCTTCAAGATTAAAAAATTGGGAGTTCGCTGCTGGAGCAGCTCGTAACTTGGTTGATTTATACTTATACTTAGGTTTAGTAGATAAAGCTTACTCTATAGCACAAGAGGCAATAAAATACGCATCTTTTAGTGAAGATGTTCATTCGCAAATAGTAAGTCAAAGTTATTTTGCCACGGTACTATATTCTAAAGGACGCTTTGATGAAGCATTAGTGAATTTTGAGCAAGCGGAACAACTAGACAGAGAGGATTACCTACGATCCTCACTAAGAGGTTATCGGTATTGCACTTTATTACTTGATAGAGCCAAAGATAAAGAAGCATTGAAATCTCTATCAACACAAGAAAGTTTACAATCGATTACAAAAAAATCAGATCACTTAATTAGTATTGCTTTAGACTATGTTACCCTTGCTAGAGCTTGTTTTTCTTTAAATGAAATTGATCAATCAGAACAGTATTTTCAACTAGCAATACAAAGCTCTCAGAAAGCCGGGAAAATGAACGATGCTCCTTTATTCTACTTATACCGCGCCGACTTTTACCTCACCCAAAATCAACTTGACCTCGCACTAGCCGATTTAAACAGTGCATGGGACATCATCGAACGCTGTAGCATGAAGCTATATCAAATCGATTACTTATTAATACATGGACGTTACAGTCTTGTAACCAAAGACTTCGACACCGCTTTAAACCATTACATTAAGGCAAAACAACTTATCCAAGAAACCGGCTATCACCTGCGCGATGCCGAATTGGATTTGTTCGCTGCCAAACTACGTCAAGACTGCGGCGAGGAATACCGAAGTACAAATACCGATTTATACGCCAAAACGGCTGATGACTATCTGCAAAAAGCCAAACAACGCATAGCGGACATCGGTCAATGGGGTTTGCTCCGAGTGATTGAGCGGGATTTTCCTTCTTCATCCTGAGTGATACATACAGTCATTTAAAATGAAACTTAACTTAATTTGCGGCTAACGTTCCCTTCTTCAAGACCACTAATACGTTGACAACAGCACTGCTATCAACCACTCAATAAGCCTATCCATGAGTCAACCTAAAAATAAACTTTATTTAACTATCACTTATTGAAATTAAGGTCTATAGTCATGCTTGTCGGCAGAGTTTATAAAGGTTTTGGTTCTGCTGACGTGGGTTTGGAAGGGTTGGCAGGAGTGGTTGGAACACGCTACGAAGTCTTGGCGTTACTGGTAAAGGGTTAGGCAGTGCTTACGTAGGTGCTGGCATCCATTAGCGTTCTACTCCACGCCTCCGCCGTGTTTGCAGACGTATCTTGCTGTTAGTCGCTTATGATCATACCTCACTACATGAGCTTGTAGCGGTGCAGAGGGTGCTAATAGCACTAGAATCTATGCCAACAAAGCGGCAGAGACTCACAACGAATGCTTGGAACATCCCACTATAAGCTCTCAGCCACTCAATAAAGCGGCTGAGAGTCCCAGTTATGTTGCTGTCTTAATAAAGGATTCAAAGATTATGGCTAATCAAGGTTATTTCCCGTCGAGCGAAGCTGATCGTACAGCCTGGCTTGCTCATTTTCGCACCAAGCTACCCGTACACTGTGTTAACCTGGGTTTTTCTGAAATAGAAATACTGATAAATTAAAAATCGCGTAGGTTATTAAGACTAGCGGTAGGGAAATAGGGTCAGTATTGGATAAACAAACGTCGAGTTGTTTCGGTGGGGGAATTATTTCTTTTCCAGGAATTAATGGTCAATTAAACAGGGTCACTCATGACCATTAATATTAGTTTCCAAAATAACCAGGCCTCTAAGGCGTGATTAAATAACTATTTTAGTGATAGGGTTACAAAAATCTGATGTTCCTGCTGAGGAAATACTGGCAAATTGAAAATCATAAGAAACACCCGGGATTAAGTTATTGATTACGCATCGAGTGACCGTGCTAATGTCCACCTCAATCCATTCTGATATCACACCTAACACGGTTGATTTTCTATAGCGTATTTTATAGGCAACAGCCCCTAAAATAGCTTTTAATACGACAATAACAATTCCACTATGGTCGCCATTAATAACGTCTATTTCGGGTTTTATATAGGGCGTTGGTTGTTTTGAAGCATGAAAACCGCTTTGGATAATGGT
>QVQE01000159.1 GCA_003584865.1 Methylococcales bacterium
ATAAAAAAGCCATTGTTGCCATTGCTCATAAATTGATTCGTATCATTTATTTTATGCTATCGCGGCATGAGCCCTATTGTGATCCCGGGGTCGATTACGAGGCCATGTCCGCCCAAAAAAATGCGCCACGCTGGATCAAGGCTCTTAAAAAAATCGGCAAGTTGCCAGTAACAAAACCTGCCTTAGCCTGACCAGTAACTTATTGATTTTATTATACTGCTTAGGGCAGTAGGGTTATGCTTGTCTGGAGTACTGGAGGCTTTCACGGTAACGCAAAGATCCGCTGGAGCGTTGAGTTAAGCATTTAACTTTACTCTGACCCCAGTTATTTTCCGTTATTTTTGACCCCAGTTATTTTCCCCAGTTATTTTCCAGTTATTTTGAACTGGTAGGCGGATTGTACTTTGGTAACAAAGAAATGGGCGTTAACGAACAAGGCTTACGTTATGTAAAAGAAACCCTGGAATATGATGAAAATCAGATTCGTCAGATTCTGCATCAAGCGTTTAAACTGGCTAACAAACGTAAAAAGATCTTGCATAACATTCACAAAAGTAACGTTTTAAAATCTAGCGTATTGTGGAATGAGATTCTGGATGAAGTCGCGGTTGAATATCCAGACGTACAAGTCATTCACCAATTGGTAGATTCAGCGGCTACTAATCTGTGCTTAAGACCGACTCAATTTGATGTGATGGTCATGGAAAACATGTTTGGTGACATTTTAAGTGATCAGGGCGGCGGTATTTTAGGTTCTTTAGGTCTTATGCCTTCTGCGTGTATCGGCCCTGAAAAAGCGTACTATGAACCGTCTCATGGCTCTGCACCTGACATCGCTGGCAAAAACATTGCCAATCCTTATTCAATGATTGGTTCTGTCGCCATGATGTTAGAAAACAGCTTTGATATGGCCGAAGAAGCCAAGAATGTGTGGGCGGCCATGCAAGGTGTTTTTGCCGATGGTTATTCAACAGCGGATCTCTCTAAACCAGGCAGCGGTGTCACCATGATTAACACCGTTGAGTTTGGTGATAAAGTCGTTGAGAAATTAAGACAAATGCCTAAAGTCTAACGCTCAAAAACGTTAAGTGGACTATCTTAAGGGCGGGGTGTATTACCTCGCCCTTTTTTGTTTTGGCTTCCGCTACCACGTCATATAATGCAATGGATTTACAAATAGGTTCAAATTGACCAGAATACGCAAAAACGCCTAAACCCAGTTAAAGCCTAACCTTTCCCAAGCAGATTTTTCATCATCAAATCGATATATTCTGAACTATCCATAAACAACACATGTCTTTCTGCCCATTCTTCACGGGTTAAACCACGGTCACTCACTGCCGCAATAGGTGTTGGGGTGACAATAAAGCTCTCCAACCGTACATCCTTATCCTTCAGCCTTGTCTCAATATCTTTAATGACTTTGTGAAACTGCACCTTGGGATGTTCTGGCCCTTCGTGCGAAATACCATGTGGCTCAATAAAAGCCACCACTTGTTTATCACCGGTAACCGCCCAAACAATAAAGTCAGGGTAAAAATTCCCTGCTTCAAAAAAGCCAATACCACTGCCTCGTGATTTATTGCGCAATAAATAAAATGATGTTTTAGCTGTCTGCTCACTCTGCAAAGTGGTTTCATTGCTCTCTAACCATTGCATCAGATCAACTACAAAATCCTTTTCACTTTCATTAAGTGAAACCGGTGTAATAGAAACAGGACTGCCTTTTTGAGCATACAATAATGGTTGATACAAATGATTACCTAGAATACACGCTTTTAACTGACCGGCTTCAAGCAGATGTTTTGATGTTTTTGCTTTTAAACCCTTATCAATTTCAGCCTGAAGGTTTTCAATATCACCAATTAATTGCTGTTCACTGGCATCAACTGTTAATTGATAAAACTCATCTGGCTTAGGCAAATTACTATCGTCGCGATCCAATTCACGTATTTCTAACCGGGGTCTGATGAATTCATCTGTGGCATAAAGGAAATATTTTTTGCAATATCTTTTCAGTAACTCTAGGGCTATCTGATTCCAAATACGGACATTCGCATAGCTGTTTAAGGTAATCAGTTCTTTTGGTAGATACAGACTATACCAATCGTTTCTCAATAAGAGACTGCGCACAGCAGAAGGTACTATGATTAAGCTATAAAGATTCTCTCTTGCCTTAAATTGCTCTAACTCAAAATATAATTTGTTGATATCAAGAAAAGCAATATGCTGCTCAGTAAAGACAGCCTCATGTCTCAAAATAACGGCACCTGCCAAACGGGTAGTGCTAGAAACAATGGACTGTATCTTAGGATACCAATCCACTTCAATGCGGTTTTTAGTTAAATAATCAGGCACGCCTCCAAAAAGAGGCATCGCACCATCACGATTAAAATTATATTCACGACCATCCTTAGCCTTTCGTTTTGGGCGTATGACTTTTAATTGTTGGCCAAAATCATAAGTCACATTCATCGGAATCCTGAACACTTCCTTACTATCATTACCCGGCAAACCTTCGTCTTTTAAGAAATCACGAAACTTTTCCATAAAATCCGCTTGCACACCAAAAACATTAAGCGTCTCAATATAATGAATGTATTCAGGCTGTTTTGCCGGTGTTGCCGCTCTTGATCTTTTTAATGACCAACTGTGCCCCTTTAAACGCACACCACGACCAAATAACTGAATGATTTGTGAGCCTTCGCTACGCCCGACTCGCATTAAACCCAACGTGCTTACCCGCCAACAATCCCAACCTTCAACAAATTTCTTAGCCCCTATCAATAAATTAATGGGGGATGAGGATTCTTTAACACTGGCAAATTGGGCTGCGATAAAATCACTATCATCAACCACAATAGCTGGACAGTTACCTTTAGCGCACTCGTCTTCAACATGTTTAGCGAGACCTAAGGCATCTCCCACGTTAATTAAGCCAAAATGCTGTACACTATTACCCGCCTTTAACAGCAATTCACCACTATCACCTTTTAAGCGCAATAACTGCAACTGCCCACCGGCACGATTGTTAAACAGGCTATCTAAAATATCGGCATGAATATCCTCGGGCTTTTCGCTTTTGAGCAGACGTTGACGTAAAAACAAAAATGCACCATTAAAAATATCGTGCCCCGAATTATCCAGCAACCCCGAAGCCATGCCATCTTGTTTTAATAAAACATCAATCGCCCGAATAGCATCTTTGGGTTTTTCAAGGAACGTAGCAAAAAACGCCAATACCCGCACTAAGTCAGAAACAGTTGCTTCCTCATCAACGGTTTTCTTTTTATTTCCCGATACGCTAGAACCCACAAAAACCCAGAGCGGTTTTTCAATATTGTATTCGGCATACTCTGCTTTACGCTCTTTATACAAACGGAGTTGCTGATAGAAGCCCAGCAGACACGCGGTCAAATAGATAAATTCATGATCGGCTTGTGATTTGGGGATATTAAAAATACGGTAATCTTTGCCATAACCATCTTCGTAAAAGTAGCGATACGAATAATCAAACAACACGGCTTTGGCATAGCTTTCTTCAATTTTGGCATTATTAGCCGCTTTAACGGCTTCTTTAAAAGTGGCTGAATATTCAAAAGCAAAGCCTTTTTCTACCAAGCGTTCCCGTTGTTTCATCCAGCCTTCTTCGTCGGATTTGCCCATGCCGCGATGACCTTCATCTACTAGAATAAGATTCTGATCCCCCAAATTACGCGTAGCAATGGTATTGGGGCCATCTTTATCGCCTAGCTTAGTGATTTCTATATAATCAATGCGCGTTAAATGACCATAATCACTACTAAAAATCCCGCTGGTTGAACCAATGGCATTGTTATCCAAAACTAAACGTGAAACTTCTATACCGCTTTGTAATAACTCCTGCTCATGTTGACTGCTTAAACCTTCATTGGGCGTAATTAATAAGGTGCGAGAAACCAAATCATGTTGGCCCGCTTCTTTGGCGTAGTGCGCAAACTGGCGATAATTAACGTGCATCAGCAAGGTTTTACCGGAGCCGGTGGCATTTTGCAGGCAAAGTTTATTTAACTCTTCTAAGCTGTACTCGCTAATACCCGTAAACATGGGTACTTTGCGACTCGCCCAGTGTGCGTTAAATTGCCGAACATAGTCATTCAACTGTTCCAGTAGTTTTTCGCGGTCAGAAAAATACTGATGCAGGTAAATTTCAGCAAACAACAACGATAGCCACTGATAATATTTCCATTCAATCGGTCGCTCTCTGCCTTCGTTGAGCCATTGAGTATGGTTAACAATATTTTGCTCGTATTGTAATAAAGCATTTGGATGTAACGCCGCTTGCGGTTGGTGTGTAAGTTTTAATTGCTGGTAAAAAAAATGCAGATTATCCGCATCTAAACCTTCTCGGCAATCTCGTAATTGTTTGGCTAAAAACTGCATGGGGCGTACTTCACGGTTGCCGTCTTTATAGACAGCAAACATGTCTACACCAAACAACGAAATAAGCCATTGGTTCAATACCAACTTATCGGTAAAATTAAGTGTATCGACTTTCTGTTTTTTGGAGGGGGCTTTTGCTTTAACAGCCATCGCTTACTCTCCAGACCACATGGCATTATGGAAAGCTTCTTCAATCAAGCGTACTTTAGTTTTTTCACCTTCTACCACCGGATTAGGCAAGGTATGACTACCATTAATATAAATGACATCGTAAGTCTGCGCTCGCGGTGAAATACCTAATTTATCCATCAGAAACTTTTGTAACACCACATTATCTTTTTCTGCATCAGCGGTTTGCTTACGCCAAATAATTAAGGTTGCTACTTTAGAGGTTTCATCACCGGGTACTTTTAAGGTATACCCCTCGATTAAGCGGAACCAGTAATCACCCTGATCATCCACTTTTAAGCGTTTGCAAATTAAACGCGTCTTTTGGTCTTTAGGTAAATCGGGATCTTGTTCACGCTCAAATTCCGCACTAAAGCTATGCGGTGCGGCTATGTTGGATACCCACAAACCGATCAACCAATTGAAGGTTTCAATTAAATCGATGGCTTGTAGTCTTTGCTCTTCACTACCCGGCTTTTTGATATTCATCTTATAAGCCGTCGGATCTCGGAAATTAGCGATATTCAGCAAACTTTGGCTGGCCTGGGTTTCCACATCCAGGAAATAATTAAGCAGGTAGTCTCGTTGTAGGTCAGCGTTATTGGCTAACGCGGTATCACGGCTGCTGTCGGCTTTCAGTATCAGATTATTCAGGGTGTCTTCATAGCTTTCAAGGCGCAGGGTTTTAAAGCAGTGGCTGAGGCCCTCGCGGGAAACCGGTTTACCGTCTTTCCAGTCTTTGGAGTAAACGACTTTTTGGATGCGGGGTTTAAGTATTGTTTTAAAATGATCTCCCATTTCGATGAGAATAAACTTCCGCCTAACTTTATCATTATGATTCAATTTAATGAGAGCTTCGCCAGTTGTTCCAGATCCTGCAAAAAAATCACAAACGAGCTCATTTGACACAGAGGCTTGTTGAAAAAATCGACTAATTAACGTGGTAGGTTTTGGTCCGCCAAAAATTCTGGTTTTACCAAACAGGTTAGTGAGTTCTTTCTCGCCATCGGTGTAATCATTGATAACTGATTTAGAGACGTTCGTCTCAACCTCGTGAAGAAAACTTTTCCTTTGTGGGATTTTGTTTTCATCTTCACCCCATGCAATGCGCTTATCCTTAGCCAACTTGGAAAAGCAGTTTTGTTGTTTTTCATGCGGATCGAACGGCCATGCCCATCCTCTCTTTGGAGCAGGACAAGGTTTTTCTGCGATTGGATGAAGTGGTGTATAAAATCTGAATGCCGGATTTTCTGGATCACGAAATTCAGTCTTCTGAGAGTCTTCTTTTACTTGGGGCATTGATGTATCAACTTCTCTCCAAATCCAGATCTTTGCGGCGCGTTTTCTGGCATCAGTTTCTGGCACATATTCACCAGAGAGACTGCGATATTCTGCACGATTGTAATTATATATACCCTTCCATTCGTCAATACTGTCACTCCCCTCCGAAGCTATTTCCGCCTTATGCGCTCGGTACAGGTTTTTTAGTGCGGTCTCAATATCAAGTAATGGCGGATATTTGGGGTTTAATTCTTCAACTACAGCCATTATCTCGGCAAAGCCTTGCTTTGACTCACGAAACATAGAAAAATCGGACTTAACTTCTCTAATTTCCTTGGAGTAAACCTCTACATACTCATGGTTAGTCGAATAGGTAGGCGACTGATTCTTTGTAGTGTTTTGTACCCATATAACTTCTTCAACTCGATTTTCCCTGCCAAATACCATATCCAAGGCTTTTTCAAGATGAGTTCTCTCAATAGCATCTATGCTTGTGAAAAGCACGCTTTTTCGAGCAAGTAAACTATATGATGCGGACAATCTCTCCGATATCATGGTTAACCATGATGCATGCTGATAACTATCTTTATAAGCAAAGCCATCCCCACCCGTGTTGTAAGGCGGATCAATATAAATACACTTCACCTGTTCCCGATACTTTTTTTGCATCAAACCTAAGGCCTGAAAGTTCTCCGAATGAATCAACACACCATCGCATTGCGCGTCCAAATCGGGTATTTCAGCCAGTAGTTTTTGTTTGAAATCTTCATCAAATAGGGCCGTATCCACCAGCAGATAGGGATTGGCTTTGAGAAATTCGAATGTCAGCGGATCGCTATAGACGGGATTAACCAAGTCTTCTTTGATTTCATCAATGATAAACAGCTTTACCCATTCCTCTCGCTGTTTGTCATTGGCAGCAATCTCGGCATAGAATTTTTCCGGTACTCTATCGAGCGTGATGCAGTAATTTGTTTCAGTAACAAATTTCTTCTTGAGCCACAACTTAAGTTGAAAGTCTTCGAGTTGTGACAGAAAGGCAATCAATTGCTGGGCAATGCGACGTAAAACACGAATTTGCGCCAAATACTGTTCCACTTTTGGTGCATCAGCATTTTCTATATCATCAAGGCGCATGATCTCGTTCTTGATATAAAAATCCAACTCGCGGCGCATAAAACCGCCCAAGTCTTTATGGATAAAATAATCCATCGTATTACGGGTGCTGTATTGATAGAGATATTTACCTAATAACGTGCGTTTAGCTTTACTATCGGTAGGTGCAAGACGTTGTAAGCCTTGTAAAAAATCGTTGGCAGACGCTTCTTCTTTAAGTGCATTTAAAATAGCAATTTCGGCTTGTTCTAATAACTTTTCTTGCCACTTATTATCTTGCCCGGTTTTTTCAGCGTCAGAGCGGTAATGAAATTGAATGACTAACTCACCATTTTCTAACAGAATCGGCGCTTGTTTATGTATATGAAAAAAGCGTTTTTGATCACTTGCCGCTTTAATATTACCGTGCTCACCTTCGCTGGCTTCAATAATTCTAAAATGCACCTTTAATTCTGTTTCATCTTCCCGTGTTGCAAAAGCATCTAAACCTGCCCCCTGGTTTTTTTGTGCCTCTTGTCTAATGGCGGCATTTAATTCAAAGGTATAGTTACTGAGATACTCAGTACTTTTTATGTAATACTGATCTTTGTTGGCCCAATGTAAGTAAACTTCTCGACCATCATAAGGCACCGAGTAAGGGGCGGCACGGCTGTCACTTTCACGCGCGTAATAACGCCGTGACATAAAATCACCGCTGTCGTAATACCGCTCAAAAAAGCGATATAAATGATCATAGATTTCGTTTTCTGCGTTGCCCTTGTCTTTTGCATTTTCGTAAGCGCTTTTAGCTTCTTGAACGCCCGGTGTCTCATCTGGATTGGGTGCGCCAAACTTTTTAGCTTGCTCTATGGCGGCTTCATAGTTAGCTTTGGCTTCAGCCGCATGTTGTTGATCAACTTCTCCAAAAGCAGCTTCGATTTCCTTGAGTAAATCACTTTGCAAAAACGTAGTGATCTGCTCACTTTTCGCGTGCATGATTTTATACAGACCAAAATCCAGTTCAGGTTGATCTAACTGGAACAATTCTTTAAGTAAAGTGATCAGGCGGTTGCGATTTTTATCAGTCGTACTCATAGCTAGTTCCGTTTATAAATTTTACCCACACTACTTACAACGATCGAAGTATGCGGGTAGATATGTGATGTGTTTAAGTTCGCAGCTTTAATAATGATCCCGACATTGTGCAATGAGTAAGGTATCTGCTTCAAAGCTATAAACCAAACGATGTTGTGCGTCGATACGACGTGACCAAAAACCTGATAACTGGTGTTTTAAAGGTTCTGGTTTGCCTTTGCCAGTAAAAGGTTCGCGTTCAATTTCTTTTATCAGCATATTAATGCGTTTAAGCAGTGCTTTATCTGTTACTTGCCAGTAAAGGTAGTCCTCCCAACCTTTGCTGGAGAATTTAATCATCATTGAGTAATTCTCTGATGTCACCTTTGCCTGCGCGTAATTCTTCAACGGCTTCAAGTAATCTGTGTGCACCTGTTGAATTTCTTAATAAATAACTGGTTTCTTCAAGGCTTTGATAATCCTCAAGCGACATAATAACTACCGGTTTAGCGTTTTGATGGGTGACTACGACAGGTGCGTGGTCATCGCTGACGGTTCGCATAACCTCAGCAAGGTTTTTACGGGCAAAGCTGAAAGTAAGGGCATTCATCATGATTTATCCTGTAAATAATCGAATTGATAGAGTATTGAGTTTTAATTAAATGACTGCCCATTCAATAGTGAATAAGCGTTCTGTGTGTGATTGTTGGGTCAGTCGCTTTTCAAGGGCATTGATCAGTTCATCACGTTTGTCGATAATGCTGTCTTCGACCTTAAAGATTTCTTGGCGCTGGCGGCGTTGTTGTTTTTCAAGACTTTGTATCTTTTGCTGTAGGTCATGTTGTTCATCTAGATTATTGGCGAGCCTCGCTTGTCGTTGTAAGATTTTAATTTGTTCTTTAGTATCTTTGAGTGCTTTCTCAGCCACTAACACTAGATCATCAGCCCATTTTTCTAGCTTTTCACGGGCTTCATTAAAATATTTATGATTCGCTTCTAAGGATTGGCTTATGGTCGCTTTGGTATGTCTTTCTAATTCTAAAGCCAAGCGTTGGTCTACATCGTCCGGTATATTACTTACCCATTTATTTTCTGCAATGCAGTTAAAAAGTTTTTCACACGTTTCTTGCTCTAGTGATTGCCCTTGATCATCTAAGGCAGAAAAGAGTAAAAACTCTTCCCGCTCATAGCTATCAATCGCTAAAAACTGCAAGGTTAAATAGCCGTGTTTACCTTTTAGTTGTTCAATAACATGCAAGCGAGTTGGATGCACAGAGATATTAAAAACGATACTGGCAGAAGCAGTTTCTAGCTTCTTAGCTTGATCAATAACAAATTCACCCAAGGGGTGAGAGAGGCGATATAAATGACCGCTATAATCAACGGGCTTTTCAGCCACCTTATCTTGATTTTCGCTAGGTCGTGTTTTTGATATCAGATGATAATGCCCCTTGGGTATGGTTTCTAATGGTGGTTGCTCAAGATCAAAAACCAACGCTTCATCATTAAAGGATGCCTTTTCTGCCAAAATAAATTGCGACAGTGCCCAAAATCTTTTACTAAACCGATCTAATTGCGCATTAGTATTATTTAATTGTACACGTAAGCGTTCGTGTACCTCTTCGTCAAAATTTTCTAGCAGTTGTTCACGGGTTTGGTTCATCCTATCTCTAATGCTTTCATCCATTTCTTGTTTTAGCGCATCAAATAAAGCTTGTGATAATCGACCACCGTCATTAGCTGCATGTTGCCGTGTTAGTTCGTATGCAAAATATTTCGCGTGGAATGAAGTTATCATAGTTATTTGATATTTATCTGCGACGTTAGATTTTAATGCGTGAGTATATCAATATTTACTTTGAATTAACCAAGTAGTCACATCATCTTCAAGATATTGATTTCAGCCCTTTTCAGAAAAAATAGCTATAGTTAATTTAGTCGCTTCTAAACCTTCAGTGTTTTCTTCTAACAGGAATGAGGCTCCGCTCCCAATACTTAATCATGTTTACCCTATTCTTACCCGCACCCAATTCTATCGTGGATTCATCGGATGACAAAATGGCTTTCTTTTAAGGTGGCGTTGTTCTGGATTGTGTTAGTAACGGCGCGCTGGTCGGGTTTGATAATGACAATAAGCGAGTTCTTTCTCGAACATTGCATGTCAGCCGTGGTCAACATCATGTCCCCAATTAAAAAAGGCAGAGCTTTCACCCTGCCCATTTCTTCAAATCACCCTACAACCCCCTCTAAACCACAATAATACTCAACAAATTACTCCAGGCGCCCAGACCATTGCCGCCAACGCCCCTAATACGCAGCCAATAAGTCTGTGTGGGTATCAAGCCCTCCAGTAAGATATGGCTACAGTTTTTAGATGATATGAAGTGTTGCCAGTTACTTTCTATCATGGGATCACCTTGAGTGATTTGCACGTCATAACTCGCTGCGCCGGTCAACTGGGCGACACGAGCAATCAAAGTGCCACTGATCACACCATAAGTAACCTGGAAATTGTCAGGCGGTGGCAAAGGATCACTGCCTTGAGTATGGGTTATATCGTGACGTAAATCATATCCAGTGGTGGATAGTATCTTGATATTACCTTGAGCAACCACTTCTAAATAAGGCGCCAATTGTTTAAGGAGGGCAGTCAAAACAACCCGAAAGCTGTCACGCAACGCTATTTTAAGCGTGTCTTTAGTTAAAGCATCATGGTAGGCGGTTTGGTAATCATTATAAGCACTTGCCAGTTGCTGCAATGTTGGGACTTGCACTATCCACGGCTCTGAATAATTCGGATTCCCTGTTAAAGCGGCTAAGATAGTACCCGCTTTAGCCAAATATTCGACCTCACTTAAGCGATCAAGACTGACTATCAATTTAGCTTGCATATTGTTCTCCATCAAATGATAAGAGTGCTGGCAAGGTAACTCATTCACGCACCACTCTAAAAAGGCGGTTGCCCTGATGAGAAGCATAGTCTACTTTTGATCACTTGTGGGAAATAAAATAATATTTTTTTAGGGTTTTTTATAAGTCCTTATATGCTGTGCCTGCAGCTCAGGGACTGAAGCATCATCACTCGCCGTTATCATTAGCACCGATCGTATATACAACCCAAACTCTAACTCACGAACCCTGCACTTTTCACCGGTAACATTAGGGCAATCCTTATACGAAGTTAGGGCATGTAAGGGTTGCATTCTGGCTTAATCAGGCAATAACTGGAAGAATCGCAAGGACAACATGCCCGCACTTCACTATCGACATTAGGGGCTTGCACCGGTGCTGTCTCCGCATTTCACCGTTGCATAGTAAAGTGGATGGCTTGGATTTTATTGAAACTATTTTGGTTTATAAGTTACCACAGTTAAGACAACCCCGTTTTTATCAGGAAGCTTCTGCCGAAGGACTCGAAGAAGGTAAGCAAGAGGGTAAGCAAGAATAAACAAGGGCAAGCCGTTTTCGAAAATATTTACTCATATTGTCATATTAAGCTGGTGTCCGGGTGCTTGCCTAGACGTTTATCAAAGGTATACAGCATCGTTTGAACATGCTGACTTTCAACCAAGATCAAACAATCCGCAAAATCAGCCTGACTTTGTTTAAATAATCCCAGTGCAGTTTGAAATGATTCAAGGTTTTGTAAAACAAAAGCTGGATTTTCAAGTAAGTGGTCAAGTGCTGCAATTAAATCAGGTTTATTTAACTTATATACCTTTGCTAATACCCAGGTAGTTTCAACTTGCACGATTTGAGTAAGGTAAATTTTTTGTGCCGTCTTAGCTAACTCACGCGCTATTTTCGTTTGTTCCGCTTGCCCGACATCTTCAACAATAATTCGGACTAGAACATTCGTATCAATGGCAATCATCAATTGCCCCTGCGACCATGCCTTGCCTAAGCTCCGCGAGTGAAGCGGTTATGGGTGTTTTTACTATGCCAAACGCTGAGCAAATGTCGAGTGTTTTCTCCTCTCCATTCACTGATTGGGATGTTTCAATAATATGGCATTTCTGTTCAGGTAATATCTGTAAAAAACCAATTACTTGTGTGTAAATAGATTCGTCTATCTCTAATAAAAGTGTTTTCATAGTCGTTGTGCTCCCGTCATTGGATGGCCTTCATTATACACATTGCAAAATAGACAGGTTAGCGCGGGGGTGTATCACCTCGCTCTTTTATTTATGAGTTCTTTTTTAACTTAAGCGTACTCTTGTATTAAACATTTTTATACTTATATTGTCTGTCATTCATGTTTAACTAGCCCTGAGAACTCCTGATGAAACAAGCATTCATAAAACAACTGCTATTAAGGTCTATCGTTTCCGTTTGCTTATCGACTCCCTTACCATCGATAGCCGCCGGACTGCCTCCTTTTGTGGATGGACAAGCACTCCCCTCATTGGCCCCTATGCTAGAACACAGCATGCCGGCAGTGGTCAATATTTCGACCTCTACAAATATACAAGTTAACGAAAATCCGTTAATGCAGGACCCGTATTTTAGGCAATTTTTTAATGTTCCCAATCAGTCTCGTCAGCAACAAAAGAACAGCTTGGGTTCTGGTGTTATTATCGACAGCAACCAGGGCTTGGTACTGACCAATAATCATGTGATTGATAAAGCTGACAAGATTCTGGTCACCCTGACGGATGGTCGCCAACTCAATGCAGAGCTAATAGGCACTGACCCAGAAGCGGATATAGCAATTATTAAAGTACCCGCCAATAACTTAACTCAACTACCTATTGCAGACTCTAGCCAACTTAAAGTCGGTGACTTTGTAGTCGCCATTGGTAACCCCTTTGGCTTGGGACAAACCGTAACCTCCGGCATTGTTAGCGCCTTGGGTCGTTCAGGCCTGGGTATTGAGGGTTATGAAGACTTTATTCAAACTGACGCCTCTATTAACCCGGGCAATTCAGGGGGCGCACTCGTTAATCTACGGGGCGAACTGATTGGCATGAATACGGCTATTCTGGCGCCCACTGGCGGCAACGTGGGTATAGGTTTTGCGATACCCACCAATATGATTATGCCCATTAAAGACGTACTGGTTAAACATGGCGTAGTTAAACGAGGCTTGCTTGGTGTTACCACCCAGGATTTAACGCCGGAACTGGTGAATGCTTTTAATCTGGATAACAAACACGGCGCGGCTATCAGCCGTATTGAAAATAATTCGCCTGCAGCAGACGCAGGCTTGGAACCCGGCGACATTATTGTCAGCGCCAATGGAAAACAGGTCAAGAGTAGCCAGGATATCCGTAATATCGTAGGCTTATTACAAATTGGTGATCATGTTAATATTGAATATTTCCGTGGTAATGAGAAAAAATCAGTGGTTGCTACCATAGGCAAACAAGCACTTCCTCAACTAGCGGGTGAAAAATTACACCCTCTTCTAAAAGGCACCTTATTAACAGCGACCCAAAAAGATCAAGTAGAAGGCGTCTTAATTGAAAAGATACAATCATCATCCTACGCTTGGAAGGTTGGCTTACGGCCCGGTGATATTATCGTTTCAGCCAATCGTTATCGGGTGAATAACCTTGAAGAATTAAAAAAGGTTGTTGACCCTGTTAATGCCTTACTAATTAATATCCAACGCGATCAAGAAGGCTTCTTTGTTGTGTTAAGATGATAAAAAAACAGGCGAAAGGTCATAACTCACGTTACCTTTCGCCGTTACCTTTTGTCTTTTTTAATTAAGTATGAACGATAGACACTTTATTCCCTTAAATATTGCCATATTAGTGGTTTCAGATACCCGCACCGATGCCGATGATACTTCAGGTAAAACATTGGTCGATCGCGCTACGGAAACCGGACACCTTGTTCAGGAAAAAATCATCGTACCGGATAATATTTATCAAATCAGAGCCGTTGTTTCACATTGGATTGCCAGAGATAACATCAATGTAATCATCAGCACGGGAGGAACCGGCGTCACCGGTAGAGATGGCACGCCAGAAGCCGTTACTCCTCTATTAGACAAAGTATTGGATGGTTTTGGTGAAACCTTTAGATGGCTATCCTATCAGGATATTAAAACCTCAACGATTCAATCCAGAGCACTCGCAGGCGTTGCAAACGGCACTTATGTATTTTGCCTGCCCGGTTCCTCCGGGGCCTGTAGAACAGCATGGGACGCTTTAATTAAGGATCAGCTTGATTATCGGACTCGCCCCTGTAACTTGGTGCAACTAATGCCTAGACTTATGGAGAAATAATATGAAATCTGTTTTTTTGCTTCTTGCCGCACTGAGTGCTATGACAGGTGTTGGCTTGGGGGCTTTTGGTGCTCATGGTTTAAAAAATATTTTAAGCCCCGAACTGTTAACCGTTTATCAAACCGGCGTGACTTACCAAATGTGGCACGCACTGGGTTTAATGGGTATTGCCTTAGTACATCACCAAGCCGCTGAATCTAAATTAATCTATTGGTCCGGCTGGTTGATGTTTATAGGTATTATTGTATTTTCTGGCAGTCTCTACCTCCTGGCCATACTCGATTTAAAGTGGATAGGTATAATTACCCCGATAGGCGGAGTCAGCTTCATCATGGCGTGGGTTTTAATCGCTATTTTTGCAACACAAAAACAATATAACAGCAGGTATAAGAATGCGCGAAGCTAACCCACAAACCATTTATCTGAAAGATTACACTGTTCCAGACTTTCTGATTAGTAGTGTTGATCTAAACTTTAACTTAACTGAAGAAAATACCCGGGTTATCTCACGACTGACCTTAACTCGAAACCCTGCCAGTCAAACAGGCGATGCCCCCCTGGTTTTACTGGGTGAAAACCTGACATTAGTCCGTGTTATTATCCATGATGACGAGGAACTCACTGAAGCAGACTACCAGCTAACACCCGACTCATTAATCATTCACTCAGTGCCACAACACCGTGAGTTTGTCTTAACGATCGAAAATACCATAAATCCCAAAGCAAATACCGCTTTAGAAGGTTTGTATCTGTCTAACGGAATGCTGTGTACCCAATGTGAAGCCGAAGGGTTTAGAAAAATTACTTATTTTCTGGATAGACCGGATGTGATGAGTAAATTTACCACCACTCTGGTAGGCGATAAATCGCAATACCCAGTTTTATTATCAAATGGTAATAAAGTGGCTTCTGGAGACTTGGCCGATAACCAGCATTGGGTTACTTGGGAAGATCCCTTTAATAAACCCTGCTATTTATTCGCCTTGGTCGCTGGACAATTAGACTGTATTGAAGATCATTTCATCACAAAATCAGGCCGCTCGATTAGTTTACAAATATTTGTTGAACCACATGATTTAGACAAATGTGATCATGCGATGCAATCACTTAAAAACTCCATGAAATGGGATGAAGAAGTCTATGGTCTGGAATATGACCTGGACTTATACATGATTGTAGCGGTAGGACACTTTAATATGGGGGCGATGGAAAACAAAGGCCTCAATGTGTTTAATACCAAATTTGTATTAGCCCGTCCTGATACCGCCACAGACTTTGATTATGAGCATATTGAAGGCGTGATTGGTCATGAATATTTTCATAACTGGACAGGTAACCGCGTCACCTGTCGTGATTGGTTTCAACTCAGTTTAAAAGAAGGCTTTACGGTCTTTCGTGACCAGGAGTTTACCGGTGATCGTACCTCTAAAGCCGTTAAGCGCATTGAGGATGTGATCAACTTACGCACCCGTCAGTTTGCCGAAGATGCAGGCCCAATGGCTCACCCCATTAGACCTGACACGTATATTGAAATTAATAATTTCTACACGCTCACGGTTTATGAGAAAGGCGCCGAAGTCGTGCGCATGATCCATACCCTGTTAGGGGCAGAAGGCTTTAGAAAAGGCAGTGACTTATACTTTGCTCGCCATGATGGTCAAGCCGTCACCTGTAATGACTTTGTGAATGCGATGGAAGCGGCTAATGGGGTTGATCTCACTCAATTCCGGCGCTGGTATGAACAAGCGGGTACGCCGGCCCTAACGGTTCAAAAAGTCTACGATGCCATTGCTCAAACGCTCAGTTTAACCATTAAACAACATTGCCCTCCTACGCCTGGGCAAGACCATAAAGAGCCGCTACATATTCCGGTCACTGTCGGATTAATTAATCAAGAAGGTGCGACGCTTAATTGTCAATTACAAGGTGACGCAAGCGCTACAGATCAAGTCATTTTACAGTTGACCGAAGCCGAACAACGCTTTGTATTTAAAAACCTGACAGAACAACCCATCGTATCGCTATTAAGAGGTTTTTCTGCACCGGTTAAATTAGTCATGGAACGCAGTCTTGAAGAGTTGGCGTTTTTATTAAGCTTTGATCCCGATACCTTTAATCGCTGGGAAGCAGGTCAACAACTGGCCGGACAAATCATTACTGGTCTTATTAGTGATGTGCAAGCGGGGCGTGAATTACACATAAACCCGATTATTGTTAATGCCTTTAAACAAGTCCTTGCACAACCTTGGGATGATCTGTCTTATTTCTCTTTATTATTAACCTTACCGTCAGAAACGTATCTGGCAGAACAAATGACCGTCATTGATGTAGACGCGATTCATACCGCACGTGAATTTGTTTTAATATCCTTGGCTGAACAATTACAAACCCAATTTAAAGCCCTGTATTTAGAGAACCACCGAGAAGAATCAGGCCAGTTTGATGCCGGTGCTATTGGACGTAGACGTATCAAAAATGTCTGCCTTGCTTATTTAGGTAGACTAGAGCAAGCAGACATTCAGCAATGGGCAGAGCAACAATTTACTGCTGCTAAAAATATGACTGATCAAATCGCTGCTTTAGCGGTTATTGTTAATAGCTCGCACCCGGCTAAAGCAACTTGCTTAGCCAGCTTTTATCAACAATGGCAGAACGAAGCCCTCGTTATTGATAAATGGTTTTCTTTACAGGCATCAAGCTCTAATCCTGATACCTTTAGTGTGGTGCAAAGCTTATTGCAACACCCGGCTTTTGACTTAAGAAACCCTAATCGAGTGCGTTCACTCATTGGTGCTTTTAGCCAAGCGAACCCTTTACACTTCCATGCGGCCAATGGCCAGGGTTATCAGTTTTTAGGTGACCACATCATTGCCCTTAATACCTTAAACCCGCAAGTGGCTTCACGGATGTTAAATGCCTTAACCTCATGGCGTCGTTATGATGTGGGTAGACAAGCACTGATGAAAACACAGTTAGAAAGAATCATCGCCACCGATGCCGTTTCTAAAGATGTTTATGAAGTTGCCAGCAAGAGCTTAGCCTAATATTATTAGTACCCTTATCCATCGCTTATAAAGATACCCAGATACAATGACTTTTTTCTCTACTCAAACAAATGGCCCTGCTCATAATGATGATGAAAATTCTTCCAAATCCACTTTATGGATTTCGATAATCACTTTCATTATTGCGGCCTATCTGCTGTTTGGACACTTAGGTGGTTCAGCATTAATATCGCCTGATGAAGGTCGTAACGCTGAAGTGGCTAGAGAAATGAGTGAATCTCATGCTTGGTTAGCGCCTACGTATAATGGCCTAACTTATCTTGATAAGCCGGCGTTTTATTTTAAGACGGTCGCACTGTCTTTTTCATTATTCGGTGAAACAGAAGGCGCAGCACGCTTTTCTTCAGCGTTCTTTGGCTTTGCATTAGTCGTTGCGGTGTTTTTCTTTTGCCGAAAAGTATACGATCAGCGTACCGCACTACTGGCAACACTAATTGTTGCTTCGACACCGCTTTATATTGCGTTTGCAAGGATCGTTATTTTTGATATGACTTTAGCGTTCTTTGTTTCCAGCACCATTTTTTCGTGTTATCTGGCAGAAGAATATGACGATAAACAGCGTAAATACTGGTACTTACTGGCAGCCTTTTTAGCGGGCTGCGCCACTTTGGTAAAGGGGCCGGTTGGTTTTATTATTCCATCTCTGGTTG
>QVQE01000176.1 GCA_003584865.1 Methylococcales bacterium
GGTTGATCTGGCTCTTAATTCTTCAATTGAGCAAAATTCGGCCTTACCTTCTTCAATCTTCTTTTTTCTTGCCGAAAGAATATCACCATGCCATTCCGGTGATTTAACGTCCAAATTATCATGAATAAGAGAGTCCCATATTGCGTCCATCGCTTGTAACTTTTCCACAAGACTCATTTTAGTTATTTCAACGGTATTCATAGTGTTTCCTGCTCTGGAATAATAACTTATGAAAGTGTAACACAGTCACTAATGGCTATTCCAAATGCCGCGTTAAAATAGTATCCACTCAATAACCAAATACCACCGTGCGGAGTTCATGTCAGGCCTAAGCTGAAGATACTCTTGCTCGCTTTTAAATTGCTGACTGTAAATATCTGCCCAGTTATAAATAATCCAAGACGGTAAATGATTATTCTTAGGGACAATCGTATATTTTTGGTGTATTGTTTAGGCTTTTATTACACATAGAGAAAATGATGCGAACTAACATTATTATTGATGACACATTAATGTCTGATGTTTTAAAAGTAACCGGTGTAAAAAGTAAACGTGAGGCCGTAGAACTTGGCTTAAAGACCTTGTTAATGCTAAAACAGCAAGAATCTATTAAAGCATTTAAAGGGAAATTACATTGGGATGGTGATCTTGAAACAATGCGAGTTGATCATTGATTCTGGTAGATTCTAGTGTTTGGGTAGATTATTTTAATGGCGTAGAAACATTAGCGACAAAAAAACTGGACAGTTTATTAGGCATGCAACCGATATGTACAGGTGATTTAATTCTAGCAGAAGTGCTACAAGGCTTTAGACAAGATCAGGATTATCAAGCCGCTAAAACACTACTCTGTTCCTTGCCAATATACCCAATGCTAGGTGTAGAGTTAAGTCTAAAGAGTGCCGAGAATTATAGAACATTACGTAAACAAGGTATCACTATACGAAAAACCATCGATACAATGATTGCTACCTTCTGCATAGAAAATGATTTTACATTATTACATTCAGATAAAGATTTTCAGCCTTTCCAGCAACTTTTAGGGCTAAAGATTGTTTAAAGGTGATGCAGAAATATAAATTTGAGGTTATGTTAATATCGTTGACATCGCTAAAGCGCTTAACGAGTAAGCGCTTTAATATGAGTATGCACACCCAACTACTCATCCCCAAGTTTTGCTCTAACTTTATTTCTCCCGCCCATAATTTTAATCGATCAATTAACTTATTAAGTTTTCAACAAATTAGCAGATAAAAGAGTTATTCCATAGGAACGTTGTTATAGTGTTTTCTTGGTGGTACAGTTTGTTTTTCAAAAACGATCGGTGCGTATTCACTATACCCTGAGCTTTTTAAGCTTAACTTAATGGCACTATCTGTAGGGTGCAATTCTGAAGGGGCACGAACATCACCTTCTGATAAATACGTAAAGAACAAAGGTAATAAAGCAAAAATCGACAAAATAGCGCCCAAGCAAACCAAGCCAATAATGAGGGTTTTAAAGGGGTTTGTCGCTGTCTCTAAAGTTTCTTCTAAACTTTGTGTTGAAACTAGATTGGCATTGTTGTATTCAGAATGTGTTGACATGATATCCACCGTTTAATTGCAATTAAGATTAGACTTCAATTTAATCGGATGTTTGAGAAAATCAATTTTTTTTAGTGATTAATTTATTTAAAGCGAAATTACGCGACGGCTTTATACAATTCTTTCTGCTGATGTCCTTGGTTATCGTATTTTGCTAACTGACGTGGACCGTGAAATATAGCGAGCGATATGCCTACCGATACCCCAGTAGGTTTGTACCTGCGCCACATCGACTCTACGTAGCAACTGCTTTTGATAAAGCCGATCTTGGCTATCTCTAGCTTTAACATCAACGATGCTCAGCTTGTCACTGAGAAATTCTTTATCATTAAACAGCTTGAATGAAGACAAATACTAATTAAATATTGTGTTCCCACAGGGTGTAGACTACACTTCAATTTTTTAATATTAGGGATAAATCATGTACGCCACCAATGTTAGGAATTTAAAGCGCAATCCCTCAGAAGCATTAAGACATGCTGAATCAGCGCCTGTTTTAATCTTAAAAGGTAATCAACCGAATGCCTTGTTATTAAACCTAAAAACCACACTAAGCGAGTACGACGAACAACTAAGACCAGCACTCGCGGCCAGTTTGTTTAAAGATAGAGTATTGTCCCTAGGTGCTGCCGCAAAAATCAGTGGCTTAAGCCTATCTGAATTTATTGATCATTTAGCCCAATTAGATATCGATATTGTTACGCCTGATCAGCAAACGACAAAGGAATTAGGTATTCTAGATTCATGGATATCGTAATTGCGGATGCTGGGCCATTAATCGCACTCGCAAAAATTACACACCTGCATATATTAAAAGATCTTTTTTCTAGAATAATAATTACCCAAGCGGTAGTTAATGAATGTTTACAAGCCCAAACTGATGACGCCCTTTTAATCAAACAAGCTTTAGCTCAAGATACTCTTGCCCGCTTTTAAGTTGCTGACTGTAAATGTCCGCCCAGTTATAAATAATCCAAGACGGTAAATGATTATTTTTAGTTTGTAGTTTGTAGTTTGTAGGTCGGGTTAGCGCTAGCGTAACCCGACCTACTGAACTATAGAATAACAAATCAATGTAGAAATCCTGAGTTTCTGTACTGATACGCTGCTGGCGTGCGACAAATGCAAAGCCTTTGCCCATCCAACAGTCGAGTGCTCCAGTTTTGACTGGCGGCCTCTTGCATATACTAATCACGGGCTTTGGGGCTATCCACTCTGAGCAATAAGCGATAATGAGTCCAGCTCAATTCGGAACGCACTGCGTTCCAATTTGGAAAGTGCTGAAAAAAGGCACGCATATTTCGCAAATTGCGTTCGTCAAAACCCTTAGCAAACTCATGAGTAAGTGACTCAGCAAGCCGACTAAGTAACTGCTTGCCATAGGTGGCACGGTTTTGTCCTCCTTGTTCAAATTCCACGATATGCCTACCGATACCCCAGTAGGTTTGTACCTGCGCCACATCGACTCTACGTAGCAACTGCTGACGGGTTAAAGTTAATTTGATTTATAGTAGCTCTTAAGCTACATTAGACCCATGTATGAATTAAAACACTATGTAGATCTAAACGGAAATAACCTATTTACGAATTGGTTAAATAGCATTAAAGATAGACAAGGTCTAGCTAGAATTAAAGTCATCCTGTTATGCAATGGTGGTGATAAAAGCACTCAGTCAGCAGACATTACGAAAGCAATATCTCGTTGGAAAGACTGGCAAACGCGAGGCACAAATGAAAATAGAAAATAAACATAATGATTGGTTGTTTGAACAACTTAAGGACGCTGAATTTGCTGCAGATTTTTTAAATGCCGCAAGTGAAGATGATGATCCTGCAACCTATCTATCAGCATTAAGAAAAGTTGTAGATGCTAGGGGTGGCATGGCAACTATCGCAGAAAAAACAGAATTATCTCGTGAAACTCTCTATAGAACCCTGTCCAAAAGAGGTAATCCAACTATAAAAACACTCGTACGTATTTTAAAAGCTACTGGTTTAAAAATAGAAGTGACCGCCCATTAAATACAATGATTGCTACCTTCTGCATAGAAAACGATATTTCGTTATTGCATTCAGATAAAGGCTTTCAGCCTTTCCAGCAACTTTTAGGTCTACAGGCTGTTTAAAACTTGACTAAACTTGACGAGTCACTATACTGCTCGTCATGCAAAAGAAACTAAATATACAAAATGCTACTCAAGCAATGGCAAAAGCCGGGTTAACTCAAACGGCCATTGCTGATACGCTTGATGTCTCTAAAGAAGCTGTATCTCAATGGCTGAATGACAAATCTTTTCCCCGCCCCAACAAACTACTGCACTTAGGCAAGCTACTTAAATTAAGCTTAGATGAGCTGGTGATTAAAGACGAACCTAATGCGCCAGTCGTTGCTTTTCGAAAAAGACAAGGTACTAAAACCAAAGACCATCATGTCGAAAAAGCCCAAGAAATGGGGCGATTCCTGCGACTCTTAGCACCCTATTTACCCTTTGATACGCTAGAAATGCCACCGGTATTAAAGCAACCGCAGTGTGACTATGCTTATTTACAAAAGGTCGCGCTAAAAGTTCGGCATGATATAAATCTAAGTCCTGAAGATACTATTGATTTTACGCATTTGATTCGGCGCTTTCGTGAACTTCAAGCGGTTATCGTGCCGGTATTATGGGGCAATAAAGATCGTCATGAGAATGCCGTACACATCTATCTGCCGGATTCTCAAACAACATGGGTTTATCTTAATCTGGATGTAAACATCCACGACTTTAAGTTTTGGATGGCGCATGAATTAGGCCATTGCCTATCACCATCACTCTCTGGTGAAGAAGCCGAAGATTTTGCTGATGCCTTTGCTGGTGCGTTACTTTTTCCTGAGGATAAAGCAAAACAAGCCTATCAAGAGATTCTGACACAGTCTACTAACAACAAAAAAATTGAATGTTTAAAACGCATTGCCGTTAAAGAACTGATCTCTCCTAACACCATTTATATGCAGGCCAATTGTTATGCGGAAGCAAATGGTTTACCTAAACTAGAATTCAGTTCTAGTCTTTATGGTTGGATTACCAAGTTTAATCAAGGATATAAAAACTTGAGTGCGGCTTTGTTGGGTGATGTTTCTCAACTTAACGCGAGAGACTACATTAAAAAAACAGCAGAAAGTTTTGAAACACCATTTTTTGATACCTTGAGACACTACTTAAAACAGACTGATAAAGGCGCAGGCATAGTTCAAAGTGTGACAAATATGCCATTACTAGATGCCCAGAGTATGCATTCTGAACTCACATAATGACTCAATCAAAAATACGTTCTTCTTTCTGAGCCAGTAACGCTTTTAAGCGCTCAATCTCTGCTAAGGCTAAAGCCTCACGACTTTCTGATGCTTGTTTTTCTCGTAAGGCCAAAGCTTCCCGCTTGTTCGCTGCTTCCTCGCGCCTTTTAGCCTCTTCCTCACGTTTATTAGCCAGCTCCAACTCAGATTGAATAGTGCGTTGCTCGCGCAAATATTCTTGACGAGCCTGATACTGATAATATTGTTGATCTTTTTCTGAAAACGTACTTAAGGTGCTCATGGCTTGCTTCATCTCCTGAGTAATCATCCAATCGGGTAAGGCCTCATCATTTAAGCGCTCACCGTCTTTAAAGAATTTTAACCAACGTTGGTCTTCTGTTTCAACTTGAATCGAATTAAACTTTTTTAACTCCAACAACCAATGCCACCGTGCGGTGTTAAGGTCTGCCCCTGTTCATCACGCATTTTATAATGATGCACGTAGACATTATCATCGACTAATAGATTTTCTGCCAGTAACCAAATCGAGTAAGTCGGTCTAAGCTCATGATATTCTTGCCCGCTTTTAAGTTGCTGACTGTAAATATCCGCCCAGTTATAAATGATACGAGACGGTAAATGCGCATAACTGGTTAGTTGAATCTCAATTTGATAAAGCCGATCTTGACTATCTCGGGCTTTAACATCGACTATGCTCAATTTGTCACTGAGAAACTCTTTATCATTATAAGGGTTAAGGATATCAACCCAGACTAAAGGTTCTGCTAAATCTTGTGCTAAAAACGCGTTTATAAAATGAATCAATAAATTACGATTCTCTTCTGAGCCTAACAAAGCTTTAAAAACGCAATCTATTTTGGGGTCGATGGCATGACGTATGAGAAAGGGATTAACTAATCAGCAATGGATTTAATGGCTTGATTGTAGAGAATCCCCGTTTGAGTAGCAATGAAATAATGATGACTCACAATGCTAAAAAATGACGACCCCCTGATTTCATCGATTGATAACCTTGTACCGCGTTGCTTCATCGAGGCTACTTGCTAATCTACCCATAATTGCAAAAAGGTGCTGTAGGACACCATTTTTATTGTAGTTAATATATTTTTGACAAAACAAAACTTAAAAAACCAATGCAAAACCATATCTGTGCAGATGTAATGCCTACTCTTAATCTATGTAATTTTATATCACGGATATAAATCAATTTCATTTGTTCAAATGCTAATTCACTTTGAATGTTAATTCTGGCGTCAGGGATCCTAGCTAAAAATGATGTAATGTCATTAGATGCTCTAACCATTTCTCGATTTAGAACCGAATCAAGAAAGCCAAATTGATATAACCCTCCACCATAAAAAACACCTTGGCAATGGCTTGCGTTAATAATATGCCGTGCGGGGTTATCGATTGCGGATAATGCGCGAATGAAACATAAGATTGTAAATACCCACATCAATAAAAAAGCGATAAATAAGAAATCGTCCAAATGAAACGGTAACGCAACGTGGAGGTTGAAAAAATGTGCCCAGATTCTGCCAATTAAAGTGAAAGGAACCAGTAGTGCAGCAAGTAAATATCCAATTTTTACATCAATTGCTCGAATGGTTGCTTGTGTGTCCAAGATAGCGTTCAAAATGAATTTTGATTTATCGCTATCCATTGGATTTTACCCATTCATCCATGTTTTTATTTATGACATTTCCATGATAGCAAGAACGATTGAATTTAAATGTTAGCAAATTTTTATTATAGTCATTCAAATTATTGTAAAAAAACTCTGACACCATTGTTCTTGCATCTGAATATGTTTTATTTCCATAAGAACACAACTGAGCCGCTTCACCAACTAGTTTTCCTAACCAAACCACTTCGTTTATACCGCTCCCTTTATGACCAGCTTTAATACAAAGCGATTCACCATAAGCCAAACCGATTCCAACGGTTAGTTCAGAATATCCTCTTTTTTTGTATTTGATGTTTAGGGTGTCAATAAGTGAAGAAGCAGAGGATGCCGTTGAAAATACTTGGTCAATGTCTGGTTTTTCAGGTGTGTTAAAAATCCCCCATACGCAATCGCCTTCAATATAAATTTCATGTATTTTGTTATTTGACCGTAATATCGCTACAAGTTCTGATATATATGACTTATAAATTTTTGCTTGCACTGGTTTTGTGTGAATTGTGGATAATACTTTCGAGCCTCTAATATCAATAAATAACGCAGAACAAGACACGTAAAAACCATTGTCAAAAGTAAGCGAATCCCTCGGTGGAATACTCTTTTTATCTTCATAGGACGCATCCGCACCTTTTAATATGTCATCGATTCTGTCACGGCTTTTTTCATAATCGTAATAGCTATATTCTGCTCTCATATTTTGTTATTCCTTATCGGTGATAATAATTTTTTCATTTTTCTGAAGCGTGGCGGGGTTTATAACCCCGTTACTCACGTTTCGAAAGCTATTGAAGCATCCAAACGTTTCAGTCGGGGTTGCAAACCCCGACCGGCATCGTTACGGGTTTATCGTCCGAATGGGCGAGCCGTGAGTTCAATATTCATTGTTGTCATCTTCCATCATGCCGCGAATATGTTCATCAATGTCCACATCAAAATATTCTATGGCATCAAAGGTTGATGTAGAAATATAAGTGTCACCAAGACCGGATGTAAGTAGTTTTGAGTAGCCATTTATCTTGAGTCCGCAAGCTATACATTGGAAAGACTCCGGTCTCATAACCTGCTTTTCAATAATTTTGGGGTCATCAATTTCACGCTTAACCTCACCAATTGCTTTGCCTAACAGGAGTCCTGTACTTTCACAAGCTGGGCATTGTACCCGATGACCGTAATGACGCAGCATCACCGTGTTAGCTTGACTTGTTGCTTGCTCTTTTTCGGCAGGAGTTTTTTCTTTCCATACATCCTTGTAGGCAACTATCGTACCTTTAACAGCTTTTGCAGAATCATCCTTATAGGCTTCAATTTCTTCATTTGCTTGACTAGCTATTTCAGTCCCAAATAAAGTTTCTAAAGACTCACCTATTTCTTTAGTTAATAGGTCGCAGACATTATAAAAATTAGGTACCCAAGAAGAACTCCCAAGGTTTTCAAAGGGCATATTACCTGAATGTACTTCACTGTTTCTTCGTTCAATATGATGAACGCAAAAATTCGCGTGTTCTAGCGTAAAGTCATTTATTAAATCTTCAAGTCGTTGTATTAAGTTGCTTATAGATGCTGACTTCGCAACGAATTTGCTTTTTTTGATTGGCTTATCCAGAGCATAAAGTAAATTATTCCAATCTTTATTATCTGCTATCAATACTGGCGATATATTTGCGACCGTTGCCCTTATTAACATTTCAAGTACAAATGCTGACCATAGGCCAAACTGCCAATTAGTATCTTGGTGTTCAAGCATTACCTCAGCATATATCTGCGCTTTTGAAAATAACGATTCTTGCGACCATTCGTGATTTATTTTTTTCATAGCTTATACTTTTAATTCAGTTATGTAGATACGCTCTAATTTCCTATGCAAAGCCTCATTAGGAATGCTTGATCGAGCATGAAATGTGTGCCAATTATCAATAAGGACACAATCACCATGATGCAGAAAAGTAATGAATTCAGGAGTAGCATTTGAAATCCTCTCTGCTATTCGTAATTGAAGTAACTTTGCTAATTTGGTGATAGGTTGGATAAATAATGGATCCCATCTATAAAAATCTCCTTCGAATAATCGGAGTTGACATAATCGCCCATCTAGTCTGCGTCTTGGCCTAAATATCGCTCGACGCAGATCGTTTATATCCTCATTTTCAAACAGTTGTGACGCCTTAAGTATCTTAGTTGAGACCAATTTAGACGGAGTAATGCACCTCAACAACAAATATCTTGGTGGATGATACCAATGAGCCATATCAGTATGAAATGGAAACTCATTTAATCCATAAATACCGCTATAACTGCTTGCTTCTTTAAGAATCGTATCATTGGGGATTAATGTTTGTACCAAATCAGCATCAGGTATGTTTGCAATTTTACCTAGGTTTTTAGCTATATTAAGAGAGTCCTCCCCAAATAAGTGACCTTTAAATTTAATGAACCCATCATTATTCAACTTGTTAATATTTAAGTTCATTTAAGTAATAATCTTTATTTTAAGAGTTTTCAATAATATCTGCCTCCGCTTCATTTTGATGCTTTAAATTACTTGCATGATTACGACATCAGCAAGTTTTTGCTGTAACTGATTGGCTTCGGTGAGGCAGGATTTGAGTTGATCGCAGATTGCCATGAGTTCATCGACTTTGGTGACGATACGCTGTTGCTCTTCAATTGGTGCGAGTGGCAGTTTTATTTTATTCATTACTTTATGAGAAATTTGTGGCATTGTACTGCTAGTTGATCCGCCATCTAGCTCATTTCTAATGGATGGCAACGCTAAATAATTCCACAAATATTTTCTATCTAATAACTTTTGATCATAATCGATACGGAACATATTATTGTGATAAATACCTTTTTTACCAGAAACAATTTCACCAGCGGTTCCACCGTAACGAATCATCAATAAATCTATCTCGTTACAATAGACGTCTTGACTGGAATCTTTAATATATCTGATTTCATCATCATTTCTAAAGTCGGTAATTCTTAAATATCTTGTTGCACCAGTTTCTTTTTTTAAAAATTGATTTTCTGTACCGACTTGCAGACCTTGTTTATAAGATAATATTTGTTCGAATAGGACCCACTCCCACCCAACCGGCAAGTCAAAAGGCTTCTCCTCCTCAGTTATCTCTGCAAGTGGTTTATCTTTCTTAATCTTACCCTCAGCCACCAACTTGGCTTTTTCTGCCTGTATCCGTTTCAGCAATTCACTGACGGGTTCATCATTGGGATCTTGAGGAACCAATTTACCCATGACGGCGAGTTGTAGCAGAGTTTGTTTTAGTGCGTCGATGCTGGCTTCAGTTGTAAACAGGGTATTGAAATACTCAGAGATGCGTTGCCAGTGGGTGTTAAAGTCTTCGGTATTTTGTGTTTGTGTAAGTGTGCCAAGCAGATGAGTGACGAGTTTTTCGTGGGCTTCGGCAGCGTTATTATGTTGGTTTTCTAATTGGTCGCAGAGTGCCATGAGTTCATCGACTTTGGCAACGATTCGGTGTTGTTCTGCGAGTGGTGGCAAGGGAAAAATAAGTGGTTCAATGTCTTTGTGATTGATTTGTGGAACGCTTGTTCCTGTATTTAACTGAGCTAAGTCAACTCCTCCCAACCATTGAAATGTATAAATTAGAGAGATGGATCTGGGAACTGTAATAGCCATAATATTCAAATCAACAAAAATTTCCGATGTAACTAATCGTTTTTTATTAGTTGCAATTGCACCACCTCGCTTAGGAAAAATAATACTATTGGCTGGAATTATTCCGTTACGCTCTTTAATATTAGGATTTACAAATCTGGATGACGTTGTAATAACAGTTTCGTTTTCTGAAGTATTCATGTCTCCAACTTTTAGATATATGTATTCCCCTGAATCCATTTCAGCAGAAATATCAAATGATCCTCCGCTTGTTACTTGAAATAATTGAATAATTCTAGCCCATTGCCAACCTTGTGGAAGTGCATAAGGTTTATCTTCCTCAGTAATCGATTCCAATGGCTTACTCTTCTTAATCTTGCCCTCAGCCACCAACTTAGCCTTTTCAGTCGCTATCCTTTTCAACAACTCACTAGCCGGTTCATCACTCGCATCTTGCGGCACTAACTTACCGCGCACTGCCAATTCCAAGATCAACTCACGCAGTTTCTTAATGCCGTAAACACCACCAGCACTCCCAGAGCTTCTGCCTCGCCCTGATTTCTTCTCGGTATCTGCCGCCGTCCAAATATCCAGATGCTGAGTGATTAACGGTTCAATACTCACGCCTGTCTCTCCAAGGCTTCCGCAAGTATTTTCTTGAGTTGGCTTCGCAAATCCGCAATATCAGCCTGCATCGTTTGATACTGCGCCAACAACACCTCAGGATCATGAATCTCTTGCTCGCCCACATGTGGATTTTTGCAATCAAGGTTGTAGTTGCGGGCTTTAATGTCCTCAACACTCATCTTCCAAGCGTATTGATTTTCTTCACGGCTGTTAAAGTTATCCGCTTCATGGCCCCACCAATCGGCTTCGGCCACAAACTCTTCAATCTTCATCGGTTTGGTTTTGTTATAACTTTTCACCCCGGCTGGATAAGGATGCTCATAAAACCAGACCTGTTGAGTGGGTATGCCTTTGGTAAAAAACAGTAGATTAGTTTTAATGCCGGTATAAGGCGCAAACACGCCATTGGGTAAGCGCACTATGGTGTGCAGGTTACAGTCTTCTAGCAGTTTTTCTTTAATGCGGGTTTTAATCCCTTCGCCAAACAAAAAGCCATCCGGTAAAACCAATGCCGCCCGACCGCCGGTTTTAAGCAGGTGCATGATTAACACTAAGAATAAATCCGCAGTCTCACGGGTTCTAAAGGTAGCCGGAAAATTGGTTTCGATACCGTCTTCTTCCATACCGCCAAACGGTGGATTGGTCACAATCACATCCACGCGCTCTTTAGGCCCCCAACTGATTAAGGGTTTAGCCAAGGTGTTGTCATGCCGGATATTGCTGGGCACATCAATGCCATGCAAGATCATATTGGTGGTACACAGTAAATGCGGCATGGGTTTCTTTTCGATGCCAAAGATACTGTTTTGTAATACCGCTTCATCGTCTACGGTTTTAACTTGTTGGCGGCGGATATGTTCAATAGCACAAGATAAGAAACCACCCGTGCCACAAGCGGGGTCCATGACTTTTTCAGCTAATTGTGGATTAACTTGTTGCACCATAAATTCGGTGACGGCGCGTGGGGTATAAAACTCTCCCGCATTGCCCGCGGCTTGTAAGTCGCGGAGTAATTGTTCGTACATATCACCAAACAAATGGCGTTCTGAGGCTTTGTTAAAATCTACTCCGTCTTGGATTTTGTTAATCACTTGCCGAATAAGTTGCCCAGACTTCATGTAGTTGTAGGCATCTTCAAACACGGAACGAATGACATAAGCACGTTGATCGCCGCCTTTGGCTTCTAGTTGTTGTAAGGCGGGGAATAGCTCATTATCCAAAAAGTATTTAAGGGCATCACCGGTTAAACCTTCATCATGGGCGGCCCAATTGCGCCACCGATACGCTTCGGGTAACGGAGATTGATAATCATCTTGTAGCAGTTCCCATTCACTTTCGCGGTCATCAAATATTTTTAAAAACAGCATCCAAACCAGTTGGCTTAAGCGTTGCGCGTCGCCATCCACACCCACGTCTTTACGCATGATGTCTTGGATGGATTTAATGGTGGAGGAAATGCTCATGGGTGTGTTAACAAAAGTCGGTTAGGCGTAAAGGTGTTTTTCGAGTTCATAAAGGGCGGCTAAATAAGCGGGTTTACCGCCAAACGCGGCCACCAGTTCACTGGCGGTGCCCATGTTTCTGAACGGGTCTAAGGTAAGTATTTTAATGTCTTCTATGTTTTCTAGGCCGGTATCCTGATATTTATCCAGTAAGGTTTCTAATACTTGCCGGGCTTGTTCGCCGTATTGGGTAAAGTAATTGCGCTTTTTAACTTGGTCTGCGCGTTCTCGGCGGGTTAAGGGCGGTTGATCAAAAGCCACATGGCAGATTAAATCAAAGGCATCAAAATCTTTACCGACTTCTTCGGCTAAGGGTTCTAATAATAAACCATGCACTTCCAGTTCTTTAATAATGGCGGCTTTGCGGTCGGCTTTACTCCAACGGCGTAAAAACTCATCTAAAGAACCGTAGTCTTTGCGGACGGTGGTACGGGTGTAATCTTTAAGTGATTCGGTGATTAATTTGCCTTCGGGGCCGTAATATTGCACGCGTTCGGAAACGACGAAGACGGTGACATCACCTAACACGTATTTTACCCGTTTGCTGTTAGGTTCGAAAAATTCTCCATCGACCCCCTCATTCTCAAAGAGAGGAAGTTGATCATCGTTATCCGAGTCAGGTGAGACGGGATTACCGTTTTCATCGACGTCAGTATCGGTATCGGTATCAGGTGGCACGACGGATTCACCGGGTTTGGGTTCATAGATCATCACTGGTTCGCCATCAAAGTCTTTATCGGCAAAGCGATCAGTGGCTTTTTTAAAGTCCATGATGGTAAACCAGTATTTGTCGTAATCTTCATTAATACGGGTGCCACGCCCAATGATTTGTTTAAACTTGGTCATGGAGCGGATGTGTTGATCTAACACCACTAATTTGCACGTTTGCGCATCCACGCCGGTGGTCATCAGTTTAGAGGTAGTAGCAATGACGGGATAGCGTTCTTCTGGATTAATAAAGTTATCTAACTCGGCTTTGCCTTCCTGTTCGTCACCGGTAATGCGCATGATGTATTTTCGATTTTCTTTAACCCGCTCTGGGTTTAGATTCACCAAGGCCTGACGCATTCGTTCTGCATGATCTATATCATCACAAAACACGATGGTTTTGGCATACGGATCGGTGGCGGTTAAGAACTCTGTAATCTTTCGGGCTACCAGTTCGGTGCGCTTTTCAAGGACTAAGGTTCTATCCATATCCTGTTGATTATAAACACGATCTTCTATTAATTGACCGTATTTATCGGTTTGATCTTTCGTGGGGCGCCAGCCTTGTAAGTCTTTATCAATATCAATGCGCACGACTTTATAGGGCGCTAAAAAGCCATCTTCTATGCCTTGTTTAAGGGTGTAACTGTAAATAGGTTCGCCAAAATAATAGATGCTGGAAACGTCTTTAGTTTCTTTGGGCGTGGCGGTTAAACCAATATGCGTGGCTGAAGAAAAGTAGGCTAGAATTTCGCGCCATGCCGAATCTTCGGCGGCACTGCCCCGATGACATTCATCAATCACAATCAGGTCAAAGAAGTCGGGTGAGAATTGTTTGTAAATGTTTTGAGCTTCTTCACTGCCGGTAACGGCTTGGTATAAGGAGAGGTAGATTTCGTAACTTTTGTCGATTTGGCGTTTGCTGATCTTAGTCATCGCTGCGCCAAACGGTTTAAAGTCATTATTCTTGGTTTGATCAACCAGAATGTTTCTATCGGCTAAAAACAGAATACGTTTCTTGGTACCTGATTTCCATAACCGCCAGATAATTTGAAAAGCAGTATAGGTTTTACCCGTACCCGTCGCCATGACTAATAAGATACGTTGCTGGGCTTTGGCGACCGCTTCAACGGTGTTATTAATGGCATTGGCTTGATAATAACGCGGAGCGCGGCCTGTGCCATCATCGTAATAAGGCATCTCTACGGTATGCCGGGCTTCGACGGTTTCTAAACCTTTCCAGTGACAATAACGTTGCCATAAGTCAGTAGGGCTAGGAAAAGCATCCAGGCTGAGTGCTTGTTCGGTCTGTTCAGCTAAGCCGGTTCGATCATGCAGTAAGAATCCATCTCCATTAGAACTCAATACAAACGGCACACCCAAGGTTTCTGCATAGTTTAATGCTTGCTGCATCCCGGCCCCGACACTGTGTTTATTGTCCTTGGCTTCGATGACGGCAATAGGGATATTGGCTTTAAAATACAGGATGTAATCCGCGCGTTTCTGTTCACCACGGGTGTGCAGTTTGCCTCTGACGATAATGCGTCCTTTGGTAAAACTCACCTCTCGACGTATTTGTAAACCTTCATCCCAACCCGCTTTTATCAAGGCGGGTGTGATAAATTTGGCACAAATATCCGACTCGCTTAAGGTCTTTTTATCCATAAATTGTGGTTGCTTGTTTTGGGTGCAGGGAGTGATTTTGATAATAATGTTAGCGGGTGCATATTTGCGGGATGTGTGAGCTGATCCGCTGGCTGGGTTGATTATAGAGGTTATTGATTTAAAACCCAATGAAGATGTGATTTAAAGATTTAAAGATTTAAAGATTTAAAGGGTTTATTATTTTAGCGATTCAATTCATAACGTTGATTGGGATTCGCCGAAATTGAATTAATAGAAGCAGCGAAGAAATACTTTATAATAATGACAGAATAATGGTTATGTTTTTAAAGTCAGTCTCGAATCAGCTTACCGGAATATTGCGGCTTCAGGCTCTAGCTGCTTTAAAGAGCCTATCGTCTTAAACAACATGGCGAGCCCCAGAACACCATTAAAACACGGACGTAGACACGTTACCTAAACAAGATCTAACTTTAACAAATTAAATTCATGAAACTCAATCGAAATGACAGTTGCCATTGTGGCAGCGGTAAAAAATATAAAAGATGCTGTTTATTTAACGATGAAAAACAAATGGTGAGTCAAGCTATTAGTCAATCCAGCAAAGCCAGTAAAATCTCACCTGAACAAGATTCCCTTGATAACGCTATCACAGCAACTCTCACAGGAGAGTACACACAACCTGTTCGCTTATGTTACAAAGTTTATGATAAGCCGGCTATTCGTAACACAATATTTAAGAATATGAAGTGCATGTCTTATGATTCATCCAGTAGCCGTTGGCTTTGGTTATTTGATCATGAGGCAAAACACCTTGCCTTTAAAAAAAGTTATAAAGATATACCTAAGCACTTAAACCCAATTATTATTGGTTCGTTCTTTATTGAAAACGATGATGAAGTCTATCTCGATGTAAGATCGCATGAAAGAGCAGTCCATGCTATTGAGTTTTTTGATCGTTATATTCCCAGAAACATTGCCGAAATAACGGATGCTATTGTTTTAGGTCACATCATTACGCGAAAAGAATCGCCATTATTAAGCGATTTTAATAACTTCTTTAAAAATGTAACTATCGTTGATAAAGCAAAAGAGTTTGATGAGATGCTGGAGACGCTAGAGAATTCCACTGATAAAATTGATAATCAGGAATTTGCACTCAGTTTTCTTGCAAATAATTTAAAAAAATCGACACCTGACGTTCAAAGAATGAGAACGCACTATTATGAAGAGGGCATAGATTCTTTTAGGAGAAGCTTACAATTTAACCAATTCGCCGCTTTAAATAAAGCTAACGGTAAAGAATTGACGAGTGGCGATATTATAAATAGGATGTTTGAAGCTCAATCTGATATTGATCATCCGGTTTGATTAACTAAATTACCTATTTCTATTTACAGTACTTTTATGGTCGATGACATTAGCACTTTTGCACAAATCGCTCCTTATTTAACCCATCCGTTGGTGTTGGTGGGTTTTGTGTTAGTGCTGGTTTTTGGTATCCATAAAAAATTATTAAAAGCGGGTATTATTCCCCAACTTGATCAGCAGGACGGTAGTCGTCTGGTCAGGTTATTAGTGCATTATGGCTTCTGGTTGGGTGTGTTGATTATTCTGGCTGGTAAGACTGAAGAAAAAAGCTATTATGAGATGAGTCTGGAATTGTTCAAGCAAGTGGGTAGTCCAAACGCAAAGAACGCGCAAGCGGGATTAAATAGTCTGGAACAGCCCTCATCGTCAAACTAAACGACACAGCGCCTTTAGTCCTCATACTTTTTTAAACACTGCTTAATTGCCCAGGCCACATCTGCCGCTTGCCGGTTTTCTTTAACATCATGAACTCTAAATAGCTTTACACCCGCCATAACGCCTAAAGCCGTGGTGACTGCAGTGGCTGTTACCAGTTCTGAGGGTTCAGACACGGCGCAAATAGTGCCCATAAAGCGTTTGCGACTAGTACCTAACAGCACAGGAAATCCTAATGCAACCAGTTGATCTAAGTGTGCTAATAAATCCAGATTATCCTGTTTACGCTTCCCAAAGCCAATGCCGGGGTCAATCACGATATTTTCTTTCTTGATACCCGCCTGTAAAGCCACTTTAATACTGCCCTTTAAACTGTCAATAACCTCGGCAACCACATCCTCATAATAAGGATTGTCTTGCATGGTCTTGGGGGTGCCTTGGCTGTGCATCAAAATAATGGGTACATTAGCCTGAGCCGCTACAGTTAAAATGGCAGGGTCATTCTGTCCCCCTGAAACATCATTGATAATATTGGCGCCCGCGTCTAGTGCAGCCTTGGCAACGGTACTGGAGGTTGTGTCGATACTGATTAAAATAGCACTTTTTAGTTGTTGTCTGATAGCGGTTATAACGGGAATGACCCGGTTTTGTTGTTCTGCCGGTGATACTGGATCTGAGCCAGGACGAGTGGATTCGCCGCCAATGTCGATAATATCAACGCCTTCTTCTATCATCTGTTCAACGTGTATTAGCGCCTCATTTAAGCCAGAAAATAAACCCCCATCAGAAAAACTGTCGGGTGTGACATTTAAGATCCCCATTATGAGTGGTTTTTGGATTTGGCTGAACATGTTTAAACCTCTTTATTTAACAAGCACTTATTAAGTGTTGCTCTATGAATAACAGTCATTGTACGTATCGTATCCGCATAGAATCGCTTGTCGCACAGCATATAATACTCCGCGCCACCTCATATAATACTCCCTTTAAACCCATCGAATACTATCGAGTCAGGTAGGGTTGCTGGGTAAGGTTTTTTTAGCACTTTTCGGAACAAGTCATGCATACTGTCCTCTGAACTTATATAAGAGGTAGTGCAACAGCACATAAGTGTTGATTGACGGTGATGGGTGCGCTCTCTTCACCTATTGAGTGTGCGCCTTCTCAGTATTAA
>QVQE01000121.1 GCA_003584865.1 Methylococcales bacterium
TTATTAGGATTTGCTATAAAAACCAGACGTGTTTTTTCGGTGACAGCCTTTAGCATAGAATCCAGGTCGTGCCCATAATTAAGCGCTGGCACTACCACAGACTTTGCACCTACCGCTTGAGTAACAATAGGATAAACAGCAAAAGCGTGCTGAGAAAAAACAGCCTCAAACTCAGGCGTTAAGAAAGCTCTTGCCACCAGCTCAAGTAGCTCATTGGAGCCATTACCCAAGGTAATCTGACTTTCGACAACCCCATATTTGTTAGCTAATGCTTTTTTTAAAGAAAACCCACTACCGTCTGGATACAAAGCTAGAGTCGATAGTGTTTCCTGGATTGCGGCCATTGCTTTTTTACCAGGCCCCAAAGGATTTTCATTAGATGCCAGTTTAATGATTTCTGTAAGCCCTAACTCTCGCTCCAGCTCTTCAATTGGCTTACCCGCTTTATAAGGGATTAACTGTTGGACACCCACTGCAGCAAGATTGTAAATGTTATTATTGCTATTCATACGTTTTAAATTAAGATTTGATTATTACTGCAGCAAATAGAAGTTAAAGTACTGCTTTAGGATAAGACCCTAACAATCTAAACATTTTGACACTGTCTTTGACTATATCTAATGCTTGAGATACCACCACATCATCACTATGACCCTCTATATCGATAAAGAAGAGATAATCCCATAAGCCTTGGCGTGAAGGTCTGGATTCAATATTAACCATCCCAATACCTAACTTGGCAAACGGTTCAAGTATTTTATGAAGCGCCCCAGGTTGATTGCCTGTTGAAACAAGCAACGAGGTTTTATCATTACCCGTTGGAGTTGGAGATTGTTGCCCAATAATAATAAATCGGGTGGTATTATTTGGCTCATCCTCAATGCTTTTTTCAAGAATTTCTAAGTGATAGACTTCAGCAGCAACAATTCCGGCAATGGCAGCTGTTTGCTTATTAATAGATGCCAAGCGAGCTGCTTCAGCATTACTACTCACTGCAGTCAGCTTTACACCTGGCAAATGATTATCTAACCACTGACGGCACTGAGCTAATGATTGCTGGTGAGAATATACCTCTGTAATTTCAGCTAAGCTAGTTATATTACCCATCAAATTTTGATGAACTCTAATTTCAACTTCCCCGCAAATTTGCAAGGGCGAGGTAGAGAAACGATCCAGCGTATGACTAATCACACCTTCTGTCGAATTTTCAACAGGAACCACACCAAACTGGCAGTTATCTGATTCTACTGCACTAAATATCTCATTAATGGTTGTGACCGGGATGGTCTTAACCGCGTGCCCAAAATGCTTAAATACCGCTTGTTGAGTGAACGTACCTTCAGGCCCTAAAAAAGCAATATCCATTGGCTTTTCTAGCGCTAAACAAGCAGACATCAACTCTCTAAAAAAACGCACTGCCGTTAAATCAGGCAATGGCCCTTGATTTAATTCCATGATTCGTCTTAATACCAGTGATTCTCTGTCTGGGCGATAAAAAGTACCTTGTTCTCCTTGAGCAATTTTGGTTTTAGCAACGTCAATTGCATAGGTAGCGCGTTGATTAATCAATTGCAAAATTTGCTCATCGATTGCATCAATTTTATCTCTGAGTTCAGAAAGTGGCGTGACTGATAACATGATTACAGCTCTGTAAAAGGTTGCTTCGTTTAATGGGTACGTTCAAATTCAGCCATAAAATCTATTAATGTCAACACACCGGCTTCTGGCATGGCATTATAGATACTTGCTCTCATACCGCCAACCAATCGATGACCTCTTAGTTCAAACAAGCCATTCGCTTCTGCAGCAATAAGAAATTGCTGATCTAAGCTTGTATCCTGTAAATTAAAGGGCACATTCATACGTGATCGATAAGGGGCTGCAACAGGATTAGAATACAAAGAAGACTGATCAATGGCTTGATATAGCTTGGCGGCTTTTGCAATATTAAGTTGCTCCATTGCTTCAACACCACCCTGTGCTTTTAACCATTTTAAGACTAAACCCACTAAATACCAATTGTAAGTAGCGGGGGTATTTAACATGGATTGACTTTTAGCTTGCTCTGCATAATCAAAGACTGCTGGAGTTGTTTTACTTGCATTTCCGATTAAATCATCTCTAACGATAACAACTGTAACGCCTGCTGGTCCCATATTCTTTTGAGTCCCCGCATAAATCAAACCATGCTGACCCACATCAATCTTTCTCGATAAGATATTAGATGACATATCAGAGATTAATGTTAAGCCATTAGCGTCGGGTGCTTTCTGAAACTCCACACCATGTATCGTTTCATTTGAAGTATAGTGCAAATAAGCCGCGTGACGATCTATAACCCAATCAGATTCATCAGGAATAGTCGTGTAATGACTATCCTCTGAACTTGCAATCACCAAGACATCACAGTAGTTCTTGGCATCACTGACTGCTTTTTCAGACCAAGCGCCCGTCTGAACATAGCAAGCCTTTGTTTTACCATTTAAGATATTTTGCGGTACTAATGAAAATTGCGCAGAAGCCCCACCTTGCAAAAATAAAACCTTATAGTTGTCAGGCACAGCCATTAAACTTCTTAGATCACTTTCCAGTTCCTCTGCAATGATTGAGAAATGCTTGCCACGATGACTCATCTCCATAACAGACATGCCACTGCCCTGCCAATCTAACAACTCTTCCTTTGCCTGCTCTAATACTGACTTAGGGAACACCGATGGCCCCGCACTAAAATTATAAACTTTGGACATTAGGTTCTCTTGACCAGGATTAAAGTAAAGTTAAAAAGTAATTATTAATAAATCTGCCCGATATCAATCATCTCAAAGAATGCTATCGGTTTATGTCGAAATTATTTATCTTAAAATCTCCAGCTTACGCCTCATTATCTTCATCTTCACTAGACCCTAAATCAACGTCCTCATTTGCTTCGACAGCAGCATCAATATCATCGTCATTTTCGTCATCTACACCGACTAAGCCCTCAATGCGATCAACGCCAATCACTTTTTCTTTTTTATCCAAACGGATAATAGTGACGCCTTGAGTATTTCTACCCACAACTGAGATACCATCCACGCGCGTGCGAACCAATGTACCACCATCAGTAATCAACATGATTTCATCATTATCATTGACCAAAACAGCGCCGACCACGGAGCCATTACGCTCAGAGGTTTGTATCGCTATTAAACCTTGGCCGCCGCGTTTATGACAAGTGAACTCTTCCAGTTTGGTTCGTTTACCATAACCATTTTCAGTGATATTAAGGACAGTACCTTCGGTTGCGATAATCAAAGAAATAATCTTTTGCCCTTCATGTAAGCGCATACCTCGCACCCCAGAAGCTGTTCTTCCCATTGAACGCACATCTTCTTCATTAAAGCAGACCGCTTTACCGGTGCTACCAAATAACAATACGTTTTGCTTACCATCTGTGACCGCCACACCCACTAAGGTATCGTCTTCTTTTAAATCGATAGCAATTTTACCGCTGGCACGTTGACGCTCAAATTCAGTGAGAGGGGTCTTCTTAACCGTACCCGCAGAGGTTGCCATGAAAATATATTTATTTTCAGTAAACTCACGAATCGGTAATAAAGCATTTATTTTCTCACCTGCTTCTAGCGGTAATAAATTAACAAACGGCTTACCCCTTGCGGCACGACTTGCAACCGGCAACTGATACACTTTTAGCCAATACACTTTACCTAAAGAAGAGAAACATAAAATAGTGTCGTGCGTATTAGCGACAATCAGCTTATCAACATAATCAAGCTCTTTAGTGGCTGTCGCTGACTTACCCCGCCCGCCTCGTCGTTGCGCTTTATAATCACTCAACGGTTGTGATTTAACATAGCCTTCATGAGACATAGTGACCACCATATCTTCTTCGGTAATTAAATCCTGTTCGGATAAATCCAGTTGGTTTTGAACAATCTCAGTACGACGTGGATCTGCATATTCTTCTTTAATAGCGACTAACTCTTCTCTGATAATTTCCATCAGTCGAACATCGCTACTTAAAATATATAAATACTCATCAATTTGCTCTAATAATTGTTTGTATTCATTAACAATCTTATCTTGTTCTAAGCCCGTTAAACGATGCAATCTTAAATCAAGAATAGCCTGTGCCTGGGTTTCAGAGAGCCTATACAAGCCATCATGAATCCCAAACTCGGCGGGAAGATCTTCAGGTCTGGAGCGCGTGGCATCGGCTCTTTCAAGCAAGCTTGATACTAAACCAGCATTCCAGTCTCTTGATAACAAGCCCACTTTAGCTTCTTCACGATTTTGAGAGTTTTTAATCAACTCGATCATCACGTCAATGTTGGCTAAAGCAACCGCTAAACCTTCTAAGACATGCGCTCTTTCACGGGCACGTCGTAAATTATAAATAGTTCTACGGGTAACAATTTCACGTCGATGATCAATAAAGGCACGCAGAATATCAAGTAAATTCATACAATGTGGACGACCATCTAACAAGGCCACCATATTGATACCAAATACCGTCTGGAACTGAGTTTGCTTATATAAGTTATTAAGCACAACTTCGGGTACTTCGCCGCGACGCAACTCAATCACCATGCGCATACCGTCTTTATCAGACTCATCGCGTAGCCCTGAAATGCCGTCTAATTTACCTTCTTTAATCAACTCCGCTATTTTTTCTAGCAATCGTGCTTTGTTGACCTGATACGGTAATTCAGTGGTAATAATGGCTTGGCGACTGCTATCACCAATGTTCTCAAAATGACAACGCGCACGAAGATAAATCTTTCCACGTCCAGTTGTGTAAGCACTATAAATACCGGCTGCACCATTAATAGAAGCCGCAGTTGGAAAGTCAGGGCCTGGAATATGAGCCATTAACTCATGGATAGTCGTATCTGGATTATCAATCAGCGCTAAGCAGGCACTCACCACTTCCCCCATGTTATGAGGCGGAATATTAGTCGCCATCCCCACAGCAATACCCGAAGAGCCATTCACCAATAAATTCGGCACACGGGTCGGCAAGACTTCTGGCTGAATTTCAGATTCATCATAGTTAGGGATAAAGTTAACGGTTTCTTTATCTAAATCCGCTAACAATTCGTGCGCAATCTTTGCCATACGCACTTCGGTATATCGCATAGCCGCCGGTGGATCCCCATCCACTGAACCAAAGTTACCTTGCCCATCAATCAGCATATAACGCATGGAAAAAGGCTGAGCCATACGCACCATGGTGTCATAAACAGCGGTATCACCATGGGGATGGTATTTACCGATCACATCACCGACGATACGCGCTGATTTCTTATACGGTTTGTTCCAATCGTTACCTAATTCACTCATTGCGTACAATACGCGCCGGTGTACGGGCTTAAGACCATCTCTGACATCTGGGAGGGCCCGACCCACGATAACGCTCATAGCGTAATCGAGGTAAGACTGTTTCATCTCATCTTCGAGATTAACTGGAATGATTTCTTTAGCGAAGTTTGACATTGATCCCTATATACACTGTTTACCAATAACAAAGCTATTGGCATGGTTTTTTGACTAAATATAGCCGCAACGCTTCGAATTCCTTTTGTTGAGCGCAACGACATAACTATAAATAACTTGCTGATTATAGCAAATAGTCGATAGTGAGTCGAAGGTGTTAATGCTTTATGATGAGGTAAAAATCTCAGATAAGAAGTTTTCCATTAATTTCCATGAGCGTTTATCCGCATCAGGCTGGTAAACGGTACCAAAATCAGGATTATTTGCAAGTGGATTGGTAAAGGCATGCTGAGTATTGCCGAAAGTATGTAACTGCCAGTCAGCACCCGCTTTTGTCATCTCCTGCTCAAAAGCCACCACTTGTTCAACAGGAACCATAGGATCATCATGACCCTGTAACGCTAAAATTTTTGCAGTAATTGACACGCTATCAACATTATCTGGCGCGCCCAATAATCCATGAAAACTAACCACACCCTTTAGATCAGCACCCGCTCTTGCCAAATCCAGTGAACACAGTCCACCAAAACAAAAACCAATTGCAGCAATTTGACTATCATCAACCCAAGGCATTAATTTAACTGCCGATAAAGCAGCCTGCATACGTTTCCTGAGCAACAGCCTATCTGCCATGAAAGGCTGCATCAGCGCCGCGCATTCTTCGGCATCTGTTCCTAAAACGCCCTTACCGTACATATCGACTGCAAAACCAACATAACCTAATGCTGCTAGCTTTTTGGCTTTTTCTGCAACAAATTCATCTCGACCTGCCCAGGTATGATTGATTAAAACCGCAGGTCTTCGACCGGATAAAGCGTCATCAAAAGCAAAGAATGCTTCCAACAACACACCATCATCCAAATAACCCACCGTGTTCGATATTATTGCCATAACACTACCTTAAAGATTAACTTGATTATTTTTGATGCGTCCCGTTTTCTTAAGCATATCCAGGAAACCCTCTGAAGCGATCTCTATCATATCCAATACCCGCTCAAAGCCATATTTTCCGCCGTAATAAGGGTCAGGTACTTCTCTCACTTTTAATTGGGGTGCGTAGTCAAGGAAATAACCTACTTTATGTTTATACGCTTCGGGACAGACATCCATCAACACAACATAATTATCATCATCCATTGCCAGTAAGTAATCAAAGTCTTCAAAATCTCCCATAATCACTTTTCTAGCCCGTAAATGAGCTAATTGCACATGCCGCTCTAAAGCCGCTTTTTGTGACCTTGGATCAGGCGGTTCATTCTCATGATAAGCATGAGTCCCCGCTGAATCGATCACAAAATAACTCTCTACCCCTTGTTCTTTAAGTAACTTTGCAAAAACGCCTTCGGCAGTCGGTGATCGGCAAATATTACCCATGCAAACAAATAAAACTTTTATTTTTTCCATAGCAAAGCACGCATTAAAAATAACTTTTTTAGATTAACTTAAGCAAAAGGATTTTCCAGGATGATAGTTTCATCTCTATCAGGCCCAGTAGAAATAATGGTCACTTTAACGCCTACCAAATCTTCAAGTCGCTTAATATAAGTCTTGGCATTATCGGGCAAATCATTATAGTCCGTTATACCTGCTGTGTTTTGAGTCCAGCCCGGCATTTCTTCAATAATAGCGCCACACTGCTCATATTGATCCGCACCTAAAGGTGCCGTTTCAGTTATTGCGCCATTAAGCTTATAAGCCGTACAAATACCAATTTTCTCAAGTCCATCCAAAACATCCAGCTTGGTTAAACAAACACCACTAAGACTATTTAGTTTTGCAGACTTACGCATTGACACAGCATCAAACCAGCCGGTACGACGCTTACGCCCTGTTGTTGCACCAAACTCATGACCTTTGGTTCCTAAATGATCACCATTGGCATCATGCAATTCTGATGGAAATGGGCCATTACCCACTCGTGTCGAATAAGCCTTAGTGATACCCAGCACATAATCCAGATCCAGTGGCCCTATACCACTACCCGTTGCCGCACCACCCGCAGTGGTACTGGATGAGGTCACATAAGGAAAAGTACCGTGATCAATATCAAGCAATGCTCCTTGTGCGCCTTCGAACAACAGGTTTTGACCTTCCGCTTGAAATTTATAGAGTTCTTCACTCACATCCGTCAACATCGGTTTAACTAGTTCACCTAAGCGTAGCGCCTCATCTAAAGTCTTTTGATAATCGACGGCCTCAGTATGATAATAGTTTGTGAGCATAAAATTATGATAATCAACTAGCTCTTTCAGTTTTTCAGCAAAGCTTTCTGCATTCAGCAAGTCCCCCGCTCGTAAACCTCTACGCCCTGCTTTATCTTCATAAGCTGGCCCGATACCTCTACCTGTGGTACCAATGGCTTTACCACCCAGTGCTTTCTCTCTTGCCTGGTCAATAGCAACATGGACTGGCAATATAAGCGCACACGCTTCACTAATCAATAAACGATCTCGAACAGAAATACCCGCTTTTTCTAGAAATTCAATTTCGTCCATGAGCGCACTGAGTGATAAAACTACGCCATTACCTATCATGCAAAGTACATTATCTCTGAGTATGCCTGAAGGAATAAGATGTAATACTGTTTTTTCCCCCTGTATAACCAGGGTATGCCCAGCATTATGACCTCCCTGAAAACGCACCACTGCGCTCACTTGCTCGGTCAATAGATCAACCAACTTACCTTTTCCTTCGTCACCCCATTGAGTGCCGATAATAACGACATTTTTTCCCATAATTATCCCGGCTTAAGCTAAAGGTCTGACGACCCAATTTTGATTATCTTGTACTAAAATAGAAGTGCAACCTAACTCTTTTGCACCTCCGGTTTGTCCTGGCAACTCTTGCACAACCGCTTGTTGTTGGGCACGCAAGTCTCTGACTTTTTCAGTTAACGCACTATCAGTACTATACGGTGCAAAAATAAGTTCTCTTTGCTGTGTCTGGCTGACTTGCTTACTTAATGAAGAAAGTAGTTTTAAATCCGAACTGAACCCCGTTGCGGGACGTGCTCGCCCAAACACGCCACCAATATTGTCGTAACGCCCACCCCTGGCAATTTCTCTTCCGATTGAGGGTACAAAAGCAGCAAACACAATTCCAGTATGGTAGTGATAACCCCTCAATTCTGCGAGATCAAAACTAATGGGTAACGACGGCAAATAGCGTGCTAATTTTTCAGCAATGGCCTCTAAATCTAACAAGGCATTTTTAACTTCATCATTGGCTTTTGCCAAAACCGCTCGGGCTTTACTAAGCGTATCTTTACCGCCATTTAACTCAGGCAATTTCAACAACATAGCTTTAAGATCAGCATCTATGTCATAAGTCGCTAATAAAACCTGCAGCTCAGGCCTTGCTTTGCGCTGCAATACATCAAACAACTCACTCTCTTGAAGCTCAGTCAATTCAGCCTGCCTGGATAAGGCACGGTAAATACCCACATGCCCCAAGTCCAGGTGAATATCGGTTAGCCCAGTGATAGCCAACATTTCCAACATGAGCCGTATCACTTCGACATCACTTTCTTTGCCGGCATGCCCATACAGCTCTGCACCAATTTGCATAGGGCTTCGGGTTTTTTGAAGTGGATCACCGCGAGTATGCAGGATGGTTCCAACATAACACAAACGGGTCGGCCATTCGTGCTTTAAATTATGAGCATCTATCCTTGCGACCTGTGGCGTCATATCAGCTCTTACACCCAGCATTTCACCGCTAATCTGATCGGTTAACTTAAAGGTTTGCAAGTCCAAATCATGACCTGAACCTGTTAACAAAGAATCTAAAAAATCAATAAACGGCGGAATAACTAAATCGTATCCCCAGCAAGCAAACAAATCCAGTAACTTACTGCGCAAGCTTTCCAGATATCTAGCCTCTTCCGGCAAAATCTCATCTATCCCTTCAGGCAAAAGCCAGGAGTCTTTTTGTTGCATTTTTGTATGTCCACTCAAACAAAACGCCCCACCAAGGCGGGGCGTTTTGTTGTTTTATTTAAAAGTCGAATTCAGTCAAACTGACAGTTTCAGATAAAAACCTAAATATCTCATTACTTATCCTAAGCTATTTTTGCTTATTAAAATACCGAAAAAAATCAGAATCAGGATCAAGAACCATTAAACTTGAATTAGTAAAGGCCTTTTTATAAGCATTAAGACTACGGTAAAAAGTAAAGAACTCAGCATCTGCGCCATAAGCAGTGGAATAAATTTCTGCAGAAGCCGCATCACCTTCACCGCGTAACTTTTCAGCATCACGAAAAGCATTCGCTAAAGTGACTACACGCTGTCTATCCGCATCGGCCCGAATTCTTTCAGCCGCCTCGGCACCTTGAGATCGAAACTCGCGAGCAACCCGTTCACGCTCTGCTTCCATTCTACGAAATACCGAGCTACTGACTTCAGGTGGCAAGTCAATACGCATAACCTGCACATCAACAATTTCCATGCCTAATTCAGCAGCAACTGCCTTAGAGTTGTTAGTTAATATTTCACGTATCGCACTACGATCCGTTGAAATAAGCTGTTTTATATTACGCTTACTAAATTCGCTTCTAAAAGCATCTTTAATAATTTGATCCAGGCGTAAATTCGCTTGATCAATATCACCTGCAACTGTCGTATAAAATGTACTCACATTACCAATGCGCCATTTAACAAAAGAATCCACAATCACATTCTTCTTCTCGGCAGTTAAGAACCGCTCGGGCTTGGCGTCCATAGTTTGAATACGGGCATCAAACTTTTTTATGTTATTAATAAAAGGAATTTTGAAATGCAACCCAGGGTCATAATCGTTTTTAACTATTTCACCCAGACGAAATTTGATGGCTTTTTCAGTTTGACTCACTGAAAACACACTCATTCCACCCAGTAATAATAATCCGGCTAAACCGACTAAAATTTTATTCTGTGTCATTGTCTTCCCCTTGCATCACGGCTACGAGTAGTGATTGGACGCTCAACAACGGGCTCTTGAACGACTGTCTGTTGCACTTGAGACTGAGATGATGTTTGAGATTGCGTCTGGTCACTTGCACCAGCGGAAGAACTTGATCCGCTTGCTTGAGATATAACCTGATGTTGCCCTATTTTATCGAGTGGCAAATAAAGTAAGTTATTGCCTGACTTAGTATCCACTAAAACTTTATTTGTTTCAGCCATCACGGATTCCATTGATTCGATATACAAACGCTTACGAGTAACATCGGGTGCCTTAGTATACTGAGCCAGTAACTGAGAAAATCGACTGGTCTCGCCTTGTGCCTGGGCAATCACCTGTTCTTTATAACCCTCAGCTTCCTGAATCTTTCTTGCTGCAGCACCCCTTGCTTTTGGCACCACATCATTAGAATAAGCTTCCGCTTCATTGATTAAACGCTGCTCATCCTCACGTGCTTTAATTGCATCCTCAAAGGAATTTTGAACCTGTTCTGGCGGCTGAGCATCCTGTAAGTTAACACTGGTCACTTGAATACCTGAATTATAGCTATCCATCACGTCCTGTATTTCTTTTTTAATCAAGGTCACAATTTCGCTACGACCTTGGGTCAACACGAAATCCATGGTGCTACTACCCACTACACCGCGTAACGCACTTTCAGTCACCTGCTTTAATGTTAAAGCGGGATTAACCACATTAAAAATAAACTGCTTAGCATCCTTAACCTGATATTGAATCGCCAAGCGCACATCGACATAATTTTCATCTTTAGTCAGCATCAACGCTTCTTTAGGCACTGAACCGGTTATTTGTTCACCACCACTACTACGATAACCCACTTCGATAAAACGTTGTTGCTTAACATTGACGATATCAACCTGCTCAATAGGGGGCGGCAAATGCCACCTCAAACCCGATTGCGTCGTTCCAACAAACTGACCAAACCGGGTCTCAACACCATGATTCCCTTCGTCAACAATATAGAAGCCACTTAGACTCCATAAAACAAATGCACCTCCGACAATAAAACCAGTATTTCTCTTTGAATTGCCAGAGGAAAAATTTCTGGGTGAACCCTCGTTATCCCCATTATCTCCACCGAAAAATTTACCTAATTTTTCTTGTAATGAACGTATTGCTTCATCTAAATCAGGAGGTCCCTTTTGGTCGCCTCGACCACTCCAGGGGTCTTTCTTATCACCACCAGGCTCATTCCACGACATACTTATGCTCCATATTGGATTACTTAATTAATTTATCCCGCAGGATGTTCTCGTTCTATTCTATCTTAAATATCTAAAAAAGTGAAAACACCCACCTCAACGTCTAAAGCAATATCCGCTTTAAACCAAGACTTTTTACTCTGTAATGGCTTCACATTTTACATCTTTTAACAATCCTAAATACCTTACATCAATTTCGATGACTACCTCAGTAACACCGAAGTCATCAATATGCTCGTCAATTATTTTTGCGCAAGTAAATAGTTTTGCCCTGATATTCCCTTGATCAGCTTGCAGAAAACAGCGCCTTTTCACTTTAGTATTTGAAAACAACTCAGCCAGGACTTGATAAAGCAATTCAATACCGGCACCTGTTTCAGCAGATAACCAAACCCGAACCGGATTACCTGCGTCATCCCGGTCAATATGAGGTTGAATATTTTCTAATAGATCAATTTTATTAAAAACTTCTAACTGCCTGACCTTATCAGCCTCTATATCTTCAAGAACCTGATTAACCTGGAGAATTATTTCATCTCTGTCTTCGCTATAGGCATCAATCACGTGCAGCAATAAATCCGCTTCACTGGCTTCCTGTAAAGTTGATTTAAATGCCGCCACTAACTCATGGGGTAAATGTCGAATAAAACCAACCGTATCTGCAATGACTATTTCACTGCTATTAGGTAACTGGCAACTACGTAGAGTAGGATCTAAGGTTGCAAAAAGCTGATCTGCAGTATAGATATCTGCACCTGTTAAAGTGTTAAATAATGTGGACTTACCCGCATTGGTATAACCCACCAAAGAAACAGAGGGAATCTCGGCTTTTTTACGCTTGCTTCTACCTTGATGACGTTGTTTATCAACCTTGTCTAAACGCTGTTGAATCTGCTTAATTCGCAAACCCAAAAGCCGTCTATCAGTTTCCAATTGCGTTTCACCGGGGCCTCGTAAGCCTATACCGCCCTTTTGACGTTCCAAATGCGTCCAGCCTCGTACCAAGCGGGTCGATAAGTGCTTTAACTGCGCCAATTCAACTTGTAATTTGCCTTCAAAAGATTGCGCACGCTGAGCGAATATATCCAAAATTAAGCCGTTTCTATCAACAACCCGAACCCCCAAAGCACCTTCGAGATTTCTTTCCTGACTGGGTGCCAAGGGATGATTAAATAAGACTACATCAGCCTCATAAGCCTTCACTGCGGCTTTAAGCTCTTCAAGCTTACCTTTGCCAACAAAATATTTGGGATCTGGACGTTTTCGTGGGCCAGTAACAACATGAACGGGGTCTGTTCCGGCCGATTTAGCCAGTTCTTTTAATTCTAAAAGATCTTCTTGACCGGAACGAAAGGTTAAATGAACAAGGATTGCTCGTTCACCAGAATCAGGACGATCAAACAATAAAGTGCTCCCTGTATAGAACTATAAAAATATTTCTTCGCGACGACCCATCACTCATCAACGACCTCATCATCACGTAATATTTTTACCGCTTTACTGGGCACTATAGTTGATATGGCATGTTTATAAACCATTTGGCTAATGGTATTTTTTAGCATGATCACATATTGATCAAACGAATCCACTTTTCCTTGCAACTTAATACCGTTAACAAGAAAAATTGATACGGGAGTGTGTTCTTTTCTCAACGAGTTTAGAAAATTATCCTGTAAGTTTTGACCTTTCGACATCCGATTTCTCCTTATTATTTTAATTAATTGGGGCTTAAGATAACTGCAATTACAAGTCAATACAAATCTATATTAATCAAACCGTAGTCGCTTGTTTTCATTTTATCAGAGACGACTTGATTTACGCCTATTTTATTACTGTCATCTTCAATTTAACAATCAAACTACAATAATCTTCTGGTGTTAACTGATCCTTTAAAATAAGTAATGAGTGTTTGTTATATAACCTTAATGGGGTGTTAGGTACAAAGTTAAAGTGCAAAAATAATAGTTGAGTCGTTATGACGGTTGACTGAAGAATATCGACGCCAATAAAGTCCATTTCTTCTGCCAACTCCCAGCCAGATGCATCAGAATATTTAATCTTATAATTCATAGTCTTTGCCCGATGCACAGCCACTCGATAATGTATAACAAGCATGATTACCAGACTGATTTTGATAGAAAACGCTAAACTATTAACCATCGCCGCCAGCAGTGCAAGCAGATACATGAAGACAACGACACGTTTTAAAGATGAGGATGGCTTAAAAGCCAATAACAAAGGCGTATTATTTTCTCTGTTCATGGTTGCTGTTCATAGTCTCCACATTCGTGAGTATCAGACACCCAGTTGATAGGGTAACCTAGCCTCGGTATAATCCCCGATAAATGGCGAAGAACTTAGAACCAAAATAACAGGGTATGTGTAAACTTAAAATCGATGGGTGTGGAATGCCGAGAACCTGCTCCCCCCCCAACGCTTCATAAATCGTCTTTAAATACGCAAGTCTAAGAAGGCGGTCGCCTTTAGAGAGAAGCTTAGTCTACTTTTCGACTTTTGTGTAAATAAACATAAAATGAGTCTACTTTAATCTCGAAACTCGCCATTATCCTTAACAAACTATCATGCAGTTTTAACAAACTATCATGCAGTTTTTATATTTTCACTAGCGACCATCTCAAACCTCGCTATTACTTTTATCAAAACGCTATGTGACAGCCTGCCATGTAAGGGCGATTTTTTGTTTGTAACATAATCATTTACCAAAAGTAAATACGACAGGCGTCATCATCACTAGCGACATCGGGTGCTGTCGCCTATACATACGGCAAACTGACTATTACATTTCAAAAAACAGTATGCACATGAGCTGATGTAACGGGTGATCCGGAAGAATCTGCCTGTGCATGCTCTCTTGTATTGGGCTACTTTCGACCATGAACTCATTGGAACTCATTGGGTAACTTGACTTAATGATTATGTCCTGCGTTCAAAGTTTCCAAGATTATCACTTAAAACGTTTAACGTTACATTTTAAAACTCACAAACCAGCGACTTGTGAGTTACAATAAATTTCCTACCTCGATATTCTGAACAGGTTTTCAATATGACAGACATTACTTTTTCATCAGCTGATTACCCTGAGATTCGTAATCGTAGCATTTTACTTAATACCAAGATTTATAACAGTCTCAGTTCCGAAGATATCAAAACTTGTGGTTGTGATCTTGAGGTGTGGGGAAAAACAGAGTTAGCGATTGATAACGAAACAGATATGAATTTATTTGCTGATTACGCTATTTACGCTTATTGTCCTAATGGTTTTAATATGGCCGAGAAGTTCCTGCGCTTTTCCCATCAGGAGGCTGATGAATATGAGCTTGAATTGCTTCGGTATATGCGGTCTGCTCACTATACAATGTATCAGGTAGAAGAAACGAACGGTATTGATACTTTTAATGCGGTGGATTTATTTAATAAGGTTCAGTATACAATCATCGATTACACACTGGCTAAAAGCACTCATCAGGGACAAATACTGGCCGGTTATCTGATTGACTTTGAAGGATTCTCCATTCAAACGGGGAGGAGCATCATAATGGCCCCAGAGCTTTTACAGTCTGGTGCATTGAAGCAAGTGATTGACTATATGAAAGTCACTTATCCAGGTGGTTTTTTGAGTAACCCGGACATTGGTGCTTTGCTTGCAAAACAGATGGTTTCTTCGGCCTTAAAGCTAGGAAAGCCCTCAAATGTAGCGCGTGTGGAGTTTTAACAGATTCTTTTATTCGTTATTACACTGTAGTGCCCCTAGTTTTTGCCCATATCAAATAGCAGTAATTCTGTGTCAGGTAGACTATTCATGTCAATGTTTTTGCACTCAAGTAGTCCATAACCGTCACCCTTCGTTAGGGTTTTATCATTGACGATAACCTGTCCTTCAATGACATAAATAAACACGCTACGACTTTCTTCATGGGGTTTATAACTCAAGGTTTTGTTGGTATTGGAGAGGCAGTAATAAATGAAGGCATCTTGCTGAACCACTGGACTGTCATTTTCACCATTAGGTGACAGAATACAAGTGAGCTGATTGGTATACTCTGAAGCTATTAGGGTTTTTTTGGCGTAGCTGGGTGTGATTGCATGCTCTCTGGGTTTAAACCAGATTTGTAAGGCGTGCAGCTCATCATCGGTAGAGTTATTCTCCTCGTTGTGTTCAATACCCGTTCCAGCCGTGATGACCTGAATTCCCTTGGCAGTTAAGGTTCCGGTATGCGCGGCATTCTTTGGATCAATGTGCTTAACTTCGCCTTGCACTACGAATGTGACGACTTCTACATCTTTGTGAGAATGGAGTCCGAAGCCTTTTGCACCGGGCTTTAAAATGGCATCATCGATGGTAATTAATGGGCCAAATGAATGTCTTTCTTCAGCTAAATCAGGCTTGAATGACAAGTAGGCTTTCATAAATCCAAAGTCTTTAAATTTTCGGCTATTTGCAGGTAAAAATACCGCTTGATGTTGAGTCATTTAGGTTATTAACTCCATGATTCTTTTGGGATGGATAGTTACTATAAACCTCTAAGCATTATTTGGATAGTACTTGTTATCATTCATAAGCTTTCACTTTTATTGGCATCACAGTTTGTCACTTAATGAGATAATTGCTTGCAAAAGACACCATCCATAATCAAAATGGCAGTAACAGGCCAGCAACTTTGACACCCTATCTTGCTCTTCAATTCAAAATGACAGAAATCACTTTTTCATCCGCCGACTACCTGGAGATTCGCTGTCGAGGTGTATCACTTACGACCATTAAGCTAGGACAGCACTCAAATGTAGGGTATGTGGAAGTTTGACATGACCAACCAAAACCCGGAGCAAATAGCCAGAGACAGCATTGACAGGCAATTAATCGATTGTGGCTGGATTATTCAGAGTCTAAAACAAGTCAATCTCAATGCTGGTGTGGGTATCGCCGTTAAAGAATACTTGACCGACGTTGGGCCGGCTGATTATGTGTTATTTGTGGACGGTAAACCCTACGGCGTTATTGAAGCCAAGAAGAAAGAAGAGGCGTATCGTTTAAATGTCCACGAACATCAAGGTGAAAATTATGCCAACGCCAAACTCAAGCATCTTAACAACGAACCACTACCTTTTGTTTATATCAGTACTGGTGAAGTCACCCGGTTTACTAATTTTACCGACCCAAAACCCAGAGCCAGAGAAATCTTTAGTTTTCATAAGCCCGAAACCTTAAGAGCCTGGCTTAAAGCGGATAAATCACTACGAAAACGATTACAGGATTTACCTGCATTGCCCACCGAAGGCTTGCGTGACTGTCAAATTACCGCTATTACCAACTTAGAAGCGTCCTTTAAACAAAACCGCCCCAAAGCCTTAATACAAATGGCCACCGGTTCGGGTAAAACCTTTACCGCCATCACCGCTATTTATCGCTTAGGAACGTGCATTAAATAACTTAGGCAACTTCAGGAATTATCACTTCAGGAATGGCAGTGTAATTCCATTGCCCGAGATGCTTATCAAATACAATTCGCATTGATTCTTTAAACCCCTCCATAACTTTTCTGCCCGTCTCATAAATCCTG
>QVQE01000061.1 GCA_003584865.1 Methylococcales bacterium
GCATTCTTGCACCACCACTTGAAGTGAATACGATAAAAGGTATGCCTAATTCAACACATTTATTGACACCACGGACAAATCGCTCTCCAACGACTGAGCCCATAGACCCACCCATGAATTTGAACTCGAAAGCTGCAACAACCAGATCAATGCCATTAAGTTTGCCCTTCATGACCACTAAGGCATCACTTTCTTTGGTTTGCTTTTGAGCGATGGTAATGCGTTCTTTATATTTCTTGGTGTCTTTGAATTTTAGAGGGTCAACAGGCTTAATGTTTTTGCCGATTTCTTCGCGACCTTCTTCATCAAGAAACATATCAATACGTGCTCTTGCTGAAATGCGCATATGATGTTCGCATTTTGGGCAAACACTGAGATTTCTTTCCAGTTCTGTATTGTAAAGAATCGCATTGCAGCTAGGGCATTTAGTCCATAATCCTTCCGGGACTGTTACTTTTTTATTAGATCCTTCTGTTCTAATGGTTTTGGGTAGTAGTATTTCAAACCAACTCATGGGTATGCTCCTTAGAACTATTAGTAGACTCTTTAACTATTCAGCGCTTGGCGTATAGAGGCTAATAGCGTAATAATTTCTTGTTTAGCTAGATCAAGATCGTCTAAGTTATCTTCAATCTTATTAATGAGGGCGCTACCAATCACAACGCCATCGCCAATGTTAGCAATCGTTTTTGCCGTTACTGCATCTTTTACACCAAAACCAATAGCAATGGGTAAGTTTGTGTTCGCTCTTATTTGTTGTAACTTATGTTCAACATCAGCCGTATTTAAATGACCTGCGCCAGTGACGCCTTTAAGAGACACATAATATATATAACCACTGCCTGCCGCATCCATTTTTTTAACACGTTCATCTGTACTATTCGGTGCTAACAGAAAAATGGGGTCTATACCACGTGCCTTTAGTAAGGCACTGCATTCCAGGCCCTCTTCAGGCGGTAAGTCTACGGTTAAAACCCCGTCAATATCAGCTCGTTGTGCGGCATTAGCAAAGGCTTCGTAACCCATTGCTTCAATAGGATTGAGATAGCCCATTAAAACAATCGGCGTATCCTGATCTGTTTTTCTAAACTCTATAGCCGTTTCAAGTGTCCGTCTCAGGCTCATTTTATGAGCTAAAGCCCGTTCACTGGCGCGTTGAATAACCGGGCCATCAGCCATGGGGTCTGAGAAGGGGACACCTAACTCAATGACATCAACACCGGCTTTAACCATTTCGTGCATTAAAGGCACTGTAAAGTCAGGTCTAGGATCGCCGGCGGTAACAAAAGGAATTAATGCTTTGCGGCCTGCTTTTGCAAGTGCTTCAAATCTAGCAGCTAATCGACTCACAGTTCTATCCCCTCACGTTTAGCCATTGTTTGCATATCTTTATCGCCCCGACCCGATAGATTGATGATGATAGTTTCATCTTTACGCATCGTAGGGGCAAGTTTCATTGTGTAAGCCATTGCATGACTTGATTCTAAGGCCGGAATAATACCTTCCATGCGGGTTAAGGCATAAAAACCTTCCAACGCTTCAGTATCCGTGATGTTAACGTAGTTGGCGCGACCAGTATCTTTTAACCAGGCATGTTCTGGGCCAACACCGGGATAATCCAGACCTGCTGAGATAGAGTGCGTTTCGATAATTTCACCATCATCATCACACATCAGGTAAGTACGATTACCGTGTAATACGCCCGGACGGCCCGCACATAAGGGGGCTGAATGACGGCCAGTTGATACGCCATCACCTGCGGCTTCAACCCCGTACATTTTTACAGACTTGTCTTCGATAAAGGGATAAAACAGTCCAATCGCATTAGAGCCACCACCCACACACGCGACTAACGCATCCGGTAAACGTCCGGTTGCCTCCAGGCATTGTTCTTTAGCTTCGCGACCAATAATCGACTGAAAATCTCTAACCATTGCTGGATAAGGATGGGGGCCAGCAACCGTACCAATGATATAAAAGGTATTATCAACGTTGGTAACCCAGTCCCTGAGTGCTTCGTTTAAGGCATCTTTTAAGGTTTTTGAACCTGATTCAACAGCAACCACGGTCGCGCCCAGTAATTTCATTCGATAGACGTTTAAAGACTGTCTCGCAACATCCACAGCGCCCATATAAACTACGCATTCCAGTCCAAGTCTTGCGGCAATCGTGGCCGTAGCAACGCCGTGTTGTCCTGCACCCGTTTCGGCGATAATGCGCGTCTTACCCATCCGTTTGGCTAACAGGGCTTGACCGACCGTATTGTTGATTTTATGCGAGCCGGTATGATTCAGGTCTTCACGCTTTAAATAGATTTGCGCGCCGCCCAGTTCACGACTCCAGCGTTCAGCATGATATAAGGGTGAAGGTCGACCGACATAATATTTTAAGTCTGCATCCAGTTCAGCAATAAACACTGGATCTGCTAAATAACGTTGATAGGCTTCATTGAGTTCTTGAATAGGCGGCATTAGTGTTTCAGCAACAAAAATTCCACCGTAAGGGCCAAAGTGGCCCCGTTCATCCGGCATATTATATTTTTCGGTCATGTTATTCCTGGTCACCCTCATAAACTTGTTTTATAAATGCCGCCATTTTCAGCGCGTCTTTAATGCCTTTTTTTGCTTCGACACCACTACTGACGTCAAGCGCGTAAGGTCTAATTGTTTGCACTGCGTGTTTGGCGTTGGTATCATCCAAGCCACCTGCCAAAATGACTGGCAGAGCACAGTGTTTGGGAATTAAATCCCAATTAAAACGGCTACCCGTTCCTCCTTTTACATCTGGATGATAAGCATCCAGCAATAGGCCATTAGCATCGTGATACTGACGGGTTAGCGTAGCCAAATCAATACTGTCTTTTACTTGAATGGCCTTAATGTAACGTTTGCCGTAAATTCTGCAAGCTTCGGCGGGTTCATCACCATGAAACTGAATACAGTCAATCGGCACCCGTGCCAAAATCTCACGTATACGTGCTTCCTGCTCATCGACAAATAAGGCAACTACCGAGGTAAACGCGGGCAGTGCATTTACAATAGCAATCGCCTGGTCAATGTCAACATGCCGTGGACTGGGTGGATAAAACACCAGACCAATGGCATCTACACCCAATTGAGAGGCATAAACTGCATCTTCAGCGCGAGTAAACCCGCAAATTTTAACGCGTGTTCGCATAAAGTGATATGAGAATTTATAGAATAAAATTTAGCCGAGTAGAATAACACAAATTGAACTTGAAAATAGACTGGAAATTTATTTAGTCTATGCTTCTGTGTCAGTATTTACAGAAAACTCTGTATCTGGAATCATTTATTTATACTGTCCGGGCATTTTAAGTAAGCTAGCAAGCTTCATTTTAATCAGAGGAGGTTGACTGCGTATTACGTTTGGTCTAGGCTGTATAAACCTAACAAACAGAAATAGGAATTCACAATGTCCAATACCACAACTGAGCTCGAAGAGCTCCTTATGCAACGATCGCTGACTGACACACAACTTCTGTCAGCGGCATCAGCAGCGGCTGATTTCCGCATTCTACCGGACGCGACGGTGATTAAAATCGGGGGACAGAGCATTATTGATCGCGGTCGTTCGGCGGTTTACCCTTTGATAGACGAGATTGTGGCGGTGCGTAAAGCCCACAAGCTGCTGATTGGAACCGGAGCGGGAACCCGCGCCCGACATCTTTACTCTATCGCAGCGGGGCTCAATCTGCCAGCCGGTGTGCTATCGCAACTGGGGGCTTCGGTTGCCGATCAAAACGCGGCAATACTGGGGCAACTCCTTGCTAAACACGGTATTTCTTCTGTTGAAGGGGCGGGACTATCTGCGGTGCCGCTTTATCTTACTGAGGTTAATGCGGTCGTCTTTAGTGGTATGCCACCTTATGGTCTGTGGATGCTTCCCCCTAATGATGGCGTTATTCCACCTTATCGCACGGATGCTGGCTGCTTTCTGGTTGCCGAACAGTTCGGCTGCAAGGCAATGATTTATGTTAAAGATGAAGACGGTCTTTACACCGCGAACCCCAAGACCTCAAAGCATGTTACGTTTATTCCCAAGATTTCGGTTGATGAAATGAAAGCAAAAGGGCTGCACGACTCGATTCTAGAGTTCCCCGTGCTTGATCTACTCAAGACGGCGCACTATGTCCATCAGGTACAGATAATAAATGGCCTGGTCCCGGGCAATCTGACCCGCGCGCTCGCAGGTGAGCACGTCGGTACTATCATCACTGCGAGTTGAGAATTAACGCCATGGCTGACATCACCAATAATACTATTAAACATATTGCATCACCGCTTGCGCGCCAGACTCTCCTAGACGGCGATTTGACTCGTCCAATTGCGGGCGGACGTCCTATTCGTATCCTGCCCTGGCTACAGGTTGTTAAAATCGGTGGGCGTTCAATCATGGATCGTGGCGCTGAGGCGATACTCCCAATTGTGGAAGAAATCCGCAAGCTTTTGCCTGAGCACCGTTTGCTGATCCTGACGGGCGCTGGCATTCGGGCTCGACATGTTTACGGCGTAGGTCTCGATCTTGGCTTGCCGGTCGGCTCACTTGCCAAACTGGGTGCGAGTGAGGCGGGCCAGAACGGACATATCCTTGCGTCTCTACTGGCTCCAGAAGGGGTTTCTTACGTGGATCATCCCACGATCGCTACCCAACTCGCGCTCTACCTTTCTGCAGCGCGTGCAGTGGTCGGGAGTGCCTTTCCTCCGTATCACCATCACGAATTTCCTAACTCGCGTATTCCGTCTCACCGTGCTGACACAGGTGCATTTTTGCTTGCAGATGCGCTGGGCGCAGCGGGTCTGACGATTATAGAGGACGTAGATGGTTTGTATACCAGTGATCCTAATGCTCAAGATGGAAAGCAGGCTGAGTTTATCAGTGAAACGACTGCTGCAGAGCTTGCCGGGTATCAAGGTACGCTGCCGTTTGATCGTGCGCTTATCGATGTTATGGCGACCGCGCGTCACATTGAGCATGTGCAGATCGTGAATGGACTGATACCAGGCCGTCTTACCGCTGCGTTGCGCGGTGAGCACGTTGGAACCATTATCCACACGGGCGCTCGCAAGGTTTAAGAATACACCAAGGCCTGCGATGACACTTTGGAGTGATCATTGCTGGCCCTGGTTCCTACCGCTTAATTTAATAACGACGTGCCTTTGATTTGCACATAAACAGGCATGCCGCACTGTAAGTTTAATAATATCGCTGACTTTAGGGTGATATGTGCGAGTAAGGATTGGGAACCAATTTTTAGCTGGACGATACATTGACCGTAAGCGTCATGGGTAAAGTCATTGATGATGGCAGGCAGTATGTTAAGGATGCTGGTGGCTTTGGGTTTTTCAAGAGCAATACTGACGTCACGTGCGTAGATTTGAATGCGCAGTGAGGTTCCAGGTTGAGCATCAATAAATGGAAGGCTCAGGGTATCGCCCGCAATTGCGACACGGGTCAGGTGGTAGTCTGTTTCATGGGCGATTAAGGTAGCTTGCCAAACGGTGCTGGCTTCTTTGTCTTGAGCAAAGGGTAAATCGAGACGGCTCAGAGTTTCTGATAAGCTTCCTGAGGCCTGTACTTTACCTTCTTCAAGAAGCACGAGGGTATCGGTGAGTTGGGCAACTTCCTGGTGTGAGTGAGTGACGTAAAGGACAGGAATTTCTAATTGTTGATGCAAGCGTGTCAGAAACGGCAAAATTTCCTGTTTACGCTTAAAGTCTAAAGCAGCCAGGGGTTCGTCCATCAGTAAAATGTCGGGGTTAAGCGCCAAAGCGCGTGCAATTGCAACGCGTTGTTTTTCACCACCGGACAATCTATCGGGCATTCTTTTAAGCAAATGCTCAATCCCCAGTAATTCTAACAGGTTTTGAAGACCTGTCTTGTTTGGGCGTTTATCCAGTCGCTTTAAGCCAAACTGTAAGTTATCTTCTACGGATAGATGCGGAAACAGATTCGCTTCCTGAAAGACATAACCCAGGTTACGTTGATAGGTCGGTAAAAATATCTTATGTTCACTGTCTTGCCAAACCTTTCCATTAATTTCAAGAAACCCTGTTGGTGCCTTTTGCAGTCCTGCTATGCAACGTAATAAGGTTGTTTTACCTGAACCAGACGAGCCAAAGAGGATAGTGATACCGGTGCTGGGGAGTTGTAAATCAACATCCAGGCTAAATTGCTCATAAGCAAGCTGAAAGCGGGCAGTAATCGGTGGCATTATTTCAGTTGTTGCACGTTGGGTTGGGTTTTTAATACGGTATAGAGTATCAGCAACACTGTAAAAGAGAAGGCTAATAAACAACCCGCCAACCAGTGTGCTTCAGTGTATTCTAGCGCTTCAACATGATTGTAGATTTGTACGGAAACAACGCGGGTTTTATCCGGAATATTACCGCCAATCATTAAAACCACACCAAACTCACCCACGGTATGGGTAAAGCCCAGAATGGACGCGGTTAAAAAGCCTGGTTTTGTTAACGGGACTACGACACTAAAAAAACTGTCTATAGGACTGGCCCGGAGTGTGGCTGCGGCTTCTAGTGGTTGTTGTCCAATACTGGTAAACGCAGCTTGTAAGGGTTGAACAACAAAGGGCATGGAATACAGGACGGAAGCAATCACCAAGCCGGGAAAAGTGAAGGGTAATGTGCCTAAACCGAGCTCGTTGGTGAGTTTTCCAATAACACCTGCTGGGCCCATGAGTACCAGAAGATAAAAACCTAATACCGTCGGAGGCAGAACCAAAGGTAAGGAGACAATGGCATTAATGAACCCTTTAAAGATGGAGTTTGTTCGTGCCAACCACCAGGCTAACGGCGTGCCGATCAAGAGCATGAATAAGGTGGCCAGACTGGCCACCTTAAAAGTCAGCAATAGGGCATCAAGATCGGCAGGCGTAAGCATGTGTGTCCGTCAGGTTATTTGGGTAAATCGTAACCGTATTTTTCGATAATAGCGAGGGCGGGTTTAGATTTAAGATAGTTGAGTAACGCCAGGGCGGCAGGGTTTTCTTCGCCTCTCTTTAATAGAATAGCACCTTGTTGAATAGGGGCGTAGTCAGTGCTAGGAATTATCCAGCCAGACCCACTACCTATCTTACCGTTTTCTATAACTTGAGATAAAGCAACAAAGCCGAGTTCTGCATTGGATGTACTAACAAATTGGTGAGTTTGAGCTATATTTTCACCCAGTACAAATAAGGGTTGCAGTTTATCGAAAAGTCCTTTTTTCTTTAAGACTTCGACGGCAGCAACACCATAAGGTGCCAGTTTGGGATCGGCCAAGGCAATGTGTTTAAAGCCACCAGTGCTTAGAATTTTACCTTGATCATCGATATAACCTGGGGTTGTTGACCATAAAACCAGTTTTCCAAGTGCGTATATAAAGCGTGTGTTAGGTACAGCAAAGCCAGATTTCTCTAATTTCTCAGGGCCTTTTTCATCGGCTGATAGCAGCACTTCAAACGGGCCACCATTTTCCATTTGCGAGACAAATTTGCCTGATGAACCAAAAGCTAGTTTGGCGGTATGGCCGGTTGATTTCTCAAACTCGGCAGCGATTTCTGTCATTGGTTTAGTAAAGTTGGCTGCAACAGCCACTAAGGTTGTCGCTGCCAATGAGTTTTGACTTGATGCCAGTAACAGTAAACTCAGGCACAAAGAGTAGGTAGTGTTTTTAAACATAAATTAAAGTCCTCTTTAATAGTTACAGTAATGTTTTGATCGCGGTTTTAAAACCTAAGCTGGCTGGTGACATAGAAATAATTAGTATCACCGCCGGGTGTTGAGACACCGGGCGCATTCGCATTTGAGGTAGAAGAAACGGTAGATATCCCTGTTTTAGCAAATTGACCTTTAAACAAATGGAACCAGCCCGCTTCAATGTTAAAGCTGCTGTTGTAGTTATAACGGCTGGAAGCACCGATTTGATCACCTACATAACTACCACTGGTGCCCTTGGTATTACCAATTAATCCCGGAGAAACAGCAGAGGAGCAGGATGGACCACCCCAGCAGTCACCTGAAGAGGCTAGCCAAACGGTACGATTTTGTAAGGATACAGTGACATCAGAGCGAGGCGCAAAAGTAAAACGCTCCCCCGGCGAGTTGATGTTGCTGCGTTGAAAGGCTGAATAGATACTGCTTGAGCCAAAGTCAAGGTCCGATGCACCATAAAGTGGATCGAAACGGCCATCGGTTGCTCCTTTTGAATACTTAGAGCTTTTACTGCCACTGGCCCAATCATATTCTAAAAGAAAGCGGGGGTTCATAGGTAGGTTAAAGCTGTAGCCTGCTTCAACGTGCTCTGACCAAGCCTGGTGGTTTTGTTGTTGATTATTAACCGACGTATTGTATTGCACGGTTCCAAACTGCCCCATGCCTTCTGCAACAAAATCAAAGTCACCTTTGTTGGGTCTTATATAAAAACGTAGGCCGGGTGTGAAATACTGGCGATTACGTGTTGGGTTGTTGGTGCTATCACCTTCGTTAAGATTGTATAAGAATACTTCGGAGTTGATATTTTTAATGACGTTATAGCCTTCTAAAATACCGCCCGAGAAAAATGTTTGGGTATCTTCTTTATCCCATTGTTGATTGCCATTAACCAATAAATTGGCATTAGGCGCTATCAAATTAGGGTCGCCACCAGCGGGTGTGGTGAGGTAGTTGGGATAACGGATCACAGGCATGGTACCAAAGGCATTAAATTGCCAGCGGTCATAATCCAGTACTCTGATACGTAAGCCGGTAAAGTTATTCACAGTATTACGGTAAATCGGTCTAGCCACTAAGCGGCGACTACCCAGATCCATGGTTTGCCGACCGGCTTTGATTTCTACACCATAACCACTATAAAGCACATTTTGATCAGCCCAAGAAGCATAGGCTTGGGTAAAGTCAGCAGTATCGACCATGGTGTTATTGGGCGGGTTTGGCGTAGTATTAGTACCTGCATCAGATTGCAGTGCCCGGGCATCCATAAATTCAGTAGCGATGCGGAATTTACCAAACTTGGCTTGTATCCAAAGATTGCTTTGGAGTGCGATCTGTTGATCGCCACCGCCAGCTTTAATAGCGGGAGACTTTTGGCTGGGTTTAAACGTATCACTTAAGCTCTCATAGCGAGTCCGGTTTTCTAGCCCCACTGTTAACCAGTCAGGAAGATGTAAGGCGTCATGTAAATTCCATACCGGCTTTTCATAACTATTGCCCAATAACGCATCATCCATTGCAAAGTTATAAGCTGCCATCGGCGCTCGGGTATACGTTGGTGGTGGTGTAACTGGCGCTGGTTCTGCTGCTTGAAGCGTTTTTGCAGCGCTAATTGAAAGCCCGCCAGCTATCATTAGCTTAATCGCATTGCTAACAGTCACTTTGGTATTACGTTGTCGTTTTATCATGAAGGCACCTTTAGCTTAAATGTGTAGAGTTTATCTTTATTATAAGTCGTTATAAATAAAAGTAAATAATGAATATAATAATAGATTGTTATTTATCCATTTGTACCCAGATAATAATGACCATCACCATGACTAAGCACACGATGATAGGGACGCGCATCTATTTCGGCTAAATAGTTAATAGCCCGTGTTTTTATCAGACAATGAATATCATCTCCTTCTTTTAAAGCCATATCCCGACAGCCCCCTGGGGTAATATCGGCTAATAGAGTAGCTCCGCAATCTACTTGTACGATGAGACTTTCGCCGTTGGGAATCAGTGCGCAGATTTGCCCCTTGATCTGATTTTGTATGGAAATACCATTGATATAGTGACGGGATAGAGCGATATCATTGGAGCAAATCGAAACCTGGGCCTGGCTTCCGATTCTTAAATGGGGGCGAAGGGGTAAGGTTAGCGGAGTGCCAAAACTATCAGCAAGACTATAACCCGCTTCGCTATCATGGCTACGAATAGTCACGGGCAGCAGATTATCAATTTGCCGGATGCCCAGATACCGGAGCATATTCTCCTGTTTGGCAACTTCAAGTAGTGAACCTTTGTGTAATACTTTGCCTTGCTCTAATACAATGAGCAGGTCGGTTAACTCTAGAATTTCACCTAGCGATTGACTGGCGTAGAGAACGGGCAGCCCCATTTCATACTGCAAGCGCTTCAGAATAGGAAGCAATTGTCTCCTGAAATCGTTACCAATGGCTGCAAAGGTTTCGTCTAAAAGTAATAGCTTGGGGGCTTTAAGTAAAGAGCGAGCCAAGGCAACCCGTTGACGTTCACCAGTAGACAGTAATTCAATGCCATGATCAAGGATAGTCCCTAACTCTAAAAGCTCAATTAGATAGTCCAGCTTAAAAATACGCCGCTGTTTAAGCGTTCGATTAAAGGTATCGGTTAAATTATCGCGAACTGTTTCTTTGGCATTAGTCGAGTCGAATTGGAGAACGGCACCTACAGGTCGGTGCTCACGAGGGACGAAGATACCTTTATAACTATCAAAGAGAATCTTTCCATCCAGAATGATTTGTCCTTTTTGTGGCTGAATTGTGCCAGCAATCAAACCCAGTACGGTACTCTTTCCAGCGCCGGATTTACCGAATAAGCCGATGGTTGTGTCGTTAATAGAGAGTTGTGTGCTCAGGTCAAAATGACCTCGGCGTAGTTTTACATTCATTTCCAACAACATAACGGCCTCAATGAGATTAGCTTCTCGACAACGATGACAGCGTGTATGTTGACGAGGTGATGGGTTTACTGGGTGATAAATTATGATTAATAACTATCGTAATGTACACAAGTAAATAATGAAAGTAAAGCTGATGAAGCAGGAAATGCAAGGGCTTTAACTACAGTATTTAGTTAAAGCCCCTCTGGCTATGACATTATCTTAAGATAATAGCTTTGAGTTTTTACTGTTGCGAAAGACTAGCGGTTTTTCATTTGCTGATAACGCACTTTGAGCGGCTGAATCAATGGCCTCTTGAATCACGCCATGATGAGGTGATTTACTACACACTGGGTCTGCATTATGCATATCACCCGTCAATAAGAACGCCTGGCAATGGCAGCCGCCAAAATCTTTTTCTTTTTCGTCACAACTGCTACAGGGTTCTTTCATCCAGTCCGTGCCTCTGAAGTAACTAAAGGCTTTAGATTCGTTCCAGATTTCTTCAATGCTGTAATCGTTTACATTGGGACAGTCAAGTCCGGGGAGTTCTCGTGCCGAATGACAGGGTAGGGCAACCCCATCGGGTGCGATAGTTAAAAAGGTGGTGCCCCAGCCATTCATACAGGCTTTGGGGCGATCTTCATAAAAATCGGGCACCACGTAATAGATTTTCATCTTACCAGTCACTTTTTCTTTAAAGGCTTGGGCAATCGCTTCGGCTTTTTCAAACTGCTCTTGGGTAGGTAACAATAAGTCCCGATTAATATGCGCCCAACCGTAATATTGCGTGTTGGCTAATTCCAGATAATCAGCCCCTAATTCTTCTGCCATAGCAAGTATCTCTGGCATTTGATGAATATTCTCACGGTGTAATACCACACATAACACCATCGGATAGCCATGCTTTTTAACAAGATGCGCGACTTCTTGCTTGTGAGTAAACGATGCTGTACCCGCAATATGATCATTTAATTCCTGGCTACTGGCCTGAATGCTCACTTGAATATGATCCAGTCCCGCTTCTTTTAGGGTGATGATTTTCTCTTCCGTTAAGCCATAGCCCGACGTGATTAAATTGGAATAATAACCTAGGTCTCGGGCATGTTTAACCAGTTCTGGCAAGTCTTTACGGGTTAATGGTTCGCCGCCCGAGAAGCCTAACTGTACAGCGCCCATTTTACGGGCTTGTGTCAAGACTCGCAGCCAATCTTCAGTGCTTAACTCTGCTTGATAATGCGTGTAATCAATGGGATTAGAGCAATAAGGACACTGTAATGGGCAAGAGTAGGTTAGTTCTGCCAATAGCCAACGAGGTGGTGTGGGTTTAGTTTTGATTGATCCAGCCATTTTGTATCGCAACCTCTAGAAAAGCGGTAATGTCGTTGGTGAGTCCAGACGTATTAAAGGTCGTCTCTAAGGTGCTGACAATTTGTGCAAGCGTGCGCGTACCATCACAGAGTTTTAGAATCTCAGCCGAGCTTTGATTAAGTTCCACCATGCCTTCTGGATAAAGAATGACGTTTTTTTGTTGGGCTTCTTCCCATTGCAAGCGATGGGTACGGGAAAAATGAATAGGTAGATCTGGGTTTATGGTCATTTTAATGTTTGGTTTTGAGTTTATATTATTTTTGTTAAGCTATTTATTTTACTACAGTTTTACACTGACACCGTATCCAGACGCTTCTAATTTCCCCGTCTTGCCATAATAATCAACAACACCGTTTTCCCAGACAATCCAAACTTCCTCTGCGCCTGCCTGCAAATAGAGCAGCACTTTGTTGGTCATTTCTTCTTTTGAATTGGAAGGCGATACGATTTCAACACACAGTTCAGGCGCGTGTGAATAAGGCGTTTGATAACCATATTGTTTGATAAATGCTTTGGAACACCAAGCGACATCGGCGACCTTTACTCCGTCTGTGGTTTGCACTGAGCATTCAGTGAGTGCTTCGCCTTTTTTGAGTTTTCGCTCAAGTAATGTGCCGATAAGTGACTGTAACCGTCCGTGTTTGTTCGAGGCCGGGGTCATTTCAACTTTTCCATAGCGGTTTAACTCAATCTTAAAAGGCAAGTTTTTAAAATACGGATTATCAATTACTTCTGACCATTGCATCGCATCTTTCCTGTTATATCAACACTAAAGCAAGCTAAGCTTCAATATTATAATACGGAGGCATGTCATTGATATAAGCCATATACATGGCATCAGCCATTGTCCATAGCACATCTAGTTTAAATTTTAATATCTCTATCATCCGGTCTTGTTGTTCACGGGTTTTATACCAGTCCAAGGTAATCGCTAGACCGTGTTCAACATCCCGACGCGCTTCGGTTAGACGCTTACGGAAATAATTGTAGCCTTCGATATCAACCCAAGGGTAGTGCTCAGGCCAGTTATCCAGACGTTGTTGATGGATTTTGGGTGCAAACAGTTCAGTAAGGGATGAACTGGCCGCTTCATGCCATTCAGCTCTACGGGCAAAGTTAACATAAGCATCCACTGCAAAACGCACGCCTGGCAATACGTGTTTTAAAGAGGTAATATCTTCGCGTGTCAAACCTACCGCTATACCTAATTGAATCCAGGCTTCAATGCCGCCTGGATCGCCGGGGTGTCCATCGTGATCTAAAATACGTTGTATCCATTTCGCACGGGTTTCCCGGTCAGGACAGTTAGCTAAAATATTAGCATCTTTAATAGGAATACTAACTTGGTAATAGAAGCGGTTAGCGACCCAGCCCTGTAATTGTTCACGGGTGAGTTTTCCGTCATTCATCAGGGTGTGGTAAGGGTGATGAATATGGTAATACTTTTCCATACCGCGCAGGGCGGCTTCAAATTCGGTTGTTGTCCATGCTTTATTATCGTTATTGCTCATGGTGATTTCCAATGTGTGTGAGTCAGAAGTAGGCTTCTGTTAAATACTATCGATCGTAACTACTATAAATCGATTTCCATACCATCGTAAGATACTTCAATGCCAGCGGCATCCAAGATTTTACGCGGTTCGGAATCTTCGTCTAAAATAGGGTTGGTGTTATTGATGTGGATCAAAATCTTCCGTGATTTTGCAACGCCATTCAGTACCTCTATCATACCGCCTGGGCCTGATTGGGGTAAATGCCCAATTTCACGCGCTTTCTTAGGACTAATGCCTTGAGTACACATTTCATCTTCAGTCCAGAATGTACCGTCTACCAATAGACAATCAACGGCTTGCAGGGCATCCATGACATGCGGTTCAATTTCGCCGAGACCGGGTGAATAAAATACTTTTTTGCCGGTTGATATTTGTTCAATGATAACACCGATGTTATCCCCTTCGTGCGGATCATGGCGGTGCGGTGAGTAAGGTGGTGCTTTGCTTTTTAAGGCTTGAGTATAAAAGCGTAAGTCAGCAATCGCGGGAATCGTAAAGCTACTCCCATCCACCGGCACGGGATGATGATTAACGGTGCAATAATGTTCCAGCATGTTAAATAAAGGAAAGCCAGTGGTCAGGTCTTGCTTAACCATGTCAGTGCAGTACACCTCCAATGGCTTGCCTTCTCTAAGCATTAACAAGCCGGTAGTATGATCAATCTGGCTATCTATTAACATGATCGCTTTGATACCGGTGTCGCGTATGCCTTCTTTGGGCTGAATAGCGGGGAAGGCTTCCAGTTGCGCACGAATATCCGGTGAGGTGTTAAAAACCAGCCAGTTTTTATTGTCAGTACTGACCGCAATAGACGACTGAGTGCGGGGTTTACCTTGCATGGTGTGGTTACGTATACGGTGACAATTATGGCAGTTGCAATTCCATTGAGGAAAGCCACCACCCGCACCTGAACCAAGAACTCTAATTTTCATATTGATTAAAAGCCTAAGAAGAAATGCTTAAATGATACGGGAATAATGATTTTCAGGCAAAAAAAAAGGGGGCTCTTATGAACCCCCTTCTTTATACCGACCATTGTAGCTCCCGACAATTAAGTCAGGAAAAGTGCTTAACGGTTGTAGATGTACATTGTAACTTCAAAGCCGAAACGTAAGTCAGTAAAGCTTGGTGTTTCCCATTTCATAGTGAACCTCCGGTAGTTATTAGAATAGAGTTGCTAGCTTGATCAAGTAAGCCAGTTAAAATTATACGATGAACTATTTTTTTAAGCAACAACTGTACGATTAGCGGCGAACTCATATAAAACACAAAACAGCCAGTCGTCTCGATGAGATTTTACGCCATCGAGACGACTGGCTGTATTATTCTTATCATAACTTTCAATTTCCTACCCCTGCCTTTCACCGTTGCATTTTAAAAATCAGTCTTTTTTACATTAAAGCTTCTTCGATTAACCCTCATCGACACGTTGCGCTTTTTCAAGTAAATCAGCGATGAGCTCTGGCGACAAAAAAGCCAAGCTATCATCGTGTTCTAAGGCAGGAAAGTTCTTTAAAATCATGCCTCTATTATACTTTATTTCAATCAATAATGCTGGTTTTTCTTTAAAAAACAGACTCATAATGTCGAGTTTGATGGCCTTCATCACGGTAATATCGTAACCGTCCAATAGCCAGTTCAACTGCTGTCCCGTTAAGGTCATCAGAGCCTGACTCCCTTCGGCCACTTGAATCTATCCTCAACCAACGCCTTGTAATAAAGTACAAACCCGGTGTTTTCCCAGAACAGACATTTGATTTTAGTATGGTGCTTATTAGTGAAAACATACAATCCACCATCAAACGGATTATGCCCGAGTTCAGTCTCAACAATCGCCGCGAGTCCACGATGGGATTTGCGAAAATCAATAGCCTGCCTATAAATATAAACTTCAGAGAGCTCTAAAGAGGGACGCATGATACAAGTCATCGTAATACCTCAATCAACTGTTGAATCAAGGTCATATTACCCTGAGTAATCCCCCTTAGCTGAATGCCATCAGGAAAGCACAAGGACAAACCTGACGAAGAGGGTGTAATACTATCAGCGACTACCTGAACCCGAGCAAAGCCTGCTACAGGCTCCAGCTCAACCGGATTACAAGCCACCCAAAGCTTACGCTTCCAATAACTAAACTGGGGCGGATGCAATGCCTGCTGTCGACAATAGCTTGCCTGGGATAACCCAGATGCTTGCCATTGCGCAACGTGAAGTTTCCAAAAGTCGTGATTGTGAGTTTTTTCTGTCGATGTCATCAGTAATCCCAAAAAAGTTATCCTCGGGATAGTCTGACATGACCGGCTGTGTGTTGTGAATTATGCCGAAAATTGAGCGCTTACTTTTATTTTCAGTTAGTTATTGCTTGAGCTAATTTAATCAACTCAACTCAACTTAACCACCACTTCTGAACCCAGTCTTCTTAAGAATCTCGGAGCTATACAACACCTCATGCCCTTGATTATCTTTCCCTAACAACTCACTCATCACCTTAATTTGTTGATCAACGGCTGCTTGGCTTTTACCATGCACCATGGCAAATAAATTATAAGGCCATTCGGGTAAATGCCGGGGTCGGTGATAACAATGGCTGACAAAATCCAGTTGTCCGACTTTTGCCCCCAGTTCATCAATCACTTCATCAGGAATATTCCATACTGTCATGCCATTAAAGCGATAACCCAGTTTATAGTGATTGGGTACGGCACCGATGCGGCGAATAACGCCGTGTTCTTGCATGTTGACCATTCGGCTCATCACGTCTTCTGCACTTAAACCAAGCTGTTCAGCGATATGATGATAGGGACGTGCAGTTAAGGGCAAGCCCGATTGTGTGGCATGCATAATCGCTAAATCAGTTTCATCCAGGGTAAACATTAAGCCTCTAGTTTTAAGCCGACAAAATATTCATTCAGCTTGGGCATGTTATAGACGCTTAAGCCGGTTTGCTGTTCAATAGCCGTAATGGTTTTTTGTTGTTGTTCAAGTGATTCAGTCGCAATGACAAACCACATATTTAACTCATGACTGCGGGCATAATTATGAGCGACTTCAGGAAAGGCATTAATTAGCGCGGTAACCTCAGCAAAGCGTTCGGTAGGGACTTTAACCGCAGCTAAAGTCAATGCACCGCCCATACGTTCGGCATGATATAAAGGGCCAAAGCGGGTGAGGGTGCCATTATCCAATAATGCTTGCAGACGCTCAATTAAGCACGCTTCAGTTAAACCTAAGCGTTCTGCAACCACTTGATAAGGGGTTTCGCAAATAGGGAAATCACTTTGTAATTGATTAATGATTAAACGGTCAATAGTATCCATGTGCTAAAGACGGTTTATCAATTGGTTGATACAGTGCGCCACGTTGCTTAAAACAACGCAGGCTAAATAAGACAGCAGACTCTAAATGCTCAATCCCACAGTCCGCATTCAGTTGTTCTAACTGGGCTAATACGGTTTGCCGATCTTTGCCGTGAATCATGCAATACAGGTTATAAGGCCATTCGGGTTGTTTAGGGCGTTGATAACATAAAGTCACAAAACTAAATTGGCTGATGCGTTGCCCTAATACTTTGATTAAACATTCGGGCACATTCCAGACAATCATGGCATTGGCACGATACCCTAGACGGTGATGTTTAACAATCACT